>JAFDED010000117.1 GCA_019310535.1 Deltaproteobacteria bacterium
GCTTCCACATTGCCCCAGCGCATGTCCAACCCGTCCAGATCATCGCGGGTGAGGGTCCCTTTTTCATAGCACTCCATAACCCAGCCGATGGTCCAGCCCGCCTCGTTCACGTCCATCCCCAGCCTATCGGTCAGGTTGGAGAGCATCACCATGGCGCCGGGGTCTGTATTACCGACCTGCGGCCCCCAGGCGGCCATGCATTCGTACTCCGGCTCTTCCCCCTCAAAGCCCGCGTAAGGCCCCTCAGTTACCTTCATGTACTTGGTGTGCGCAAGCCGGCAGGCCCAGCATGGTTTGGAGCGCTCCTCAAAATGGGTTCGAAGGTACTGGCCATTCATTAGCTCGTGTTCAAAAAAAATGTTGGTTGTGTAGTTTCGAGTGGGCAGATAGCCGCCTAATGCAGCGGCGGAGAATCCACCCCCGGTCCCCCATTTATATAGCAACCCTCCGCGGGCTGTCTTGGAATCCTGATCCAGCGCCTTGGCCCTCTCCGGCAAAAGATCCTTGTGCCGGATGGAAAGGGGCCGCCTGGAGCGGGTGATGGCGACCGCCTTGAGCCTCTTGGCCCCCATGACGCACCCGCAGCCGTTCTTGGAAGCTATATGACCCTTGTCGCCCGCCACAATCGCAAAGCGAACCAGGTTCTCACCCGCGGGCCCAACGCCAAAAGCGCTCACCTGCCGGCTTGTTCCGACATCCTGCTTGACCGCATCCTCCATGTCCCATGTGTTTTTCCCAAGGATGGGGGACGCGTCCCGAAGCTCCGCTTTGCCATCCTCGATGTGGAGGTAGACCCATTTCGGCGATTTACCCTGTATGATTACGCCGTCGTAGCCGGCGAACTTGAGAAACGCGCCCCACATGCCGTTGGCCTGAGTGGAGACGGCCAGGTTGGTCATTGGTCCCTTGGTTACTAAAGAGAATGTCCCGGTCCCGGACACTATGGTGCCTCCCAGCGGCCCCGTAGCCATGATGATGCGGTTTTCCGGATCGTCCCACTCCACCCCGGGCGGCACCTCCCGATACAGATACTCAACGCCAAAACCTGTGCCTCCCAAGTATTTTTCCACCATCTCAGGTTCCAACGGTTCTTCGTGGATCGATCCGCGTGTTAAGTCCACTCGCAGGATTTTGCCCGTGTATCCCCAAAGTTCTTGTGTTTGCATGTTTACCTCTCTTTTCTTGTATTCTGGAGCGGTCCAAATGAACCAAGATGCGCTGAGAACGCAATTTTCACGAAGCCTGAAGACTCCCTGCAAGCACTGTCGGCGGAACCGCCTTTTCACGGACTATGGCCCACGGCACATAAGATATATTTACATTATTATCTGAACACAGCTGTAATTGTCAAGGAGCTTGTTGGACTGGGGGTGTTAATGCAAAATGCAATGATTATGTCACCCCTCTTTAAAACCTGCTGACCTGAAACCAGTAAAGCTTTTGACGAATCCTCTGTTCTCTGGTAAGCTTCATAATCGAGTAAAACCATCCTTGGAATGGAGACATTTAGATGCTACCCTTTATACCACAAACTCCTGGAATGTACCCATGTTTATAACAAGATAGCACTGGACATATAATTGACACCCAACAGTTTTTTCCCTATATTATATGTCGTTGAAAAAGCGAGCTTCTATCATACATATTTAACTGGGCTCAGAGGTTGAATCCATGGAAGATCGTGTAAATGGTATCCTATGAAAATCTGAAAAAGGAAGAAAATGTATGTCTAAGTCAATAGGGATTGATCTAGGTACGACCAACTCAGTGGGAGCAATAAAAAAGGTTCACACAGAGGTTTTGAAAAATGCTGAAGGGGATTTCTTTACTCCTTCCTGCGTCACTCTGAAAAAGAAGAACTTGCCCTTCTTGAAGCCTCATTTCGTAGTTGGCAGACATGCACTGGAGTGGATGAAGCAGGACCCGGAGAACACCATCGTGGCCGTCAAACGGCTGATGGGAAGAAACTACCAGGACAAGGAAGTCCGGCAGATTATTGCCAACCGCCGGCTGCTCTACCGGATCGAGCGCCACTCCAGGGGGACGGAAAATAGCCTGGCTATAATTCTTGGTGGCAAAGAGTACACGCCGGAAGAAATCTCCGCCCAGATACTGGAAAAAATTCGCATGGATGCGGAAAAGGCCCTGGACAGCGAGGTGGAATATGCAGTGATTACTGTACCCGCATATTTCAACGATAAGCAAAAACATGCGACCAGGACAGCCGGAGCCCTGGCGCGTTTGAAGGTCCGCAGGTTGCTGCCCGAGCCCACCGCCGCCGCCATATCCTTTGGAGTGGACAATGTTAAGGGTGATGAGGCCAAAACAGTCCTCATCTTCGATTTCGGAGGCGGCACCTTTGACCTGTCAGTCCTGACCATCAGCGGCGGGCAATTCATCGAGCAGGGGAAGGGTGGAGACATGTGGCTTGGCGGCGAGGACATTGACCGTCTTATTATTGATTATGTCCTGGCAGAAACTGCCCGGGAGTATCAGATCCACGACATGGCGGCATTTATAGAGAATCAGAAGGAGAAACAAAAGAACCTTTTTCTCGGCGAACTGAAGGCAAAAGTGGAAAAGGCCAAGATCAGGTTGAGTACCGAGGACGAGGCCTATATTGAGATATTGGGCATCCTGAAGGACGATGACAGGGACAGTGTGGATGTGGATATAGTTTTGACCCGGGATCAATTCAACGAGATCATCGCTTCGGTTGTCGAGACCATTATCAGGCTCACCCGGAATTTGCTCCGGGATATTCATTTCACCTCGGACCTGATCGACAATGTCCTTCTAGTGGGGGGAAGTTCACGGATTCCACGGATAGTGGAGGTAATGAAGCAAGAGTTTGGGGATGAAAAGGTACTGGTCCACGAACGACCCATGCTGGCTATTGCCGAGGGGGCGGCTATCCTGAGCCACCGGCTGGCGGACACCTATGAGTGCCCTCAATGCGGCCGTTTGGTCTCCCAGTGTGACAAGTTGTGCGAAAACTGCGGGTTAGATCTGGAAAAATACACCATCGATCAAGGAATACTGGATATTGTTCACTCAGCGGCCCACGACTATTACATTTACTTGGAAAACAACGAACGGCACCTATTTGTGGAGAAGACTACACCCCTGCCCTGTGAAAAGACCGAAGTATTCAAGCTAGTCCATCCGGAACAGAAACTGGTTCACATGAAATTTTTCAACGTGGTGAACGAGGAAGAGGAATCCATTGGCGACCTGTGGCTGGGAATCGATACGGAGGACAAGGCCGAAGAAGCTCAGCAAGAAGGCCCGCTGCACGTGGAGATTACCCTGAGGATCGACGAGAACAATCTTATCGAGGTTACTGCGGCCCTGAAAGAACGCCCCAATGTCCAGCTATCAAAGACTCTGTCCAGAGGAAAGGCCGACGAAAAGCTGCTCCTGTCCCTGGAAGAGACTATCATTGAGGCCAACCGCAAGCAATATACCGAGTACGTTGTGATTGATCTCCTCCATCGCGCGCTCTCTGCAATAAAGGACATCAATAAGGTTGTGGATCATGAGACTGGTGAGGTGGATGAACCGGTTTACGAGCGGGCGGCCCTAAAGATCGAGAAGGCCCGGAGAATGGCGGCCGAGGGCCATACCACCAAGACATCCATTTACTATGGCGAGGCAGTACTTCAGGATTTCGGACCAGCCATCCACCCCGATGATCAAGCGACCATCAGGAAAAAAATGAGGCGCCTGGAGGAGATGGATGAGCACGGGAATTATGAAGAGAACGTTCAGGCCTTAGAAGATCTGCAGGATTCTCTGAACAAACTTGGAGTGGTTAATGAGCTGATGGAGATCCAAAAAGCCGGAGATTTCTGTATTGAGACGGATCCGGCAAAGGCCCCAAAGTTTTTTCGGTCTATCGAGAACATCCTGACGGCGTTTAAGGAAAATGACCGGCACAGGGCGGTTGCCCTGCTGAAAGAGATATTGCCCGAAGCTTACAAGATCGTGAATGAGTACGAATCCAAAACCGGTGTGATCTTTAAGGATATTAAGAAGTAAGTGGCATTTCCAACTACCTGCCCAATATGCGGTCTAGAGAGCATCACTCACGACAAGATCCAATGCCCCCAGTGTGATGCGGATCTGACCTGTTTTAAGGTCTTGGACTCCCTCCCTGACGAATCAGTCAGTGAGAAAACCGGATCGGGGAAAAAGGTCATTTTATTTGTCGCCATTGGGCTGTTTCTTTGCCTGGCGGGTGTACTGTCGGTGTTCCAGTTCAAGCGACTTGAAACCCGGCTTCAGGAACAGCAGACATACTTCACCAACGCCATAAGAAAAATGGAAGCCAAGCTGGTGCATCTTGCGCAGTATCAATCGAGTTCGTCGGATGTCGGTTCCGCCCGGATTGAGGCCAAACACATAACGAGAGAGGATATTGAAGGATCGTTTGTCCCGGAGAACTCCCTTGAAAAACCGACGACCGGGAACATTTTTGTCCCGGAAAAATCGCATCCGCAGGTTAGCCTTCCGGAAAAAATTAACTTTTGGATCTATGAGGCAAATGAAAAGGATACCTTGTGGGGTATTTCGAAAAGATATTATGGTTCGGGAGATTATTATGCGGTCCTTCTTGAGCACAATTCTCATCTCGGTATTTACAGCATCGGAGACGGGGTGCGGTTGAGAATCCTTGAAAATGCCGACTTGGCAAAGGATATATACAAAAAAATTACTGAAAAAGAAGGCAACAGGATCTATTGGGAATACACCATCGCTGAAGGTGACACCCTCCAATCTGTAGCCATGAAGTTTTACAAGTCAAAAGACATGGTAAAACGGATCACCAATCTCAATCCCGATTTAGAATTTCAGCCGGGAGAGAGGATCAAAATCCTGCTTGAGTAGATAGAAGGTCATGAAAAAAAAGACACAGAGTCTTGAATCCATATTGGCAAGGGCCGAGAAATTATTTGATAAGGGAAACTATCCGTTGGCCAAAAGGGAGTTTGAGAAGGCTGGGAGGATGTTCGAGCGAGCGGATATCGCTGAGAAGATCAAGATATGTAATAAAGAGACAGAAAAGCTTAAGGCAAAAGATCTTGTAAAGAGGGCGATGAAACACGCAAAGAAGAACAACCTCAGAAAAGCCCTCGGATGCTATGAGGAAGCTTATCGGATCTCTGGCGACGATTGGATCACGGAAAAAATTGCCCGATTACAGGAGGTATTGCTTGGCCGTGACACCGGCAAGGCCGCGAGAGATGCAGAAGCCGCTGGCCAATACCTGAGGGCGGTTGAGCTGTATGAGCAGACATTTACCGCCTTGAAAAGGGAAGAATTCCTTATCAAGAAAGCGCGTTGCCTTGTCAAGGCCGAAAGATATGGAGAGGCGATCTCGGTATTCCAAAACCTCACCCTGTCTGATATCGGGGCCTTATATGACTATGGTTTTGCCCTGGCCAAATTGGGCCGATATTACGGGTGCCTGAAGATTTGGGATGATATCGCCTCACGGGACAGTGGTTTCCTGGAGCAAAAGGAGGCCGTCCGATCCCTGTTGGAGGAAGATATATATAGGCGATTTGACCGTGCCAATGATTTCGCCAGTATCTACGAGGAAGGGGGATACCTTCTGAATTCCACCAACCGGCAAGGCCTGGATGGTCTGGTGGAATACTGTAAGTATGCCTGGATAGAAGAACTCTGGAAGGAGGAGCGGTATGAGACCATCGCGGGACTGCTTTTCCATTCTCCCGCTAAGATGGAGCCCACTCTGCTTGGGCTCTATGCCAAGATCTGTTTCAAACTGGCTGAGACATCGGGAGCACATTTAGCCGACCTGACAATGTTCTGGCTTACCGCTGTGTACAGCGAGATAGTCGGGAGATGCTCCTCTGGGGCAGAAGATAGAGCCAAAATACGCCGGAAATTGATCCGGATGGCAGAGGATCTGATAAAAAAATATGCTGATCCCGGAGAAGATGCTGCTGAAAAACAAGTGATTGGCTGGAATATTGAGAAGAAGCTGGTTGAGGACCTCTATGACCTGGTTGGGGATCGGGAGGATCTTGCCCACCTGGTCTGCACACCGCAATTTGCTGCACGCTTCGGCAAATCTGATCAAGTACTCCGGCTGATCAGGGACAACAGGGACTTTTTTGGAAACACAGAACACTATCTGATGACAGGCAGTTACTATTCACCGGCTGGGCAAAGCCTGTATCACCTCGAAAGAGGGGAGTACGAGAAGGCCCTTGCCAGCCTGCCTGACACGAAAGATGGTGATGAATTTCAGAATTACGGCATTTTGAGGGTGAAGTTTGCCTACGGGCTGTATTGTCTGGAACAGGGGTTTAGCCGACCCGGACGATATTTCGAGACCGCGACGGCTTTGTTCGATATCTCCTCAAGATATGAAAGGGAATTCAAAGAAAAAGCTTTTGAGGTTTATGAACCAGATGAATTGCGCCGCTATGAGGAAGTCCTTATAGACATTCATCGAAAAAGGCCTTCAAAGAGCATAAAGGAGGCCCTGTCCCTGGTTATGAGCAGGCGGGCCATCGAGGAATACAACCAAGATCTGATGAATTCAAGAAATCTGGAAATCACTTTAATAAAGGCATTAACGCTTAATCCCGAGAACGAACTTGCCCGGGGTACCTTGAACGATCTTCAAGTCGATTTGGAAATTCAAGAACTTGATAAGGCACTAATCAAATTTAGGATGAACAAGGCGTGCAAGATAGCGGCGGAATCCGAATATCAGGAGGTGCTGGACTATTTTTTCGACTTTATGGAAAAATGTGTAGAAGGCTTAGACGAAATGGGGCTGACCAATAAAGAAAAGATTTTAAGGCTTAATGATCTTCATGGGTGGTGCACCAGGGTGGATGATTCACATTCCATTCTATACGATATCGATAGAATGTTGAAGCAACTGGAACAGAGGTGAGGTGATGAATCCGTATAAGATATTGAATATCGATCACTACGCTTCTAAACGAGAAATAATTCAGGCAGCGGCTCAAGCCTTGCGGGAGAGGAAATTCTCCAGCCGAGAGGTGGCCGTGGCCCAGAAGGAGCTTCTGGATCCAATCACCAAGGCAGCCCATGCCTTCCTGAACTTTATTGATGTAAAGCCCCTTCAGGAACGATTGACTCTGACTCGGCCGGAGGTGCGGTCCGTATCAGATTTGAAACGCCTGTCTATTTTCGATGAGACTTCATGAAAAAAGAAAAAGAATTCCTGAAAAAGAAATTCATTGAATTTCAGTTGAAGATAGCTGAATTGACCCACGCCCTCCATGAACAGGAGAATTCTTTTCAGGCCAGAGAAAGAGAACTGTATCTAAATCTCTTTGAGGTTCTGGATGCCTTTGAAAATCTGGACGAAACCATTCAGGGCAAAGAGAATGAGCTTGACAAGTCGGCTTTGAGGCTGGCCAAAAATGTCCGTGCCATCCACAGGAAACTCATCAGGCTGCTCAATGCTAACCATATCGTCCAAATCGAATTTCAAGACAACAAGGCCCGGATGGACTACTGCAAGGTCGTGGACACCCAGGAGGTCCACGATATGGAAAACGAGACGATCCTTTCAGTGGTGAAAAACGGCTACATCGACAAACAGAGGGATAAAGTGCTCAGAAAGGCCGAGGTGATCACCGTTCTCAATGGCTGATGCTGGCGAGATTGCCCGACAGCCAGCAAGATCCTGATCCTGCGCTGGGAACTGCTGAATAGTACTACTCCAACAATTATATGTTAATTATCAAAGCAACTTTCTCATCAAGCATTTTGCCAGATGATGCCGAATATCTGGCAAAGAAGGCGTTTTTTGTGAGCGTGTTTTCGCCGACATCGCTCTGAAGAACGAAGGGGGCAAGATCGATTCTTCCATGATTTCAAGGAAGAATCTTTCCATTGGAAATTTCTTTCACCTAAATCGCCTTGGGTGTCAATCTTTTGTTCCAGATGGCCTGCTGAAGTCGCCTTTTTTCCTGGAGGCGCACTCAGGTCAAATAGCCAAAAGCCAAAAAAACCAAAAGCACGTGTCGGTGCCAACCGGTCCAAGACCGCCCTTCATGGTGATCCAAGCCCAATTCCTCTTTGAGTTATTGATATCCCAGCTCTATCCAGGTTCGTTCGTGAGAGAGGTGAATGGTCTCCAACTTGGGTATATGCTGAGGCATATTGCTGAAGTAGTATCGCAATTCAACTTGCTCCTGGCTGTGTTTAGGCCTTTCGATGATCAACCACACCTCTTCGTGAATAATTCCTTTCCGGTATCCTTGGGCCGGCCAGACTCGCCGAGACACTGGCTTCCACCACCAAGGGTTTCCCTCGACTATCGTGGCGCAATTCCAGATGCTCCCAGGCATCCTCCTCCACGTTCTCGCCAATCTTAGAAATTTTTATCGACAGCGGATTCGTCTTAATCAATTTTGAACGTTTTCTGGGTCTTCCTCGCCCCCGCCTCTTCGGTTGGGGTGCCACAAAGATCGGTGGGTCGATAAAAACCTCAGTGTCCGAATAGGTCCCCACCACTTAACTCTCACCCCGTTCAGCCAATCCCTTCCGAAACTCAGCAACATTCCCATACCAAGCATCGGCCACCACCGCCCGATGGGGAACACCATCTTGCCGAGCAAGGTCAATGTGCTCCAGCACTATTTGCCATTTCTCATGGTAGCGGGCTCCCTGAGGCATGCACGTCTTGTCTCGCATCAAAGCGCAGTGGGGATATTCCAGATTGTCCCAAGAGCGGGGAATATACAACTGCATCGCGTAGGGCCAACACACTAAACACTCCTTCGTAGTCCCACTTCACCTCTGTCAGCAACCGTTGCATCCCCCTTTCCGAGGCGTGGACCCTCTCAGACATCGGCTCGACCGACTTGCGTTCCCCTTCCATCATGAAACCCACTACATAGCAATTGGACAGTTCCTGTCCTTCCGACCGTCGTAAAAACGCGGCATACGGTGCCAGGTAATCGTCAATACGTCACTACTGGGAAAAGCAATTTTGGTTTCCATGAAAAAAACATAACACACCTTCCCTCAGCGAAATATAAGACAAATTTGTCGGAGTAACACTAACTGCGCTGAACGATTTTCCTGGCAATCTTTTTGGCCACTATATTCTGCATCGTTTTTGACCCAGGTTTTTCCGGGGCGAATGGTCGCCTGACGAATTTTGACTCTGCAGGCTACCAGTCCTCTTGCCTGTTACCCGCAAGTCGGCTTAAAAAAATAAGGCACCTCATTGCGTAGCTCGTAGCTTAACGAGGTGCCTTTCGTTAACTTATACTCGGCTGTATTCTTATTGGGGCTCTACATTCCCCGCCGCCGGGCCTTTTTTGCCCTGTTCAATGTCAAAGCGCACGCGCTGTCCTTCATATAAAGACTTGAAGCCGCTGCCTTTGATCGCGCTAAAATGCACAAAAACATCGCCGCCTTCATCTTTCTCGATGAAGCCGAACCCTTTTCTCTCATTGAACCATTTTACAATTCCTTCTGCCAAAGTTACACCTCCTCTACACATTTCATTTTATCTTTAAATCGGGTTAACACTTTGACAGAAAGAAACAACCACTCCCATTAGATGTAAATGGTAATCTTGCCTTGGCACTTCAAAATGTCTTTACCCTACTTTTTGTCCTGCCCCGCCGGTCTACAGGCTTTCAGCCTTGAGCAGGCATTGATAATTTAAAATCAGCTATTTCTAATATACAGCCATCTTTGCTTGAAGTCAAGTTTTTTTATTTTTTGGGAATGGGAAACGGAACACACATGGCAGTCCCGAGAAAGTTGATAAGAGTGAGAAGGCCGTCGTGGGCACAATTGTTGGATGATGACGTTGGGGGTTATAGGCTGCGTCTGGACCGACAGCATCAGGATTTGTGGTTCCTCCTTTTTAGTGCGCAGGGCGCACAGAGAAAAGATAGATATAATAAGATTCTTTCTCAGCGATCCCCGACCCCTGCGCGCTTTGCGGTAAATTCTCTTTATTGTTGAGGAGTTTGAATTCACAAAAAGGCCGAATATAGTCGTGGGTATAGGGGGATTTGGCGGACGGCTGGCGGGGAAGAAAATTCCATGCGTGAAAAAAGCTCGCAACCGGGCCTCCGTTTTTCCAGTTGTTAATCATAAACTGAAAATGAAATGCCTCTCCGCATAGGCGGCAGAGAGGCATTTTCATATCTCCAGGGTCCCGGTCCGCTCATGACAGCGCCCGCATGGATAAGAGAAAAATCATTTGACACTGTTATTCCGGACCCGAAATCGCATCGTTGGGACAGACTTCTACGCAGCTTCCGCATTCCGTACATAGATCGGGATCGATACTATAAGATTCCTCTCCCTCACTGATGGCTTCCACGGGGCATTCAGCCTCACATGTTCCACAATTGATGCATTCTTCCTCGTTAATGACATACGCCATACGCAAGTACCTCCTTCCGAGAGATTTGTACTATATGTTCAACCAATACGTGAATTGGTTCACATTATAGTGTGGCCGTTGAAACAACAAATGTGTAACGACACTTTTGCTTCTTGTCAAGTCAAAAAATAGGGGGCGTGGGAAACGGAACACACATGGTATCCCCCTGGTCAAGATAAAGATCATGGGGAAGGAAGGTTGGAGAGAAGTAAAGAAGTGGAAGGCCAACTTATGAGACAGAATTTGCTGGAA
>JAFDED010000043.1 GCA_019310535.1 Deltaproteobacteria bacterium
TGTAACCAATGTAACCCAAAATACCCAAATGTAACTAACTTGTCACCAAATGTAACCAACTTTTTCGAAAAAAGACACCGGGACAACACGCTTTTTCACATAGCCAACTGCCTGCTAAAGGGCGGTATGCCTATATCGGAGGCCGAGACGGTCTTGAAATTTCCGGCCCTGAATTGCACTCCATCCCACCCGGAAAAGGAAGCCCTTATAAAGATTAAGAGTACTAAAGAAAGAATTAGTAAGAAAGAAATATAGCGAGCGAGCTTCGGAGGTGGGTGCTGGATGCCCCCGGGGAGTTTTCAACAGGACAGCTTGATCGGGAATTGTTTTTATCAGCAAGAGAAGCGACGAACATTCGTGCTGTACCCATCGATACATTGTGTAAAGAATGGATAATCGAAAAGGCAGGGGATAGACGGGGTTATTATCGTCTGGTCGACAAGGAAACTGCGGAGGTTGATTTCGTGAATGCGCCGGAGTTAGTATATATCCGTCTCATACCTTTTCAAAACAAAAAGGCCTCTTTTGAGGGGATTTATCTGTAGGGAGATAAAAAGCGCCATTGAGTAGTTATAACCGTGGCCCCAGCAGTGTGCAGAGAATCCTGAACCCGCGAGGGCCTGGCGGCTTGTACTTGAGCCGTGTCAATTCTCTGCGCTTTTTTTATTTGGAGGTATTCCATGACACAATCAAGTATTTTAGGAGATCATGGGCCTCCGCTTGCAGAAAGGCCGGCATTCCTGAACGTGTGGCCATGACAGTGCCAGGTCATAAAACCCGGTCTGTTTTTGCCCGGTACAACATAGTGAGCGATGATGATTTGAAGCTTGCCACAGAGAGGCAATCCGCCTACCTGAAAAATCAAATGGGCACAATTTCGGGCACAATCGCCCAATTTGGCACAAAAAAGAGGCCGGCCTTGATAGCTAACCCCTTGATTTTACTTGTTGAGCCGTGCAGGATTCGATCCAGCGGCCACCGGAATGAACCTCCCTGCCACTTGCTGCAGTGAAAGAAAGATTGCAATTATGAAGAGTGTCAAATACGATGCCAATTATCATCGCACATAGACGTCTACGCATGTGCGCTCACTCCCCCCTTTGCAGTGTATCTCTTGCTCTTTTTTATGGTGTCGGTAAATCAGGTTGAAGCAACATACTGACCTTGTTGACTTATGCTCCCCTGCCGGGCGAAGCACATTATTATAATTATATGGTGTCCTTGCATTTTCTTTAAATTCACAGGACTCAATCCTATTCTTTATCCAAAATCTCCCTTATCTTCTGTGACAGATATTTGATATTGAATGGCTTCTGAATGAATCCATTGCACCCTCGTTCCAATATTTCTTCAGCCTGCCCGTTTATGCTGTATCCGCTTGAAAGGACAACCTTTATATTGGGATTTATTCTCTTCAGCATATCGTATGTTTCTCCACCGCCCATGCCCGGCATGATCATGTCCAGCATGACCATGTCAATCTTGTCTTTATTTCCCTTATAAACCTCTATTGCTTCATCGCCGCTTTCAGCCAATAAAACCTTATAACCCAATTCCTTTAGAATCTCAACACTGACATCTATGATGATCTTCTCATCGTCCACCAGGAGGATTGTCTCAGTTCCCATTAAGACGTCGTCTTTCTCGGCCGCCTTCTCTTTTATGACTTCCTTTTCGGAGGCTGGCAGGTAAATGTTAAAGGTGGTTCCTTCACCTTTCTCGCTGTAAACATTTATGAAGCCGCCATGATTCTTGATGATTCCATATGCAGAGGCCAACCCTAAGCCTGTACCCCGGCCCATCTCTTTGGTGGTAAAGAACGGCTCGAATATCCTTTCCCGGGTCTCTTTATCCATGCCAACTCCGGTGTCGGTGATAGAGATCTTCACATATTTCCCGGGTTCCACTTGAAAGGACTTAATGTAGTTTTCATTAAATATGAAATTTTCTGTTTGAATGTAGAGATCTCCGCCACCCGGCATTGCCTGCCAGGCATTGACATAAAGATTCAACAGCACCTGTTCCATCTGCCCCTGATCGACCTCTACGGCCCAGAGATCCTTTTCATATTTCCCGCGAATTGTGATCTCTTTCTTTGTGCGGCCAAACATATGATTTTGACTTTTTACGAGTTCATTCAAATCAGTCGGCTTAACCTCATATTTTCCGCCCCTGGCAAAGCCCAATAATTGACTGGTCAGTTCCGCTCCGCTTTGGACCTGTCGTTCGATTCCTTTTAATTTTTCATAATGCGGATGGCTGGCATCAATATCTAAAAGCATCAGAGAAGCATACCCCTGCATACCCATGAGAATGTTGTTGAAGTCATGCGCAATTCCACCCGCAAGGGTGCCGATGGCTTCCATCTTCTGGGCTGACTGGAATTGGGCTTCAATTCTGGCTTTTTCTTCTTCAGCTTGCTTGGCCTCAGTGAGGTCGGTAAAAACTGAAAAGGTACCCTTATAGTTGCCATGCTCATCAAACATTGGTCTTGGTGACTGCCGAAGGTATACTTTATGCCCGTCTTTGTGCATGCAACAGACTTCTAAAGGCTCTGCGCGTCCTTCTCTTCGTTTACGCCGCACTTCTTTAACTATTTTTTTCGAGGTTTCATCATAGAAGTCCATAGTAGGCTTGCCAATCATCTCATCTCGTGAGTATCCCAATATTTGGCAGAATCTGTCATTGACATAGGTTGTGATGTGGTTCTCGTCCCCCACTCGTAAACCTTCATTCATTGTTTCTACCAGATTGCGATACTTCTCTTCGCTTGTCCTCAGCGCCTCCAAAGCCAGCTTTTCTTCGGTTATGTCAATTACAACAGCTTCTATATATCCCTTTTCTGGATATATACGCGAGGAGGAACGCCTGTACATGATTGAGCCATCCCTTCGTGTAAGGCGCGCCTCGAAATTATTAATCTCGCCTTTTTCCTGAAGCTCGGCCAACATGAGTTCACGAGTGCCAGGATCAACATAGTGTTCCGAGAAAACATATTCGGCTATAAACTCCTCTCTGTTTTCATAGCCAAACATTTGAGCGAGGCGGTCATTGCACTCCAGTATTTTACCGTCGCTGATTCTCGTCCGCCCCAACCCCACCTGGGCATTATTAAAAATATTGCGATATTTCTCCTCACTCGCCCTCAGTGCTTTCTCTGCCCGAATGCGGTCGGTGCTGTTGTTAAATACTGCAACAAAATATCCCTTTTGAGGAGAATATACGGAAATAGAAAGCCATATCTCTAAAGGCTCAAAGTAGATGTCAAATTCGGTCTCCTCCCCGGTCAGGGCAACTTTTCCATAAATATCAAATAATTCTGGGTGTTTGTCTTTGATGGTAGGTATTGCTTCTGTAACTTTTTTCCCGACGACATCTTCTTTTCTTAATCCGGTTAGTTTTTCAAAAGAATCGTTGACCTCAAGATAAACAAAATCTATTGGCTGACTATTTTCATCCAATAATATTTTACAATAAGCAAAACCATTGAGCATCTTTTCAAACAGGGAACGGAATTTTTGCTTGCTCTCCCACAGGGCTTCCTCGGCCCGCTGGAGCTCATCATTTGCTTTCTCCAGCTCCTTAACCTTTTGTTCCAATTCTTCATAGGATGGTTTTCTGGCCATTAAAAAATCCTCCCAACCAATGGGTTGGAAATCGTAAAATATGCTAAAATAGTATTTTAATAATCATCAATTGTCTATAGTTTTAATAAAAAACAGGGAATTGTCAAGTGAGTGTCTATCCGACCCCACTTTTTCTTTTTTCATGTGAGGAGAGAAGGATTCTTTTATAATATAAGTTATTGAATATCACAGGCCATATTATCCATCTTCAATTTTTTACCATAAGAGCTGAGAATAATTTTTTGTAGTTTCCGGATGGACATTATTTATGAATTTACCAAAATATTGGAATAAACAGTTTTTATATATCTTTTCTCTCATGTTCATGGCGCTAATTAAATTTTTGGTCCCTTACCGTCCCCGCACATGGCGGGACCGTGAAGGGTGTTGATAGCAATTTTTAGTTGGTATTGATATTGGTTTTCGTGATTTGGGTCCAAATGCAGCGCCTTTCCATATGGAGCATCTGGCTTCATACTCACTGTCTGGGATTCGTGGATAATTTTCGACTGGGCAGTTCGGGACGGAAAACCTTTTGAGGAGTTCAAGAGAAGCTGTAACACCACTTTCCGAAAGGCTGGCATTCAAGATTTCACTTTTCACGACTTGCGACACTGCGCGCTGAACAATTTGCGATTAGCAGGTAACGATTATTTCAAAATCATTGCCGTTTCAGGGCACAAAACAATAGGCGTGTTCAAAAGATACAACCTTGTTACAGAAGAAGAGTTAAGCCAGGTCAAATGGATGGAGACGGCGGAAATGATGGGCATCTATATGGACACCAAACAAAAAGAGGTTACCGATGAAAATAAGTAACCCCTTAATATCATTGGTGAGCCGTGCAGGATTCGAACCTGCGGCCACCGGATTAAAAGTCCGATGCTCTACCAGCTGAGCTAACGGCTCATGCCCAAACAAACATTTAACCGGGTTTTGCTGTTTGCCCTGACAGGATAAGGGCCTATATGCGTTGTTATTTTTCTACCTATTTTTCCCTTGTGTGTCAAGAGATTTGTCCCAAGATATACCCCAAAATTTTCAAAGGGAAAAGGAATAATTGCTGCTCCGGGGGATCGCTTCCCACTCCGGAGCGGAGTAACAGAGCCCATGCGCGACCCGGACGACAAATCGTCCGGGCCACCCCAGCAACATCCTTCATCTATTATTGGCGGCGATTTGACTGTAATATCGTTGACCAATATGTTGCTGATCAAAGTGGATAATTCTATTATGTTTTATCTCCAAAGCCGCAGCCTTATTCCTTATTCATTCGCTTCGAATGTCGTATTGCTCCTGGTGGAAGCCGGAATTGGCGTTAATGGTGATGCGTTTTTCAAAGCGGCGTTCAAGCTGTTCGATCATCTCATGTTCCATGTCCAGGAGAAAATCTGCTACATCGGGATGCACTCTGACATAGATTTTATGGGTGGAGGCATCCGATATCTCGCGCTGGATGGCCCGGATAACCTCGTAGCCCATGGTGGTTCGAGATTTCAAGTACCCCTCTCCATCGCAGTAACTGCATGGCTCTCCCAGCGTCTGGGTAAGATTCTCACGCGTCCGCTTGCGTGTCATCTGGACCAGACCCAACTCGGAAATTTTCAGGATGTTGGTCTTGCTCTTGTCTTTCTGAAGCGCGTTAATCAGTGCGTTGAAGACCTTATCGCGGTCTTGCTGGCGCTCCATATCGATAAAATCAATAATGATGATCCCACCAATATTACGCAGCCTGAGTTGATAAGTAATTTCCTTGACGCTCTCCAGGTTGGTTTTAAGTATGGTATCCTCCAGGTTGTGTTTGCCGACATATTTGCCCGTGTTCACATCGATTGCCGTCAGGGCCTCAGTGATATCGATGGTGATATAACCGCCGGATTTAAGCCAGACCTTGCGACCCAGGGCTCGGGCAATTTCCATCTCTATGCCGTAAGCGTCAAAAATGGGCTCATCTTCTTCGTAAAGTTCAACGGCGGGCTTAAGCTTTGGCATGAATAAATCGATAAACTGCAGGATTTTTTCGTATTCTTCACGGGAGTCGATGATGAGCCTATCAACATCCTTGGTAAACAGATCCCTTACGGCCCGCAAAGATGCGTCTAAATCGGAATGGATGAGGCTGGGAGTAGGGGCTTTATTTTTCTTTTCTATAATCTGTTCCCAGAGCTGAAGCAGGAAGTCCATGTCCGCTTTAAGCTTATCCAGTGAAGCCCCCTCGCCCGCGGTGCGGATGATGAAGCCGAACCCTTGGGGTTTAACGGACTGCACCAACTCCCGCAAACGCTTTCGCTCCTTCTCATCCTCGATGCGGCGGGAGACCCCCACGTGATCCACTGCGGGCATCAGGACCAGGTTGCGTCCGGGAAGGGAGATATGCGAGGTGATACGCGCCCCTTTGGTACCCATGGGTTCCTTGGAAACTTGCACGAGAATTTCTTGACCCTCCTGAAGCATGTCTTCTATGGGCACCTCCCGGTCGATATGGTATCCGGGTTCCGGCTCGATGGCCACGTTCTCCTCATCATCAACCCCCATCATCAAGCCATACTCGTTAGTGTTTTCATACACATCGCCTGCATAAATGAAAGCAGCGCGCTCAAGCCCGATATCCACAAAAGCTGCCTGCATGCCGGGCAATATTCGCACGACTCTCCCCTTGTAAATATTGCCCATAATCCCTCTTTCCGAAGCCCTTTCAATATGCAGCTCCGTTACCATCGCCTCTTCCACCAAGGCGACACGAGTCTCATGGGACGTCATATTGATGAGCAATTCGTTGGACATCTCTCTTCTTCCGCACCCCGAAAAGCGAACCCAATTTTAACAATCGGCAAACGACGGACATCCTGTTCCGCAAATTCCAGCACAAATGATGCCGCCTCCACAGGACCCAATCCCCCCTCGCCGCAACGCAGAAGCATCTCCACGTCGCCGACCTCATCGACGCGAATCTCCTCGATGGCCGGCCGGATATCCATGGTGCGAGGGCCCTTTTTCCCCCAGCGGGTTACCAAAAATCGTTCTTTTTCGAGAAAGGTCTCGATCTTTCTTTCTATCTCTTCGGGCCTGAGGCCGTAAATAGTTCGCAAAGAAGCTCCGTCGACCCGGAATCGATTTTTCGCGATCATAACGGACAGTGGGTCGACATTCAAAGGAATTTCAATAAGTTCCCGTATGCGCAGTCCCCGGGGAAGCACGGCATTCAGCCGCTGTTGAAGGCTCTGGGTATCCAGAAGGGAGACCAGATACACATCAAACAATTCCATTCGGCTTGAAACTCCGATTGGGAGGGCCGGGCCGAAACTGATCTTCGGATGAGGGTGAAACCCGCGAGAGTACTCCATGCGGATGTGCGCCCTCCGAAAGGCGCGAATGAAGGCTTGTATGAGCTCCAGATGACCCAAAAGTGCCCCCTGCCCCACCCGTTCATACCTACATCGATATCTGCGCGGTGTGGAGACCAACAAATCGCCTCTCCGTACCGTCGCGGTTGGACGAGGCCGGGCTTGGCTGAGGTGTTCAAAGGTTACATTGCCGTTGACCTGCCCGTCGCAGGCACCGCATTTGCCGCATCTGTCCCACCGGCAGTCCGGGGTAACAACTTCCCTGTGGGCCTTTTGAAGTTCCGCCTGAAGATAATCCACCTGAACACCGCAATGGATAAAATCCCACGGTAAAACCTCATCCAAACCGCGCGCCCGAAGATAGATTTCGGGAGAAAGTCCCTCTTCCTTCAAGGCCCGTTCCCAGAGATCTGCACGGAATTGATCGCTCCAACCATCGAACCGACATCCTAATTGATGAGCCCTGATCAGTACCGGGCCCAGCCGCCTGTCACCTCTTGAGAAGACTCCTTCCAGTACGCTGACATCCGCATCTTGCCACTTGACCTGAAGGTTTCGCCTTTTAAGCCGATCCATGAGGAATTTCTGCCGACGGCGGATTTCGTCGGCCGATATCTGAGATACCCATTGAAAGGGCGTATGGGGCTTGGGCACGAAATTGGATATGCTTACGTTGAGACGTTTGCCTTTACCGCAGTTTTGCACGCGACGGGATAACTGGATGATTGCCTCAAGATCCTCCTCCGTTTCCGTAGGAAGCCCGATCATAAAATAGAGCTTGAGGAGGTTCCAGCCGAGGCCGTAAGCGTTTCGGGCAGTGGCGATCAGATCGTCTTCTACTACGGGTTTGTTGATGATTCTCCGCAGACGAGGGTGCCCCGCCTCGGGGGCCAGGGTGAAACCGGTCTTCCGGACCCTTTTAATCTGCTGCATCAACGAAGAAGAGAGACCCTTTACCCTGAGGGAAGGCATGGAAATGGCAACCCGCTCTCGGGCGAAACGGTCCATAAGATCGGTCATCAGCCCTTCCAGGCATGAATAATCTCCCGCGCTCAAACTCAACAGCGCAATTTCATCATAACCCGTTCGATCCAGCGCCAGCCGGGCAATTTCCAGAATATCCGGCGGCGCTATCTCTCTCAATGGCCGGTTGATCATTCCGGCCTGGCAGAACCGACAGCCCCGAGTACAACCGCGAGCAATCTCCAGGCTTAACCGGTCATGAACCACCTGCATAAAAGGAACGACCGGCGCCACAGAATAGTCCTCGACTTTCAGCCTGGGCACCAGCCTGCGGTATACCTTTTGCGGCGCCCCGGGAGCGGGAGACCATTTGATCACACCACCAGCGTGATCATTTTCAACATTGTAGAGGGAGGGGACGTAGACCCCGGGAATGGCCGCAAGTCTCTTGAGGAGCGATGAGCGATCAGAGCCTCCCTCCTTCCAGGCCAATACGTTATCGACCAGTTCCAGCACCACATCCTCTCCGTCCCCAATAACCACAGCATCCAAAAAATCCGCCAGCGGCTCAGGATTCGAACAGCAAGGTCCGCCCGCGATGACCAATGGATGGCCATTTTCGCGGTGCGCGGCGAGAAGGGGAATGCCGCCCATCTCCAACATGTTGAGCACGTTTGTGTAACTCAACTCATACTGGAGTGAAAATCCCACAATATCAAAGTCCAAAAGAGGAGTTCGCGTCTCTTGGGAACCCAGAGGAATGCCATGATGCCTCATGACGGATTCCATGTCCACCCAGGGGGCAAAGACCCGCTCGCAGGAAACGTCTTCCCGCCTGTTTAAAATGTGGTAAAGGATTTGGATCCCCAGATGGGACATGCCGATTTCATATGTATCCGGAAAGGCCAATGCGAACCGCAGGCGAATCCCGGATTTATTTTTATGAACCGCGTTAATCTCGTGAGAAAGATACCGGGCGGGACGTTGTACGGAGGCTAAAATTTGATTCCATTCCATCATCTATGTAACACCGATTATCTCTCCATGGATATTCAATAGCAATATCCATAAGCAAATCCCGGGGATACAAGGAAACCCGGGACGTTCATTATATTTTAGAATTATCCACTTTGATCAGCAACATATTGATCAACGATATTACAGTCAAATTGCCGCCGATAATAGATGAAGGATGTTGTTGGGGGTGGCCCGGACGACTTGTCGTCCGGGTCGCCGAAACGGCAAGATATTTTGCCCGGTACACCCCGCGCCCGGGAAACATTAAACGAGCCATGTACTGCCTCTTGCTTCTGCTCAGCCCGGACAATACATTGTCCGTCCGGGCCACCCCTCATGGAACCTGAATGCCATTGAGGTTTGACCGGTATTGAATCACACCTTTCGGTCCAATGGTTAAGCAATAAGAATTTAATAAAAATCAAGCAATTAAAGTTTTATTTACTGACCTGATAGGATAATCTTCTTATTTTTTTCTTTACTACACGTCCCTATGATATGAAAGGAAGCGCCGGGGCAAGGATCTTTTTCAAGTATCATGTCAGCCAAATCAATCTGGGCTTTTGGAGCCATTGTGCCATAGGACTAAAATGATTGGAACACGGCAGCCGCTCTTTGCTCCGACGGACCGGTTTTCATGCCGGCGGTATGTCCCGGACCAGCTTCAATATATGATTAACATTTTTACATTACATAAGTTCATTGTCAAGCCTGCCTCAACAGGAGTTACCCCAAAATTTTCAAAGGAAAAAGTGGTAATTGCGGATCCGGGGGATCACCGCCCGCTCCGGGGTGGAGTAACGGAGCCCATGAGTGGCCCGGACAATTTATTGTCCGGGCTGCGCAGCAGCAAGAGGTCACGGCGAACCGCCGGGTGCTGTTGCTGCGTCTATCATCAGGATCGCCCGGATATTCCTTTCGTGTTCACCTGTACGCCGGCGGATCAAAGACTTTGCGCGGACAGCCTCCTGTCGCTTCGCGGCCCGGACGACAAATCGTCCGGGCCGCCCTCCCTTTTCGAAAAATCTCTCCAAAATTCCTTTTTCACGTACTGATGAATGCAAGGAATTACCATTCAAGCATTTTGATAAATCCGTGTGAATTATTGGGGAAAGTCCTGTCCCTCCATCCTTAATCCTCTTGAGATTAATCGACGAAACATGTATTATTATTAGAAAAAATCTATGGATAAATGGATCATTTTCAATAGGGGATTATCCACAAGATCGGCATTTGATGCGGCGCTGGCGGCTATCGAGGCGGGTTCACCTTTTTGGTTGATGCCACTTTTTTCGTACTTGCATCCGCAAAATGTCAAAAAATAATCTTATTTTTTAATATCCTATGCCCCAAGAACTCCCATATTCAATCCCCATGGACTATTCTCCGAGGTGAAATGAAACGAGAGATACGACGCTTCCCTGACCTGAAGGAGCTCAGCCGAGCGGCATCGGATCTCATGATAAAGCGTGCCGAAGAATGTGTGGCGGAGCGAGGTGTTTTCACCTTGGTGCTGTCCGGAGGCAAAACGCCTCGAACACTTTATGAGCATTTGGCACGGCCGCCGGTAAGCGGCATGATGCCCTGGGCCCGTACTCATCTATTCTGGGGTGACGAGCGCTGCGTCCCGCCTGATCATCCCGAGAGCAACTACGCCATGGCCTTTAAGGCGCTGCTCTCGAAGGTGCCCGTACCTCCTCAAAACATCCACCGAATACCGGCGGAAATGGAGCCCCCGGAAGATGCGGCGGCAGCCTACGAAAAAATCCTCCGGGGATTCTTTCAAACGCTCTTCAACCAGGACTCTCACCTCCCATCCTCCGCCGAAGGGAGTCTTTTTCCATCCTTTGACCTGATATTGTTGGGTGTGGGAGAAGACGGTCATACTGCATCTCTCTTTCCGGGTGACGAAGTCCTGGAGGAGAGGAAGCTCTGGGTGGCCGCTGTCCGCGCCCGGGAGGTTTTGCCCTCAATTCCCCGAATCACGCTTACCCTGCCGATGATCAACATGGCCGAGTGCGTGGTGTTCATGGTGTCGGGGGCAAGGAAGAAGGAAGCGGTGCAGTCGATCCTGGAATATCCGGAGAAAGCGGGGCGAGTTTATCCTGCGGCAAGGGTCCGTCCCCGGCAGCGGGTAGTGTGGTTCCTCGATAATGCTTGTGTATAATAAAAATAATCAGCCCCATGCTCGCCGCGAACGATGTATCATCTTCAGCCGCTACCCGGAGCCCGGAAAGGTCAAGACACGTCTCATCCCTGTCCTTGGACCGGAAGGGGCCTCTGAGCTTCAGCGGAGGATGACCGAGCGTACCCTGGAACTGGCGAAACTACTCGAAGCACTTCGGTCGCTGTCCATAGAGGTTCGCTACGAAGGCTGCAACGGGCAAATCGCTGAACAGTGGCTCGGGCGCCATATTCTCTACCGCCATCAGGGCGAGGGGGATCTCGGCGAGCGAATGGCCCGCGCCTTTAGCGAGGCATTTCATGAGGGGATGGAACAGGTGGTCCTTGTGGGCACGGATATCCCCGGCCTTACTGTTGATCTCATGCAAAGGGCATTCAATGAGCTCACATGCGCGGATGTGGTGCTTGGGCCCGCCAGGGATGGGGGATACTATTTAATCGGGTTGCGTCGGCCTATCCCGCAATTGTTCGTTGATATGCCTTGGGGAACGGACGAAGTGCTGGAACAAACCAGGAGAATTTCTGATGAGCTTGGACTTTCTGTAACTTTCCTGGACTTTCTTGATGACGTTGACCGGCCGGAGGACCTTCATGCTTGGGAAAAAGCGACCACATCCGTTCAGAACGTCCGTACTTCAATCATTATTCCAACACTTAACGAGGCTGGGAATATTGTCAGCACCCTGAAAAGCATCCGAGAGGCTTCTGATACGGAGATCATCGTTGTGGATGGAGGCAGCGATGATGAAACCGTGCCCCTGGCAGGTTCCTATGGCGCTGAGGTGATTATCTCCCCGGCCGGACGTGCAGGGCAAATGAACCGGGGAGCTGCAGCAGCGAAGGGCGAGGTGCTCATTTTCCTCCACGCTGATACCCGCCTGCCCCCGGGATTTGACCGTCACGTCCATCACGTCCTGGCCCAACCGGACACCGCCGCTGGAGCTTTTGAACTCCGTATTGACTCTCCCCTGCGCAGATTACGTATCATCGAAAGGATTGCCAACCTGCGATCCCGATTATTGCAAATGCCTTACGGCGACCAGGTGATCTTCCTGAGGGCGGATATGTTCAGGGAGGTGGGCGGGTTTCCTGATATGCCCATAATGGAAGACCTTGAATTGATTCGACGTTTGCGCCGACGGGGCCGCATTGTGATAGCACCCGCGCCTGCCCTTACCTCAGCGCGACGGTGGATAAAGCTCGGTATCTGTCAAACGACATTGATCAATCAGCTAGCGGCTGTTGCTTATTTTCTCGGCATATCACCAACCCGAATCGCTCACTGGTATAACCGCAATAGAGGAATATCCCTGTACGGATAAGGAGCGATCGCATTCATGAACTTCACCATAATCCAGCCCATGAAAATCCCCCGCCACAAGGCCCATACCATCCAGGTTTTGAACACCTGGCGGGCAATGGCTCATTTGGGCCATCCCTGCATGCTGATGGTCAGAGAAATACAGAAGGAAGTTCCCGAGGTTCTGCGGTTTTACGGGCTGGAGCCCGAGCCGAATCTTCTCATTCAGCAGGTACGCCGGCGGAATGCACGCGGCACATGGTGGAGGTTGTTTGTTATGGAAGCCTCCGGCATGCTTCCCCCGCCATTTCGGAAAATCGTTTACACCCGTGAAGTGGGGATCGCACTGGGACTTCTTCGTCTTCGGCCCTCCACCGGTTGGCGCGTGTTTCTGGAACTGCATACCCTGCCCTCGGCACTCACCGAGGAGTCGAAGAAGAAGGCAAAAGACAATCGGGAAATTGAGAAACTTCAGGCACAGAGAAAAGAGGAGAAATCGGTTGAAAAGCAAGTGATCCCATCGGTGGACGGGCTCATATATATTTCCACCGGGCTTCGGGAAATGGTGGCCGAGATGCACGGCACGGCCCTCCCTCCTTCCGTGGTAATCCCCAACGGTGCCGCTATAGGCAGATATCCACCGCCCCCTCTGAGCGAGCGCAGAGGGATCGCTTATGTCGGCCACTGGCAGCCCAACCGCGGAATGGAAAACTTGATCAACGCCCTTCCCTTCCTGAACGAAGGCACCATCACCCTCGTAGGCGGGAACGACCCTGCCGACGTTGCCCTCATCAAACGGATCATCGAGGAACGGGGAATCAAGGAGCGCGTGAACGTGACGGGCTGTCTTCCACCGGCAGATGCTCGAGAAGTGCTGCTCCACACCCGGGTGGCCGTCATGACTTCCAATCCTCACGGCCTGGTGGGCCGTGTCTTCGCTTCGCATACCAAGCTCTATGAATACATGGCCGCAGGCACCGCCATTGTCGCAGCGGACGTTCCAACCGTTCGGCCGCCGTTGGAGCATATGAGGAACGCCCTCCTCGTTCCGCCGGAAGACCCTCAGGAGATAGCCCTGGCCATTCGGCGTCTCCTGCAGGACGATACTTTAGCCGAAACCCTGAGCCGGCAGGCCTATGAGGATGCCAGACTCCATTCCTGGGATCACCGAGCAGCCGAAATTTATGCATTCACTTCCGCCGTTTTGAACCTCCAAGATGTGTGAGGGAAAGATTCTTTCCACCCGCGCCCTCTTCCGCCAATAAGATAGCCTGATCTTTCTCATGTGAACCAACGACTGTAGAAAAAACGCCGTGCGGCCGTTATAAGGAAATCAGGCGCCAATGACACCCTAGAGATGGGGAAGTATGCCTTTAAAACTGGAGTGGTGTATCCTGCCTCTGAAAAGACGAATACCCCTTTCCCGATAGCCTGACTTCCGATACGGAAAAACCTCACGTTAAAGTAGGAACTTCCTACTCTTGAATAAGGGATTTCCCCCATAGACAAGCCTTGTCAACGCATACAAATTATAAATGAATGAAGGCAATTTTTACTCATATCATTTAGTTGCAATTTTACTCTGCCACAATCCTGAAAAACCAGGGGGGAATCAAATGAATATCTTTCTCGATATCTTGATTGATAGGTTGGAAAAGAAAGGGATTCAGTTCAGAGCGATCCCGGGATACATAAGAAGCATAGCACTTATTATCGCTGACTATCCTCGGCTGAATTTGCGGGAAGTTGATGGAAAGCTGCAATTACTGGGCTGGAATGATTTTGAACTTGATGATCACACCTTTCAGTTGGTTGTAGCCATTATAGAGGACAGAGAATTTGCGGCTCTCACAGATAAACCAGCGTACTGGTTCCAGCGCATCTGTCAGCTGGAGCAACATCACATAGAGGGACAAAAGTCTGGCTGATCAGCCGTATAAAAAGCCTTGGAATCTTCAAGCCTTGAAAGGAGAATGCCATGGGAAACGGGACGCAGGTGGCAGAGTACTGGCTTGCTGAGCATAAGGATGCGATTATCCATTGCCCTTATCAACCAGGACAGTTGAAGATCTTAAAAAATGCTTGCATCAAGCGTTATCTGGCCTCTCAAAAGGATAAGTCCATCAACCCCGTGACGGGTCAGAGTTTTTTTCAATATACCGTGAAAAATGGGCTTTCCTTGTGCAAAGAATGCCCCATCGGGAAAAGTTTGGCCGGCATTTAGCCATGACCTCTTGCCGCCGGGCGGCCCGGAGCGGGAGGTGATCCCCCATATCCACAATTACCCCTTTTTCCCTTGGAAATTTTGGGGTAACTCCTGGCAGATTTTACCCTTGACAAGATTAAAAAAGAAAAGGCATAGTAATAGCATCTGTCCCAAAAAAAGCGTGTATCAGTATGAAGTACACTTTTAAGAGTTGGAAGTCCTCCCTTTTGGCCAGAGGGTATGCTAACGAATGATTCTCAGAAAAGGATCCGCATGTGGGGGTGCACCGGGATAATGTGTCATCCCATGCAGCGCTCGACAATTACTTGTACTCTTTTTACCGGATATTGAGTATGGAAGAACACCTCTTCCGAATGCTTTTTTATTCCCACGACAGCTTTGGACTGGGTCATATCCGGCGCACTCTGGCCATTGTCCACCACCTGACACACTCCATTCCTCGACTCTCCGCCCTCATCGTTACGGGCTCTTCTATTGTCGACCGTTATATCATGCCCAAGAATACGGATTACATTCGCTTTCCCGGCATCACCAAGGTTGAGAGCGGTAAATACAGCACGCGCAACCTGGGCATTCCACCAGACGAGACAGTCCAGATTCGGGAAAAAATTATTTCGGCGGCGGTGGAGAGTTTTCGCCCGCACGTGGTCGTGGTGGACAAGAGTCCTCTTGGTCTCCAGGGCGAGATGATGCAGGGACTTCAATTGATCAAGACCCTGCTTCCCAGCAGCCGAAAAGTGCTGGGCTTGAGGGATATTGAAGACGATCGTAACTCTGTGATCCGGGACTGGAAAGATGCGGGCGTCTATGATTTAATGAACGAGCATTACAACGAGATCTGGGTATATGGAAATCAAGAGGTGTATGACCCCATTCAGGAATATGACCTTCCATCGGATTTGGCCCGAAAAATCATCTTTACAGGGTACATTCACCGGGATAAGGCCAGCAGCCGTTATCCAAAGGGGCGTCCAAAAACCGGCGGCGCCCTCCCAACGGTGCTGGTCACCACCGGAGGCGGCGAGGATGGAGAGTTCTTGCTGGCCAATTACCTGGAGGGGATTGAGCTATTGGGAAACCCTCCGTTCAGGTCCATTGTAATAAGCGGCCCCTTTCTCGACCAGAGCAAGAAGCGCCGCATGATGAGATTCGCGGAGGCATTGGACAAGGTGGTCTTCCTTCGCTTTCATCTGAACCTGATGGCCACCATGGCCAAAGCTGATCTGATCGTATGCATGGGCGGATACAACACGTTGTGCGAGATACTCTCTCTTAAAAAGTGGGCTCTGGTTGTGCCCCGGGTAAGACCCAGGACTGAGCAGCTCATTCGCGCCGGCCGTTTTCAAAGCCTTGATCTGATGGAAATGATACACCCCGACGAGGTCAGCCCTATGAGGCTGATGGAGCGGGTCATCGCCCGCCTGCAACAGCCACGAGCCCCGGACTTCCGCGCCAACGAATTCTCCATGGACGGCCTCCTCCGCATCGAAAACCGGGTGAAGGCCATTGTCAATGAGATGGGATATTCACTCCCGGAAGCATCTCTGGATAAGCAAGATAACAATCGGAAATCTCTCCTGACATTCGGCGGTGGATTGGCATAGGTGGAATTTCGATGATGCAGGAGGTCCCTTCTGGTTGTCCGGATATTCCGGATTCCCGATTCGAAAACCCGGACGGAAGCGATTCCGTTGACATTTCGGTAGTCATCCCATACAGGCACTCTCAGGCCTATAATGCGTTGTTGGAATTTACCCTCCAAACCCTGATTGAGCAGAGCCTTCCACGCCACCGCTTTACCATCGTCCTGACAGAACAGGACACGAGCCCCCGGGTTGGCGATCGGGTCAACCGGTATGTGGACCGATATATTTTCGGCTGGAGCGACCGGCCATTCAACCGCGGCTGGGGGCTGAACATGGGCTTTGCCGGAAACCCGGCGCGCTATTACTGTTGTTTTGACGTGGATTTCCTGGTGGACAGGGACTTCCTTGCCCGCCAGTGCGCCCGGATGCGAGGCTCGAGCCCTGTGCTGCGGCCATATCGTTGGATCCGGAACCTCACCGAGGAAGAAACGCGAAATGTATGTACGCATTCCATGGCGTTGAATGCGATTCCCCTCCCGCCGGCCCCTCCAACCAAATCAGTGGGGGGAATTCTGGTATTTCGCGCCCATTTTTACCGACGCATAGGAGGCCACCTCGAGGAGTTCGAGGGATGGGGATACGATGATACCCTCATGGCCAAATGGTGCAAAAAGCTTGGAGCATGGTCCGAGGGGGACGATCTGGTGTTTCACCTCTGGCATCCACCCCACGCGGACGCCAACAAGAAATCAGCGCTGCCCAACAAGGCTACCTGCGATAGCTGCCTCGACTGGACAAAGGAACAGATTTATTCCCGGGGCGAACGTATTGTCTGGGGCGACCCTGAACGATACCGTAAAGCGTCGATAAAGGCATACAAATTGTGACTTCCATGGAAAAAAACGCGGTGGCGGGGCAGATATCCGACATCAACCTCCAGCATGACTCCGGGCCCCCCATCCCTGTAATAGGACTGATCCTGAAAGGGTTTCCCCGCGTCTCCGAGACCTTCATTACACGGGAGATCCATCTTCTGGAACAACGGGGATTTTCATTCCGGATTTTCTCCATGAGGAATCCACAGGGTCATCCCATCCATGGCCATATTCAGAAGATCCGTTCGCCGGTCACGTACATACCTGAATACGTTTTACCGGCGCTGGGCGGCATATTGCGGGTTCATGCCAGAATGTTTGCCCGGTATCCGCAGGTGTACCTGAAATCGTTGGCGGACGCGCTGTGGTGGAACATCAGAAGCCCAAAATCCAGCGCCCTCAGGCGCTTTATGCAGGCAGGCTATCTGGTGGGCCGATACCTTCTTAACTCCGCTGTTGTCCATTTTCACGCCCATTTTTGCCATGATCCAACCACAGTGGCCTACTACGCTTCCCGCCTGTCAGGCATTCCGTATAGCTTCACGGCTCACGCCAAGGATATTTATATCTCGGATCCTGCATTCCTGCAATTGAAACTCTCACGTGCGCGGTTTTCCCTCACGTGCACTCGGGCCAACGCACGATACCTCGACGCCCTAGGCCACAGGAAGACCCCGGTCATCTACCACGGCGTGGACCTCGAACTGTTTCAGTACCGGGGGGATGATCCCTGGCTGGAGGACCCGCCCATAATTTTGACCGTCGGCAGAATCGTACCCAAAAAGGACCACAACACATTGTTGCAGTCCCTGATAATATTACGTGATCGGGGCCTGCGGTTCCGCTGGGTCGTGGTGGGAGAAGGCCCTCTTCTGCCTGAACTGAAGTCGCGCGCCCGGGAGGCTGGTCTTGAAGGCCTGGTGAAATTCCTGGGCAGCATAACACAAGAGGAACTTGCGGGATGGTATCGGCAGGCCAGAGTGAGCGCTCTTGCCTGCAAGGTGATGTCCAACGGTGACCGTGACGGAATCCCCAATGTGCTGGTGGAGAGCATGGCCGCGGGCGTTCCGGTTGTTTCCACCACAATCTCGGGCGTTCCGGAGTTGGTTGAGGACGGGGTTCAGGGTTTTCTGGCTCCCCCAGGCGATCCCAAAGCGATGGCTGAAGCGCTGGAACGGATTCTTAGGGACGGGGATCTAATTCGGGCCATGGCTCGGGCGGGCCGGGAGAGGGTGGAAAGACTTTTTGACGCCGCTGAGAACATCAAGGAGGTCGGGCTGTGGATGCACCGGGCCATTGAGGGGGAAACCCATACATGAAAATCGCATTTTATGCTCCCATGAAGCCCCCCGATCACCCCGTACCTTCCGGGGATCGCACCATCGCACGGGGGCTTATCCAGGCTCTGATCCGGCGGGGACATGAAGTTGAGGTCATGAGCCGGTTGCTGACACGCTATGCCTGGCTTCGACCTGTCACTTTCCTCAAATTTTGCCTGGAATTACACCTGTCCCGGAGACAGGCCGCTCGATACCGTCCCGATCTCTGGTTGACGTACCACACGTATTACAAGGCGCCCGACCTGCTCGGCCCTGCGGTGAGCCGGCGATTGGGCATCCCGTATTTCATCGTGGAGGGGTCCCATGCACCCCGAAGAGGGAAAAGCCTGCTCACACGACCGGGGTTCTTGTATAACAGGCGAGCCCTTTTGACCGCTGCCCATGTATTCGCCAACAAAAAAGCGGACCTGCCGGAACTTCATGGGCTTCTTCCAGACGACCGGATTTCTTATATTCCTCCCGGGATAGACACATTGGCGTTCCGGAGAATGCCCGAAGAAGGAGATCATCTCAGGATGACGCTGGGCATTCCGCCGTCAGCAGTGGTTGTTTGCACCGCGGCCATGCTTCGCCCGGGGCGGAAGGCCGAAGGCGTGCGAACCGTCATTGATGCACTGGGGAACTTGCGCCGGCACGGCATTACCGCCCACTTGCTGGTCGCAGGCGACGGCCCCGGCGCTCCCTCCCTTCGCAGGCTTGCAGCCGCGAAGATGGACGGAGCAGCCCATTTCCTGGGCCGGTTGTCTCACGATCAAATGGCAGGCGCATACAGCGCCTCCGACCTGTTCGCATTCCCCGGCATTCGTGAATCCCTGGGGATGGTTTACCTCGAGGCACAGGCCGCCGGACTCCCGGTGCTGGCATACAGGAACGGAGGCGTTGCGGAGGCGGTCCAGGACGGAATTACCGGGATGATCACGCACCTTTATGATGAAGAGGCCTACACGGCCGCTCTGGAGCGTCTGATCAGAGATGAGAATTTTCGGGCGCGTCTGGGAAAGGCGGCCGTGCGTTTCGTTGAGGAGCGGCGCAACATTAAAGAAGCGGTTCGAGCCATGGAGGAAGTATTTTCCAGGCGGCTGGAGCAGAGAAACCAGCCATGAATTTGAACCTCAGTCACATGCCCGGAGCAAGTGCTGGTGAAAAGAAGAAGTCCGATCCATCGGGAGAGGTCCACGTCCAAATCCAGACCACCTCCCAATGCAACGCGCGATGCGTCTTCTGCCCCTATCCTGATTCATGGCACGCGCGGAATCCCGGCAGGATGTCCCACGAAGTCTTTGAGAAGATCCTGGCTGAACTCAAGCCCTTCAGGATCGGAAAAATCTGTCCGTATTTCGAGAACGAGCCGCTCATGGACCCGCACCTGTTGAACCGGATCGAGCGCATCAAGGCAAAGCTTCAATTTCGGTGCCTGGAGGTCTCCACCAACGGCCACCTGCTCACACCTCGGATATCCCGTCGGTTGATAGATGCCCTGCGTCCCGTGGGACACGAGGTGTGGATCAGCATCCCCGGCGTGAATGCCGAGGACTACCGACGCACAACCGGTCTGGATTTTCACCTGACAATGAAGCGGGTGATCAACTTTCTGAAAATCGCAGGAGGCGGTATCCGCGTCAGAATCCGGGGGGCAGGCCGTCCATGGCGCGAAAGCCGCGTGGGATGGAAATTTTCTGAGGAACAATTTCGGGAGTCCTGGAATCATATATTCCTGACGCATGGCATACAGACCGCAAACATCAAACTGGAATATTTGCGTTATCACGACAGGGCGGGAAACATTAAACGGAACCCCCTGCGTTTCGGAGAGATCCGGAAGATAGGCCCCGAAAACCCGTTTTACTGCAGCCGCATCGACCGATGGTTTCACTTTTTATACACCGGAGAACTATGCATCTGCTGTATGGATTATCATCGCCAGGAAATAATCGGAGATATCCGGATTCAGAGTCTCCGGGAGATACTGGACTCCGACACATACAGGAAGTGCCGGGATCGTTTAATGGGCCTGACGCCATCCTCGGACGACTTTATCTGCAAGCACTGCATTCACCCGGGAGGCTGACCGGCCAGGCTCCCTGATATCGATGTATGCTGAATCATCATTCCAAGAAGAACATCCTGTTTTATTGTCAGCACCTGTGGGGCATAGGCCACCTGATGCGAGCGGCGGCCCTTGCCCGTGTTCTTGCCCATCACCGAGTGCACCTCGTGCTGGGGGGGCGCGTGGTGGCAAAGGCGCTGGCCTCTCCTACATTTCGTGTCCACCGGCTGGCTCCGCTTGGATGCGACGATGCGGTGACGCATTTGGTCCCTTTGCAGCGGGGGCGAACGCTGGAGGCAGTTAAGCGTAATCGGCGCAGGAAGCTTCTCGCCCTGCTGGATGCCGTCGCGCCGGATCTGGCTGTGGTTGAGATGTTTCCCTTTGGCCGGCCCTGGTTCCGGTTCGAGCTTGTTCCTATGCTGGAGGCGCTGCATCGGGAGGGGATACCGGTTGTGTGCAGCGTCCGCGACGTCCTGGTCCGAAAAGAAGAGCCAACGTCATACGCACGCCAGGTACTGGAAGACCTGGAGAGGTATTTCCTGGCTGTATTGGTCCATTCCGATCCTTGCCTGATACGCCTGGAGGAGACCTTCCCGGCGGCGGATCGCATACCCGTTCCGCTGTATTACACCGGGTACGTGGACGGCGCCGGGAATACCTGCGAACAGGCTCCACCGCAGACCGCTTCTACGGGGACCGCAGGACAAGGCGGCCTGCTGGCGTGGACCGGCAGCGGGGCACTGGGGGGTTCCCTGCTGGAGGCGATCCTGGAGGCGACCGCCCAGGGCCTTCTGACGTATGTGGAACCCATGCGTATCTTTACGGGACCCTGCCTCGATGGGCTCACCCGCAGCCGCATGGCTCACCTGGCCAAGGGCGCAGGTAGAGTGGTGCTCAAAACATTCACTCGTCGGCTTCGATATCACCTTGCTCGGTCGAGGATCGCACTGTGCATGGCCGGGTACATGAGCGCCGTAGATATCATGGCCACGCGCATCCCCGCGGTCATGGTGCCCGGGGTTCAGGGAGGGGAACAGCCGTTCAGGGCGCGTAAGCTGGAGGAGGCCGGATACGTCCGTGTTCTCCCCCTTGACTCCTTGAGCCCCCAATCTCTGGCAGAAGCGGTTCAAAAGGCTCTCCGGCCACGTGAAAAACCACAGGAGATATGCCTGGAAGGCGCCGCACAGTCGGTGAAGATTCTGGAGGCCATCATGGATGGCAGGCACATACCCCAACCCATGGGATAGCCGCGTTGATGTTTGATCCCCTGGCGGCTTTTCCGGACAACATGATGCGCAAGAATCACAGGGCTCAACTGTTTTTTCGCGACGATGATGTGGGGGAATGGGACCCGTCTCTGGCGTCTCTGATCGAGCTTTTTATAAGCCGGGGAGTCCCGCTGAACCTGGCAGTGGTGCCTGCGTGGCTCGACTCAAAGGCTGCACGGCGCCTCGCAGATCTCAAACATCGCCGGCCCGACCTTTTTTGCTTGTACCAGCACGGCTTCCGCCACATAAACCACGCCAGGTCGGGCAAAAGGAACGAATTCCCCCCCTCTCGATCATACGGAGAGCAACTCAATGACGTGAGAGCAGGCATGGAAATCTTGAAGAAGGAATTGGGGGAGGCATTCTTCCCGGCTTTCACCCCGCCCTGGAACCGCTGTTCGCCTGCGACCCTGGATGCGCTGGGAGACCTGGGATTCAAAGTCTTTTCATGCGATGCCCCTACGCCCGGTGCCTCTGATCGCGGCATGATGGACATACCCATTACATTGGACGTTCTGCTCCGCGCCCCTGAAGGAGGCTGGCGATGGCGGAAGCCTCATACTATTATGTCCGAGATGGTTGAGCAATTGGCATCCCTGGATCACGTGGGTGTCATGCTCCATCATCAGCACGCAAATTTGGAATTCCTGGACATATTGCTGGGTGCCGTCAGCGACCATCCTGCCGTCCGGTTTGTGTCGTTTGAAAGGATGGATGGAAATGGATAGTGCCCCTTTAGTCGTTGATAATAAATTTATTGGCCATGAGTTCTCGGAGCGTCCAAATATGATCCGTCAGCCCAGCAGCATTAACAGGTGACATAATCATATTGCATTAACACAGGTGACAAAAAATCCTTGACAAACCATTTTTTTTATATGATATTCAATATTGCAGCTTAAATATTGCAGCTTACATGAGTGTATTGGCAAGTGTATTGGCATAAGGAGCGGCGCTATGGCGCATATAAAGCGGGGAAAGCACAACTCGGGTAAGCCCGATTCACAGGGTCGTTCCCCTCCGTGCCTTCTCACCAGTCTGCCAATACTCATAGTATCGATCAAAGCCACGGGTTACGATCCGTGGCTTTTTATTTATCGGAATGGACCACATAATAGAGAAGGAGGTTTAGGATGCGCGAGAAAGATTGGTCAGGATGCCATATCCCTCTGGTGACACCGTTCAAGGATGATCTGTCCATAGACGAGGACGGACTTCGACGCCTGGTGGATTATTTCATCGAGGAGGAGAAGGTAAGTGGGCTGGTGCCCTGCGGCACCACCGGCGAGTCCCCCACCCTCTCCCACGAGGAGCACAACCGGGTGATCGACATCGTGGTCAAGCATACAAGGGGCCGCGTCCCCGTCATCGCCGGAACGGGCTCCAACAGCACGGATGAAGCCATCTTCATGACGCGGCACGCGGAAGACGCGGGTGCAGACGCAACCCTCCAGGTCTGCCCCTATTATAATAAGCCCACCCAGAGCGGCCTCATCGCGCACTTCGAGGCCATCGCCGGAGCCTCCCGTCTCCCCATGATTATCTACAACATCCCGGGTCGCACCGGACGAAACATCGAGCCGGAGACTCTCATCAAGCTTTCCGAGATCGACAACATCATCGGGCTCAAGGACGCCGCCAACGACATCAATCAGACCATGGCCATCCTGCGGGCAACGATGAATGGGCCCAAGACGTTCTACGTGCTTTCAGGCGAGGACGCCATAACCTTCCCCATAATGACCCTGGGAGGACATGGGACCATCTGCGCCGTGGGAAACGTCATAGGGCGGGAATTCACCGAGATGGTTCGCCTGGTGATAAAGGAAGGAGATATAGAGAAAGCCCGGGAAATTCATTACCGGATGCTGCCCACGGTAAATGCCCTCTTCATCGAGACCAACCCTGTCCCTGTCAAAGAGGCGATGAATATGATGGGATTACCGGCAGGGCCGCTGCGCCTTCCCCTGGTGCCCATGCAGCCCAAGAACCGGGAGTTGCTGCGGCAGTGTCTGGTGGAGATAGGTCGGCTGAAAGCATAATCACCATGCAGATAATGCCGCCTGCCCATTTCCTGGTATTGATGTTTCACCGAAGAGAATGCAGAGAATAAATAATAATAGAATTATCCGCTTTGATCAGCAACATATTGATCAACGATATTACAGTCAAATTGCCGCCGATAATAGATGAAGTATGTTGTTGGGGTGGCCCGGACGACTTGTCGTCCGGGTCGCGAAGCGACAAGAGGTTTTGCCCGGTGCACTCCGCGCCCGAGAACCACTAGACGAGTCATGTACTGCCTCTTGCTACTGCTCAGCCCGGACAATACATTGTCCGGGCCACCCCTCATGGAACCTGAATGCCATTAAGGTTTGGCCAGTATTGAATCACAGCTTTCGGCCCAATGGGTAAGCAATAAGAATTATTAAAAATCAAGCAATTGAAGTTTTATTTGCTGACCTGATAGGATAATCCTAAAACATAATGAAAGGTTCTTTTTTTCTTTCTCTGCGATCTCCGTGATCTCCGCGGTAACTTTTCTTTCAGAGAGAGAATGGATGTACTGATGGTGTGCGAATTCTGAAGGCTGCGCCCCGCGGCGGCATGTGAAAATTACTCGCCGCGGTATTCAACGAAATTGCTCTCCGTCTCGAACAGCCGGATGCGATGCAGCCTGGCGGGGTGGGTTCTACCACGGATCTCTTGCCAGATCCAGTGGGCGATGTTTTCCATGGAGGGGACTACCTGGCGAAAATGAGGAATTTCGTTGATGTTCCGGTGATCCAGCACATCGATGACCTGTTCTCGAACCACGCGGGCCAATAATTCCAGATCCATCACGCAGCCTGTGCGAGGATCCATAGGACCGGCTACCGTCACCTCAAGGCGGTAATTGTGGCCGTGGCCGCCGGGATTGGCGCATTTGCCGTAACGGCGGAAGTTCTCCTCCTCACTAAGGTAAGGGCTTACCATACGGTGGGAGGAACTAAAATGGAACACCTTTGTCAGGTACAAAATGGGGGAATGCGGTCCAGAAGCTCCCCCAGGAGTGTTATCCATTGGCCTCATTTTTATTTTATTTCGTCCAACCCCCGGCTGGCCGTGGTGCCGGGCCAGGGCGGGCTTAGACACCCCCTGAATCATTTCTCAGGCCGGAGGCAGTGGACAGGAAGCGCGGATAGGCTGAGCTTCGTCCTTTGCGGGAAGGCTCTCCAACAGCGCCATTTTGCGCTCAAGGATCAGAAGGCCTTCCTCCAGTGCTTTCTGCTCATCCCCCGATTGCACGATGCGGTGGGAGTCCGTCAGGATGCTCCGTGGGTTCAGGCAGCGCCGTATGAACCGTCTAATGGGCTGCAGGGATTGTTGCTCCTTCGCCCGCAGTTGATCCCGGCGGCTTGACAGGATCTGACGGCGAACATCGATTTCAGCCCGGATGACGTCCCGAATCACAAGGCCCTCCTTTGTCAGCGCCCGCCGGCGATAGAGCTTGACAAAAGTGGATACAGCCCCATCCAGGTCGTCCTTTCTCAGAAGCGCTATGATGGTTCTCAAATACAGACGCCAGGGAAGCCAGCCCCTTGCTTTGGCTGTATTCAGACAGCATCTGGCCATCAAAACCAGGCCTATCCGGAGGGGTAAGTCCAGCATGATCAGATCTGTAATGCCCGCTCCAGGTAAGCGGCTGCATGAGGGTAGCGCTGCTTATATGATTTCCATTCTTCTTCGGTGAGTTCCACGGGTTCCTTCCCGAAGCTGCGAACGATGGTATCGTGTAATTGCTGAATCAGGTCCCGGTTGGCGTTGGCGACCCCCAGCACGGCGCCTGCAATCTCGAACATGCCGTTGACGAAATCAACTCCCGTAAGCGCCTCCAGTCCATGATCCACCAGTATACCTCCCAGGTACCCAAGACTCCCCTGGACAAAGGTCTTTTTAATCCTGTCCATGCAGGACTCCTTTCTTATTGCCTTATTGCGTGATTGAATACAAAAAACAGGAATAACCGCTCACGATGAATTCTCCGAATTCTTCACCGCCTTGACAGCCTTCCGTATCAATTCGTCTTTTTTCCGAACTCTGGCTTCAAGCTCGCTAATCTGGCGGCGAAGACGCCTTTCCTGCCTTCCGCCCAGGACGAACCCTACCGTGCGGTCGATCACAATGGCAGAGGCCCATCCCACCACCACCCCGCAGCCAAGGCCCAGCAAGAAAGAAGAAAAATCGCCGCTCATGTCGCCTCCCTATCACGGCACCGATTATCTTTGAGCCACGCTTCATTTTTTTGATTATATCGAATCAATAGATTAAAGGCAAATCAAGCGATTTTATCAGGGCATCGGCTTTTCAACCCACTAAGCGCCTTCCGGCATAAGCGAAGCGGGGTTCTCCAGTTCATGTTTGATGGACTGGAGGAACCTGGCTGCCACGACCCCATCCAGAAGCCGGTGATCGTATGCGAGACAAAGCCTCATCATGGAGCGGATGGCGATGGCATCATTGATCACCACGGGCTTTTTCTCTATCTTCCCCACCGCCAGGATTGCGCTTTCCGGTGGGTTGATGATGGGCACGAAGAACTCCACGTCAAACATTCCAAGGTTTGTTATTGTGAAGGTGCTGTCGGCGAGAATCTCCGGGGAGTGCTCCCCTTTTCGGACTAATTCTGCCAACCGTCGGGTCTCCCGGGCGACAGCGAAGATATCCCGAGCATCCGCCCGTCGCAGCACAGGTGTGATAAGGCCCCTTTCAAGGGCGACGGCGACGCTGATATTGATGTCTTCATCTACCTCAATCCGCCCATCTCTCAGGGAGGCGTTCACCATGGGAAACGCTCTCAGGGCCTTAGCCGCGGCCGCTAAAACAACATCGTTCACCGATGGCCGAACCCCGTGTTTCCTCTCCCATGCCTCCTTATTATTATCGCGGATCCTCACGAGTTCGGTAACATCGGCACTCATGAAATGCTCGGCCCTGGGGGCGCTCCGCCAGCTTTCCAACATCCTGTCTGCGATGGTTTTCCGCATTCCCGAAAACGGCAATGTCCGGCGTATACCATGTTTGGGTTCTTCCTCCGGGAATGCCCGCTCAGAAGGCCTGAAATGCAACACATCTTCTTTCGTGATACGGCCTCCGGGTCCTGTTCCGCGTATCCTGGATATGTCCAGTCCTCTTTCTCCTGCCAGTTTTCTGGCGATTGGGGTGATCAATATCCGCTTTTTTTCTTCAGGGGCGGCTGCGGGGGTTCCTGGAGCTGGAGATGCGGAAACACCGCGCGCCTCCGGTTCGTCCTCTTTTCTCTTTTCCTTTACCATATCCCGATAAGCGCTGATATCCTCATCAGATTCTGCAATGACGCCGATAATTGCGTTAATTGGAACCAGCTCTTCTTCGCGCTCCACAATAAGCCTCAGTATGCCGGTCCCCGGGGCTTCGATTTCATAGTTGACCTTTTGCGTCTCGATCTCAACTATAGGCTCGCCCTTTTGGACAGGCTCCCCTTCATGCTTTATCCACCTGAGGATGGTTCCCTCCTTCATGGCATCATCAAGGCGGGGCATTCTAACTTCCCAGATCATCGCTTAAATTATCCTCCATAAGTAACTTTTCCGGACAGGTCATTTACAACGAGACAATTCTCTACTCCAGCATGCGGCGGACCTCTCGAGCTATACTTGCACTGTTCGGGAGCACAAAGGCTTCCATCTGGGGAGCGGAGGGTATTGGCGTATTGGGCACGGCCAGTCGGGCAGGTGGTGAGTCAAGGTAATCGAAGGCCTCTTCCATCACTGAAGATACAATCTCAGCACCAACGCCGCCGCGCTTGGGTCCTGCCTCCACTACCAGCAAGCGGTTGGTCTTCTGGATGGAACGCACGATGCCTGGCAGATCCAGCGGCACCAAGGTGCGGGGGTCCAAAACTTCCGCATCGATACCTTCCCGTTCCAGATCCTCAGCCGCTCGCAAAGCCTCAGGAACCATAGCTGAGACGGCTACGATGGTAATGTCCTTCCCCTCCCTTTTGATATCGGCCTCTCCCAGAGGAATGGTGTATTCCTCCTCGGGAACGATCCCCTTGGTTCCGTAAAGAGCGAAAGACTCGATGAATATCACAGGGTTATCGTCGCGCACGGCAGATTTGAGCAGCCCTTTGACGTCATAAGGCGTTGATGGGAGGGCGATCTTCAAACCGGGAAAATGCTGAAACATGGGCTCCAGGCTCTGGGAATGCTGAGCGGCACGGTTGGCGCCAATGCCGATAGAGGTCCGAATCACCAGGGGCACCGACATCTGTCCCCCCGTCATATAGAGATATTTGGCCGCCTGGTTGCCGATCTGATCCATGGCGCGAAGGGTAAAATCGCAAAAGAGAATTTGAACTATAGGCCGCCATCCGGTTATAGCCGCTCCCACCGCACAACCCACCACCGAGTCCTCTGAGATGGGCGTATCGCGGACCCGTTCCGGACCAAATCGCTCCAGCAATCCAAGGGCGGACTTGAAACTTCCCCCGCCCTCCACGCCCTGACCCATGATGAAAACCCTCTCATCTCTCTCCATCTCCTCGGCGGTGGCTTCTGCAATGGCCGAAACATACATGATCTCTTTCACTACATGGTCCTCCTCTTAAGATTTGAACACATCTGTTAATGCCCATTCCGGCGGGACGTCCTCGCTGTTTTGTGCAAAAGCCACTGCCTCTTCAATCTCCTGGCGGCAACGGTGGTCCATCTCTTCCAGATCATTCTCTGTGATCCACTCCTTATCCAGAAGGAACTCCCGGGCCCTCTTGATAGGGTCCTTTTCCTCCCAAGATGCTATTTCTTCCTCGCATCGATAGGCAAGGCCGCGGGTCGGGTCGGATTCGGCATGGCCGCGGAACCGATAGGTCTTGCATTCCAGCAAAGTAGCACCTTCGCCATTGCGGGCCCGCAGCACGGCCTCATATGTCGCTTCGTACACAGCCACCACATCCATGCCGTCCACCTTGTAGCCAGGAATCCCATAGCCCGCCGCCCGAATGTAAAAATCCTGGACAGAAGAATGGCGAGATAATGGGACCGATACCTGGTAATAATTGTTTTCGCACACTAACACAAGAGGCAGTTTCCAAATCCCGGCAAGGTTCATGCTCTCGTGGCAGGGCCCGCTGTTGGCGGCCCCATCCCCGAAAAAGCCCACGGTTACCTGCTGACTGCCCCGAAGTTTGACGGATAGGGCAACACCGCACGCTATAGGGAGAGAAGATCCAACAATGCCATTGGCCCCCAGCATTCCCACTGAAGGGTCAATGATATGCATGGCGCCTCCCTTGCCTTTGTTGGATCCGGTCTTCTTAGCCATCAGCTCGGCTATCAGGGCCTTGAGATTCCCGCCCTTTGCTATATAATGGCCCTTGCCCCGATGGGTGCTCAGGACATAATCATCTTTATTCAGGGCGCCGCATACGCCCACAGCTACTGCCTCCTCGCCCAAACAGAGATGGATCATTCCCGGAAGACCTGCCCGATAAAGCTCGATGATCTTTTCATCGACACGGCGGCTGAGCAGCATCTTTTCGTACATTGAAATCATGGTCTCTTTGGAAATTGCCATTTTTTTCTCCCGTCGGTCATCTTCGATCTTCGTTCAGCGTAAAAAACAAACTGCGGGCTTTTTCCCTCTTCGCCCGCAACCAAAGCCCAAAGCCCAATGAAATGTGGAAACGCCTCCAGCCAGGTCTTTAGCCCACCTCAGCACCATCGTCAATTGATAATCTATGGTATCAGAACATGGATCGAGGCGGTAAAAGCAGAAAGTAAGAAAATAAAAATCAGATCTGCCTTCTATTATCGATAGCAAGCGCATTTTTCTTTGTCAAGCCGAAAAATACGCACTAATGCGATTGAGTTTTTTCTTGACATTCCAAAATGATAATGGTAATTTGCTTATTAATTTAATCAACAAAACTTTCTCGTTTTATTGAAAAAAAATCAACAGATTGTTCATAACAGTTTAAGAGGAGAGCGGTTGTGCTGAGATTGTCAACCAAAAGCAGATATGGTTTGAGGGCTATATTCGATATTGCATATAACTCCAAGGGCAAGCCCACTCAGGTAAAAGATATTTCTCGCCGCCAGGAAATTCCTCCACGATACCTTGAACAGATTTTTAGAAACCTGACAAGGGCTAGGATCGTTGGAAGCAAGCGGGGCCCCAATGGAGGATATTTCCTGCTGAAACACCGTGATGAGATCACCATCAAAGACATCATCAACGCCGCTGATGGCGCCATTGAGGTGGTCCCCTGCACCACCAATGCTTCCCCGCTGTCGCGATGCCATCGTTCTGAACATTGCGCGGCGCGAACTATTTGGCGTGAAGCCCAGGAGATTCTATCAAAATTTTTAGGTTCGATGACCATTGCTGATTTATGCACTAAGGCGGAAGCTCTCGGAGTGGAGAAAGAGAATAATGGTAAGTTGGATCTCTCGATATGAACTATGGCTGCCTGCTGACAGAGCGGCGCCGCAATGGATAGAAGTCCCAGAGGCTTCTAATCAACAAAGAGAAAGGGGGTGGTTGGTGTGTGTGACGACATGAGCGACATGTCCCACATGTGTAAAATGTGTCACTGGAAATGTTTTTTTGTAATGTCCACAACACAGAGGCCACCCCAGGGGATTTTCCTCCTTTCTGGCGGTGGCGGTAGGAGGAAAAATGAGCAAGAATACGACCAAGACTTATGCGGAAATAAATGAACGGATCAAAAAAGGAAAGGCCGTTGTTGTTACGGCCGAGGAGATGATCGGCATAGTAGAATCCACGGGGGCAGCCAAGGCCGCTGAAGAGGTGGATGTGGTAACCACAGGCACTTTCGGCCCTATGTGCTCATCAGGTGCCTTTTTTAACTTTGGGCATACCAAGCCGCGTATTAAAGCCGACAAGGTTTGGCTCAATAATGTCCCGGCATACTCCGGTCTCGCAGCCGTGGATATCTATCTCGGGGCCACCGAGCCAGTGGAAGGCGACCCTCTTAACAAGGTTTTTCCCGGTGAATTTTCATATGGCGGAGGCCATGTCATCCAGGACCTGGTGGCTGGAAAAAAAATCAACATACACGCCAAAGCTTACGGCACAGACTGTTATCCCAGCAAAGGCTTTGAGCGTGAGATTACACTGAGTGAATTTCCCAACGCATGGCTTTACAACCCGCGCAACGCGTATCAAAATTACAACTGTGCCGTCAACCTGAATAACAACAGGCCCATTTATACGTATATGGGCGTGCTCAAGCCCAATCTGGGCAATGCCAATTACTGTTCGGCCGGACAGCTAAGCCCTCTGCTCAATGATCCATATTACAGGACCATCGGCATCGGCACCCGCATATTTCTGGGAGGAGCACAGGGGTTTGTAACCTGGTATGGGACACAGCACAGTCCCAGCGTGAAACGCGGAGAAAACGGGGTAGTGCGAGCTCCAGCCGGGACCATCTCTGTTACCGGTGAACTGAAGGAAATGAGTCCTGACTGGCTGGTGGGGGCGAGTTTCCAGGGATATGGGTGCACCTTGTTTGTAGGCGTGGGCATTCCGATTCCCATCCTGGACGAGGAGATGGCCCGATTCACCGGGGTAAAAGACGAGGATATCTTTACCCAGATAGTAGATTACAGCAATGACTACCCCCAGTTTGAGCCTCGCTCTATGGGGGAGGTGAATTATTCCCAGCTTAAATTGGGCACTATCCGCATTAACGGACAGGATGTCCCGGCCTTTCCGCTTTCCAGCTATTCCAAGGCCAAAGAAATCGCCGAAACTTTAAAAGGTTGGATACAAAAGGGTGAATTTTTATTGGGCGAGCCCCAGCAGCTTTTGCCTCAACCTTGATGGTTCGAACACACCGGCCTCTTTTAGTCTCGCACAGAGGGAGGCCGGTGTTTTTCCGCCTTCGGGCACATCGGTGAAACAAGCCGTTCCATCCTGAGACTTATTGGGGTTACTACTCAGAGCAACTCAGCATGATGTTTCGTCAACTGCAATTCTAGACCATGCCTTCCTCCTGTAAATAAGGAAGAACTATTCCTCTCGTTTTTAAGCTCTAACACATTTAATGAAACATTACCCCCATTTTCCATCTTTTTATCGCCGGTGATATATTTTAATGTGGACTTCATAAGGATTGCTGTTATATGATCCAACGTGGATGTTCCAATTATTACAGGTCTCGGTTGGGTAAAAATGGAAGTCTATCCCTTTCACCACAATAATCAAATATTCAAGGTATTCACGGATTATGATCTAACGTTTGTGGAGCTCCGCGGTGTATTGGATGAACTGATGGAGATCGAAGCCTTCTCCTCGGATAGTGATGGGGAAACTGAGTGGACGCCCTATCAGGTTCTTTTTGAGGATTTCGTTTACGAGATATGGGTGCTATACCCCTCGGTGATAATTCATGCCCGCAATACCGCCACCCGACAGGGTTAAATCATCATTCAATCAGCATTAACAGGACCACACCGTTAGTTCTCGTACGGCATTCTGATGCACAATTAGCGCGGGTTGAGTACATTTTTTTAGAGAAGGCATTTAAAAGCTTTTCTGCTGAAGTTACGTTGCCTATGGATTTGTGATTCTTGACATTATACAGGTTTTAATTTATTCTCCTGTTATGAAAATTCAAGCCACTTTGGAAACGGCTTGTTATAAATGAAAAACTCTTTGATGCACCAGTATCGGCCCATTCCCGTCGCACCGCGGACAATGCATTCCAGAACCTCCGCTTCGATAAACCCTTGGATATCGCAACAGGTAAAAAACCAACAAAAGGAGAAGGTCTCGTGGCAGAAAAGGAAAAAATAATTAGTGAACGTCAGTTGATGGAATTTTGCGTGCAGACACTTCAGAAAGCGGGATTGCCTCAAGAAGATGCCTGGACCGTGGCGGACTCTCTGATTGCGGCCAACCTTCGGGGTGTCGATTCCCACGGTGTTTTGCGCCTACCTTCATATATCCGGAGGCTTTTAGACGGCGGTGCAAACCCGAAACCTCAAATTCAGGTAATCCGGCGGGGCGCTTCTTTTGTCCGCCTGGATGGCGATCGCGGCATGGGACAGGTGGTGGGAAAGTACGCCATGAAGGAGACCTTGGAACTTGCTTCACAAACCGGCATTGGAGTGGCCACCGTTTGCAACAGCGACCATTTCGGCGCAGCCGCCTATTATGCGATGATGGCGCTGAAGCAGGACATGATAGGTCTTGCGATTACCAATGCAGCTCCTATCATGTGCGTATGGGGTGGAAAGGGTCGCTTTATCGGAAATAATCCGATCGCCATAGCCGTTCCTGCTGGAAAGGAGTTTCCAATCGTCCTGGATATGGCCGTCAGCAACGTGGCTGGTGGAAAAGTCCGCATAGCGGAAAAAAAAGGAATAAAAATCCCTCTAGACTGGATTGTTGATGAGGAGGGAAACCCCACGGACGACCCCAACGCTTTTGGGGGTAAGACGGGAGGCTCGCTGCTCCCTCTGGGCTATAAAGGTTACGGGCTGGGCGTCATGGGGGAAATACTCTCGGGAATTCTTTCCGGGGGTAGAATCCTGGATGAAATGCCCTTGTGGCTCGTCGACACATCTCTAACCGTGGGAATCGGTCATTTCATGCTGGCCATTCACGTGGATGCGTTTATTCCTATACAGGAATTCAAGAATCGGGCGGATCATCTGGTCCAAAGGATCCACTCGGCCCCACGCGCCAAAGGAGTTGAGCGAATTTACCTTCCGGGTGAAATCGAGCACCTCAGTGAACTTAAAAGGAGGGCCGAGGGTATTCCCGTCTCAGAGGCCGTGTTCCAAGACCTTGTGCGGATAGGACACGAATTGAACATCGGGACCGAGATATTGAGTTGAGAGTTTTAAATATTCAATTGAGTCATTGCAGTTTATAATGTTTCATCCTTTTATAGAATTATCCGCTTTGAAAAAAGAATAAGAAAAAGTTGGCGTCAGATTCGATACTGTTGTATAACGTTCTTCAAGAGCAAGGAGAGAGCGTTATGGAGCCAGTTGTTTTCCGGTACCGATGCCTGGATTTGAGGCCGGAAGATATTTGTT
>JAFDED010000044.1 GCA_019310535.1 Deltaproteobacteria bacterium
CATGAGGAAAAAGAAGAAAAGATATTGAGCTTTCTCCCAGGAAACAAAGGATTATGACTTCGCAATCCCTTCATGATCTTTTTGATAACCTATTTTTCAGTGTGAACTAATTACGTCAAAAATGGTGATTGTCCCATCTTCCGCATTGGGCACGTAGGCCAGATTGTTTTGCCGAGCATCCGCTGTGCCATCAGCAATAACCATTGATGCCGATGCAAAAACAATGCTCAATGAAAGCAACACAGCCCAGCCACTGAAAACACAAATCTTATTCTTTTTCATCGTTTCATACTCCTGTTTAATACATGCGGCCGATTGAAAGGTGTTTCACTGTAAGGGAAGCTCCCAGCGGAAAATCCGCTCCGGGACTCCTGCCACATCCCTGATCACTAGCTCGATGCTGTTCACGCCCCCCCTGATCAGGTTCTTGCCGTCAAGCGTTTGAGCGGGGAACCTCAGGATCCCCGATCGGTGATGCCCGCCTCCGGCGGGGTTATCAAGCTTTACCGGCCGCGCCTGGTCTCCCACGTCATTGCTCAGCAAAGCCAATTCTTCCAGCTTAAATGAGTCGAGGTTCACCGAGTGGGTATTCATCCTGATCTCAAAGATGAGATCCGAGCTTGTTCCCGGGTTCTGCTGAAGCGGGTTCATGAACACCACGTCCATATCCACCATCCCGCCGTTGTGTGATCGGCGCAGATCCCGCTTCTGCAAGGCCTGCGCTGAACCGATAAAGGCGAACATGATCACCGCAGTTATAAGCGCGCTCATCCAGACTCTCTTTTTGCTCCATTCGATATTTCTTCTTCCAATTCTCATCATTGGCACCTCCATCGTCTTATCTCTTCCCGCACCCACAGGGTATTAGAGCCTCCCGCACGCGCTGGAATACGCTTTTCTGCACCTGGTGGGGATAAGACCAAACTTCTTTTTCTCTTGCCGGCATTGAGATCTGCTCAATGGCCTTGGCCATCATTTCCGTGCGCAGGCGACCTTCTGTGTTCAATTGCCGGATGGTTTCTGCGATCTCCGCGCTGAGCTTCTTGATCCGCTCCACCGAAGGTTTGGTAAGCGAGCTCTCTTTGACCAGGTACTCCGTGGCCTGGATCATCCTGGTGATATCTTCTCTCCGGATGTTTGCAAAGCACTTGCTTCCTCCCTTCAGGGCGCAGGTCAACCCCTTTGAGACCACATAGACCTGATCACGAATCTGTGCTGCGGGCGAACCACTATCCACCCTGGCGAGCACTTCCAGCACCTCCAGCAGTTCTTCCAGCTCACCACGCACCTTTTTGAGTTGTTCTTGATTCTCAGGATCCGTTACATCGAATCCTGAGCTGCCGCACCCGCATGGGCTACTATGTTTTTTCATGAGTGAATCTCCTATTCTTATGGACTCTGATGATCGTAACGCGCAATCTTTGTGCCAGTTTTCGCCGTATGCTCTGGAGAGAAACAGAGAAGAATGTGGGTAGTAACTATCAATTCTCGGGAAGCTTTTCAACAAAGGGAAAAATGTTAGCAAATTGAGCAAAGAAATGTGAAACTAATGATCAATGCCCGGCAGGGTGAAAGCCGAGGATGCCGCCGGTGAAAGGAGGGGATTCCATTTTCTTTCGACTTTTTATGCTGAGGTATAGTGGATGCCGCCCTTTTCAGAGGAGCGGTCCAACCGGGCCGGCGAACCCACCAGTAATAATCAGTTTTCCTTCTGCATCCACTTTGATGGGAACCTGGGGGACAGGGCGGGGAGGGGGGCCGCCCACGACCTTGGCGCCTCGCAGAGGATCATACAGCCCATTATGACAGTAGCATATCATGATCGAGGCCGTTATCGCTGTCCGCTTTTCCCAGGACACGGTGCAAGACAGGTGTGTGCAAAGGGAGCTGTAGGCCACAATACCGCGATCTGTCCAATCGACGCGAGTAGGTGGTTGGAAGGCATCGGGCTGGGCCCGGATGACTCTGATGATATTGGCATAATTCGCCTCTTTCCCTTTGGGGTAGGTCAGGGCCGAATCCCCTACCTGAAGGTCGTCGAGATGGACAGGCTTCCCTTTTTTCACTCCTTCCGCATACACCAGGATATCCCCTGCTTTGACCGTCGGGATATATCCTCCTGTTTTTTGGGGTACGACCAGTTTCACCAGGACGCCCATAGAAGCAGCAACCCCGCCCGCTGCGGCAAACAGTATCCAGCGCAAGAAGCCCCGCCTCTCGCTGGACTTCCCTTCGTGTTCAGGCTTTGGCCTGATAGTATGCGCTGGCCGTACCACAACTTAAACTCCTGCAAATTTTATATATGCTATTTGCTGCATTTCATTTTCGTTACACCCAGCGGTTTATAAAGTGGTTACCCTTGTGACAAACTCCGCTTGAACACATTCCAAAGAGAACTGGAGTTGATTTCTTTCTCACCTTCCACCGGATCTCAACGGGCCCTATTATGATCAAAATTGGACTTATTTCTCATCCTTTTCTCTCCCACGGGGAGTGCCACCTCGAACAGCGCCCCTCCCTCGGGATGATCCCTGTAGCTGATGGTGCCCTTGTGGGCCTCGACGATCTTGCGGGCAATGGAGAGCCCAAGCCCGGTGCCTTGACCCCGGGTACTGAAAAAGGGATGAAAGATTTTTTCCCTCAGATGCGCTGGGACCCCATCCCCCTGATCTCGCACGGCGACCACCACCCGGCCGGCGCTATTACGGCTGAACAAGGTCAGCACTTGGCCTTCTCTGGAGGCTGCCAGCCCGTTTTCCACCAGGTTCACCATCACCTGCTTCACCTGATCTCTATCTATAGACAGAAGAGGGATATTCTCTTCCAGTTCCTCTTGGATGAGCACGCCCTTCGCTTGAGCGGAAGGTCTGAACATGGCTGCAACCTCCCGGATCAGGGCGTTCATTTCAGTAACAACGGGTCGGATGGAATCCGGACGAGCGTACATGAGCATATGGCGTACCAGGACCTCCAATCGGTTTGCTTCCCTTATAATGATTTCAACCTGCCCTCGATTCGAGTGGTCGAGAGTGAGGTTTCGATGAATAATCCTGGCAAAGCCCCCAATGGCCACGATGGGTGTTTTGATCTCGTGGGCCAATACCGCCAAGGCGCTCCCCAGTTGTGCCAGGGTTTCATTCCGATGGGCCTCCGCGTCCCTTTTTCTTCGCCGTGTCTCAAGAAGACCGGTGAGGGCGCCCATGCCCACCAACACGAGGATCTCCAAAAGGTCATCGAATCCTCGCGATGCATACATGGCAAAGGCGGACCGTACCCGCGGCAGGTACATGGCGCTGACCGCGGCGGAAGACCAGATGCCCCCGGGCAAGCCCCACCACAGGGAGGCCAGTATGACAGGGATGAAGTACAGTCTCCTTAAAAAATCATGGACGCGAAAAAAGTCCAGGTCCAGCCAGTAATGGAATGCAGTGATTATTCCCACAAGCCCTGCAATGATGACAACGTGTATCCATGGCATGGGAGGGGGAACTCGGTGCCGGCGGGATTTCCTTTGGATCATCCATGGCATCCTGGAGCGGGAGGTTCGAGTGCAGACACAGGAGCTTTCTGGGCTGAGTCCACCACTAACCGAAGTCCCCGGAATCCCAACACTACAATGGATTCACCCGGGGCGAGGGGATGGGTGGATACTGCGTCCCATATCTCGCTGCGGACCATCACCTTGGGCCGGGACGGTCGCTCTGCTGCTATCACACGGCCAGCCGCACCGATAAGAGCCTCTTTTCCCGTGGCCACTTTTAGGCTCATGGCCTGGTAGGTTTTCCAGTAAAGTAAAAGAGACAACAGAAGCACCGGTGCGTATACAGCCATTGCCTGGGGGGGAGAGAGAACCCAGAAAACCGGCAGGGCCAGCAATCAAAACATTTTGGTGTGCCGAAAGATTTGCCATCTCTTCAACCCGCAATTAAGAGCGAAACATCAGCATAGCTCTTTTCCGACGACTCTATATGGCATCAAAAAATATGGCGATCTCTTCATCTTGTAAATGTCGTGGGAGACGCCGTGGAAGTAATATGGTGTATCCCTTTTTGACTGGATTGGTTACCTGTATCCCTTCCTTGTGGTACAGATAGTATTGCTGTGCCTCGGCCTTTGTCGTCCCGGGTTCAACGTGTTTTGTGGCCCAAGAATCCCCTCCCAGAAGAAGATGCCAAGGAAAACCTCACCCGTTAAATTATCTGCGCCCCTTATTTCTTCCGGGAGTGGATGATTTAGATTCCATCCTTGGCGGGTGATCAATGGCTCCGCCTTGCATTTTAAATGTCCATATCTTGTATATGGTTTCTGTTTTTAGCAATAGAAAAGGGACCCACCTGTGGCAAAGTAAAAGGGACCCACCTGTGGCCATTATCCCCTCAAATGGTCCCCTTTTATTTTGCCATACACAATCCATAAAACATCTCCGCCAAGTATTTGCTTAACTTAGAGAAAGATAATCAACTTTTTCAAATTTTCAACTGTTCAATATAGGTTAGAAGTACCTGGCCACACGAATCTGCACATAATCGTCCCGACGCAGGCCGAAAAGTACGTCGGAAGGTTGGATGTTGATGAAAGCACGCGCTTCAAGCTCAATGGTCCACCGGTCCCCGAAGCGGCGGCTTGCTTCAACGTTGGCGAACGTGGCTTGCGTGTCGCGGTCGACGATGGCGCCGGCAAGGACCTCCGTGCTCTGCGGGTCGTTGAGTGCCAGCCGCGCCCCGACGAAAACATCGTCGTCAAAAGGTGTGGCCGGGGCGTCGTCACCCCGACCGTCGTAGAGGTATTCTCCAAGCACACCCAGATCGGCGGCGGTGCCGAACACCCCGAAAAACGTGTATTCGAAACCGACAACAAGCGCCGCGAAGCGTGCACCGTGCCCGCCCCGGGTGATGGCCTCCAGCTTCCAAAGCCAACCCCCCGTGGTGAACTGGACATCGAGACTCGTCTGATGAATCAGGTCATAGCGGGGAATCAGGACCGGTCTGACGGCATTATCCTGATCCGGCAATAACCTGGGTTCTCGATTCGTGCCCCAAAAATGTGCCAGACCAATGTCCCAATCACCCAAGGTGTGCGTCCAACGGGCCGCAAGGTCGAGATGCCATTCCTCGAGGGAGGTGTCATAGACAGGCCGGTCTGTATCCACTGGGATCTCCCCCCTCAGACGTCCCTTGCGCCCCGGGAATGTCCGTTCCCGAAAACGGGGCAGCACGAAGAGCGTTAGGGTTCCCCAGTCGCGCGGGAGGGCAAGTTTGAGCATGGGCTGGCCAAGCTTGTCCTCTTCGTCCGGATCCTCGACGAGATCGGTCTGGTTGATAATGTTCACTAGATGCCGGGACTCGGTCACACCCCAAAATACCTTGCCGACACCGACGAGCAGATCCCAGTCCGCGCCCACATGCAGCCAGTTCAACTCGCGCAGGTCGAAGTGGCGCCGTTCCTCGTCATCGAACTCAATATGCGCGAAGGGAACAACCGTCAGGCGGTCCTTGCCGTCGTTCCACTCGTAGCGATACTCGGGCTGAAAGAGCAGGGACGGTGAAACGGTATTCCTCTGTTGCTCCGGGAACGCCGGGGAGTCGGCGAACACCCGGACATCCGCCGCAACAAAACCGGAGAACTCCCCCGCACCCTCGGCACTGGCGGAGTCCACGGACGCATTGATCACGCCGAACGAAAGGAACAAAATGATCGTGGCAAGGAGCGCTCTCACCTCACCCTCTTGAGGCTGTTCTTGTTGAAGTCACGGTCTTTGAGGCCGACGCGGAACTTGTAGCTCGACCAGACCAGCCTGGTGCTTTTCCCGTTTTGATGGTTGACCATGTTCATCTCGTCCGCCCGCCAGTATTTGTCCAGATACTTTTTATATCCTTTGATGGTGAGGGTCTTTAAAAGAGATTTCTTGCGGTCGTAGTACTCCACTTTCCATTCGCGGTACTCGCTCTTGTCGATCCAGGTCACCTGCCGCGTATATCCGGAGTTCTTTTTATCAACCGGGTACCGTTCTATAACGAAACATTCCTGGCCGTCATACACTTCGTCGCGGATCCATTTGTATGTGTATTTCGCCACCTCCTGGCTTGCGATGTCCTCATAGGCGAACTCGCTGCCCATGAACGAGCCCGATTTGTTGCGCGAGCTTATTCGCTTCACCCTCTTTAAAGCCGGCAAGTACAGCCACTGATCGTCATCTCCCACCTTATGGGTGAATGTCAGAAAAGCGGTACCTTTCACATCCCTGGGGTTATCGAAGATGGACAGGCTTTTGTCGCCATCGCCTTTCACCTCCAGCGTCCGGATACGGATTTTGCGGACGCTTTCCTGGCCGTGCTTATTCCTGAGGACCATGAGTAGCTCGGCGGTGAAGTCTCCGAAACCCGTGTCACGCCTGTCGGTCTCCTGGGCTATGGCGAGGCCTTTCTCTTCAGGAGTCTCGGCCGCTGATGCTAACGGGAACAGGGACAGAAATAGCGTCATGCCCAGCATCAGTCGTTTCACCGGTTTTTCTCCTCCACTTTCATCAGTAAGGTCGGCAAAAACAAGAAGTCCAAAGCTAATGCCAGAGTTATGGTTATGGCGGTCATCAGGCCCATGTCGGAATTCAATTTAAAGCCGGAAAAAGAGAGTACAAGAAACCCTGCGACCAGCACCACGGTTGTGACCCACATGGCATTGCCCACGGTATTAAAAGAATCCCGGATGGCGTCGGACGGATCCATATCGTGCTCCCGCCGGGCGCGAAGGTACGTGCTTAAGAAATGCACCGTGTCATCGACTACGATGCCGAGGGTCAACGATACAATCACCGATAAACCAAGACCAACCCGCCCCACAATCATGCCCCATAAGCCAAAGGCCATGAACGCCGGCGCCAGGTTTGGGATAAGGCTCACGAGGCCGAGCCTGAAGCTTCGCAGCGCGAATATCAGGATGCCCGAAATCAGAACAAGAGCCCCAAAAGATGCGCCCAGCATGCTGTTAATATTGCGCTCGGATATATGAGCAAAAATAATCGGCAGACCGGAGCCATAGGTGAACATTCTTTCGGGAGCGTCAGCCTTCAGCCACTCCCGCGCTTTTTCGTCCATTTCGCGCTGCTCCCTTGTGGTCGTGCCTTTTAAGGTTACTATCATTCGGGTCGCCGATTTATCCACGTTGATCTGGTTATTGAGATCAAGGCCGAAGGGGAGCGACATCTCATACAGGAGCAGGTACTGCGCCGCCAGATCGCGCCGTTCAGGGATTCGATAATAGGATTTATCGTCTCCATGCATGTTTTTGTTGAGCCGTTTCATCGTGTCGGTGATCGCGTTCACGTGGACAACCTTTGGCTGTTTGCGATACCAGTTGGCAAACTCCTCCACCTTCGCCAGGTATTCAGGGTTGTTAATTCCACCCGTTTCGCCGGATTCCAGCGAATACTCAATTACGTCTGACCCGGTCAGGTTCTCCTCCATAAAGTCGGTGGATTTGCGGATGTCGTAACGTTCGCTGAAGTACTTTATAACATTGTCGTTCAGCTCGATGCGCAGAGTCCCGGCGGTCAGCACCACGATTACAACCAATGTGGCCCAGAACACGAGCTTGCGCCGGTTGATCACGAAAGCCGCTAAACTATTGCATGAACAGCAATCGCAATCGCACTCGGCCTTTGGCTTCACCCGGACGGGAAGGAGGGCCATCAGGGCGGGCAGGAGCAAAACCGAATAGACAAACGCCGCAATCACGCCCATGGCCACGATGTTGCCCAGGTCGCGAAAAGGAGGGGCGTCGGAGAAATTCATGGTCAGAAAGCCTATGGCCGTGGTTGCACTGGTAAGAAAAACCGGCCACAGGTTAATCCGGATAGACTCGGCGATGGCTTCGCGTTTGGCTTTCCCCAGATGCATCTGGTGGAACATTGTCGTCAATATGTGTATGCTGTCCGCAACAGCCAGGGTGAGGATGATCGTTGGGGCGATGGCCGACGCGACGTTTAACGATATGCCGAGCCAGCCTGCCAGCCCCAGGCCTGTAAACATGGAACTCACGATAATTATGAGCGTGGCGAAAGTCCCTGTAAATGAGCGCAGCGCCAGCCCCGTTATGATAAGGAGCATAAAAAACATCGCCGGAACCAGGGTAGACATGTCGTCCTGGCTTGCCTCGCCAAAACCGTTATCAATAATGATCCCGCCAGTAAGGTATATGTCGATGCCGGGATATTTCTGGCGCAAGTCGTCCGCCATTTCACGGGCGAACGCGGTCACTTCCGTCACTTCGTCAACGGATTCGCCCGGCAGGAGAATATTAACGTTCACTCCGGTCACATGCCCGGAAGGTGAGATCAGGCGGTTAGTGAGGAGAGGGTCGGAAAGGGCGATTTTCTTTATCCGTTCGAGATCCGCGTCCGACAGGCTTTCGGCGTTTTGGATCAGATTCTTTACAATGAGCTCGTCTTCCTCCGCCCGGGTATGCTGGAAGTTGGTGATGGAATCGACCCTGCTGGAGTACGGCATTTTCCATGAAGCCTCGGTCAACTCCTCCACCGCCGCCAGCGTTTCGCGGGTGAATACGTTTCCTTTTTTCGGGGCGATGGCGAAAAGGACGTTCTGGTTTTTGGTATACGTGTTTTCCAGGGCCTCCAACGCCAGCAGCTGCGGGTTTTCCTTGCTGAAGAAAACACGGTTATCTCTGTTGAAAGTCAAGAATTGCGCCCCACTTGCCGCGGTCACTACAACAACCGCCGTGGCGACGATAATCCACCATCGGCGCTTGACCATCCACTCTCCAAAACTCTCTTCAAACCTTTTCATGCTCCGGTCCCCTTTTGAGATGACGGTTGTATAGTCCGGTGAGAGCCTCTCGATAAAACTCCTGATACATTCGTTCATCATTTATTTGGAACCGGTTAGGACAAAGTATCCCAGTTTATCATCACGTCCCACTTCACATTGAATAGTGTTAGGGAAAAAAGTTCCTGAGGACGTAAGCTTTGCTTACTTAATATCGGAATTCTATATGAACCGAATTCACATATCTTGTCATTAAAACCACTAATTTTTCAGCCACTTTTCAAGGTCACTTTCCCTTTTTCAGGGCGGAGAGGACTTTGTCTGCCACCTGTCGTGCCACCTCTTTCAGTTCAGCTTCTGGGATAGCGTCGATCTCCATAAGATCCGTGTATTTTTTGTATAAAGAGAGGGCATCGAATTGGAACAGATTCTCGTCGCCGATAAGGTTTTTCATGACTCTGCCGTGACAATGCATGAAACAGCCGTCAATTACAACGACTTTGTCAGCCTTCCTTGCCCAATGTGCCATAGCCGAATGGGGCGCTGTGAATATTTCCCCGTGGCATCCGCGTCGGTACGGCTCCTCATTTGCCACCATATGGGCTGCGACTCTGGCAATTTCTCCTCGGATGCAGCCCCCCTCGCAAGAAATAACCGGTATTTTCCCTTCGGCCATCATCTTCTTTCCTGCAACCTCACCTACGGGACAAAGTGCGTCCGTGCCTTCTACTTCGATAGAAAAATTAGTCTTTAATTTGCTCATGATAATAGCCTCCATTTACCATGATTAGAACTAAGAAATTAAATGAGTTCTATTTTTTCTCCAGCCCTCTATTGGCTTTGAAATCTCCGCTGCACTATTATTTTCTTTATTACCTCAACGAAGGTTTCATTACCATGACAGGAAAATAGAACCGCTCCATAGTTTTGTTACATGCACTGCGGCAATCCGGGGTGATTAAGATAGCCGCAATGCACGTTACTTTAAGGTTTTGTACTATCCGCTTTAGGATTTTCTGTTTTTGGTCCGCAGCACATTTCCATCATGCCTTTCATCATGCTATCCATCAATAAAACCAGCCAGAAGAGCGATGGCGATTCCCATTAAACCTCTTTTTCCCACTGTCGCTGCACCTCCCGATCATATTGGGGTTTTACACTGAACAATCAAATCAAATGAGATGCCAAACAGCTTCTCAATTTCCAACACGATGATTAATATGGCTTTTTATTGACCCCTGAACAGGTGTTTTCCCCGGATCCCTCCCAGCGGTACAGATCAGTTGCAGCAGGGGTGAGAAAAGAATGAACTAATACATAAACCAATTGCGAAAATTCTGATCATTTATGACCGGGCGACTTCAAACGCCAGACGCCGTCATGATCCAAGAAGTAAGACTTCGCGCCCATTAAGGAGATGGTATTCCTGGAAATACTTTGGATTGTTTCAGCGGGACAACAGGAAGATGGCTATAGTTACTGAGATAAGAATCACCGCCGATGAAGCCAGTGCCAGGTGAAATACGCGCTCCAGATCATGGCGAAGGACCCGGGCGAGCCACCCGGACACAAAACCTGCCAGCCCGTGTCCCCGGGTATGCCTGAACAGGTGAATGATACCCACCCCATTACTGAGAATACCCGCAAGAAAAAATGTCTCTTGGTACCGCCCCAGAACAGCGTCCGCTGAAGCCACTCCGGCATAAGGGAAGGAGAGCAGGGAGATAATGGGCGCAGCAAGCGGCCATGGCTGTGGCGGATGCTCTCCCGGAGGCCGCCACGCCGCCGGCCCCACCTGCTTTTTCTTTAAAATGTGTTTTTCGAATCCGACGGAAATAAGTGAAAAGACCTACCTGGAAACCAAAGCCAGCCGCGAGCGGAAAAATCCACGTCCAGAACTGCCCGATGGCGCTGACGGCAAGGTCCAGGGAGCCGGACATCGTATTGAGCACCAGAAAGAAGGCCAGCAGTCCTAACACCGACGTCGTCCCAAAACCTATGGATATCCAGGAATTGACCGATAAGGAGGGATCCCCTCTGCGGTCAGCCATATCAAAAGGTCTCTGGGTCTTCAGGTGAACACCAGCGGTGGTTATCAACGCGACTCTCAGGTCCCCTGTAGTCCCTTCCACTGGAAGCCATGGTGAAGAAGCGAACTCGAGGACCTTGGCCCGTCTTGCCCACATCCGTAACAGAGATGGGAACCTGCTGAACGTCCGGCCCATCAGGCGCTCTATCGTTTCACGTCTCAACATTCTCGTAGCCCTATAAAAGTCTGTGTCTTAAGACTTTATAAAAGCAAGAGCCGTGCCAGGATGTTTTTGAGAGAGTTGAATGGGACGAAAAGGCACTCATCACTTATCTGTTGCCCATGTAAGAGTCTGGACCGTAATGAGAATGTGAGTATTGTTTTCTCATTGCTGACCAGAAATGCTGAATTTGTTCACATTTTCAATGCATGGAGAAGGAGCGAGATTTTTTGTGGGGAGAAAACATCTGAAACATTGAGACAGGTCTAAAAGGCCAGGGAGAGCGATTTCGTAAAGGGCTGAGGCATCTCAAAGAAGCACTTTCCCGGTCTCGAACGCGGAATCTTCTGCCGCGAATATAGACACGTTCACCTGTCTGGCCCTCCGCGGCCGCCTTCTATTATGAGGATCGGCTTATAAGTTCCGCCTTTTTCCACCCCCAGGGCGCGTATGGCAGTAAATACCACTTGCAGAGGTACACGATCGGGGGAGTAGCTGATCTCAAAGAGATCATCCTCCAGCCGATACACAATGCTCAGGATCCCTTTCAGCCCTGCCAGGGTGGATACGATGGCATCGGGTCAGCCCATTCAGACAAAGCCGCCCTTTCTCACCATCCCTCTGACAGAAAAAAGTACTCTTCTGACTGCTCGCATATTCTCCTTCATTCATTCGGCCGTGCCCCTGCGACTCTCGCCCCACCGTAAGGCGCCACCCCTATCGCTTCGAGGAGAAAAGACTCTCAGCGATTCAGGGGCGAAGGATTGCTCATTGTCAAATGGGCTGACCGATGCCAGATGCCTTGAGATCGTCATCGCTGATGGGGGCGTGGCGGCAGCAGTCCAGCAGTTTCCCGTCAATTGCGATTGCCGGAAGGGCGGTGACGCCGTACGACCTGGCCTCAGCCGTCCCCTGGCCCTTGTTCATATCGTGGATTTTAATCTCGCAGTTGGGGCACTGGAGCCCCTTTACCCTGGCCACCACGTCTTCACAGACCGGGCAGCCTGCCGTAAAAATCTCCACCTTTCTTTTGGTCATGGCATATTCTCCTTTCCTCATTTCAGATCCATCGTTTCCCAGATGGGGCAGCGGGAGAGCCCGCCTTCCCCAGGGCACGACTCCGCCAGCTCCACCAGTGCATGGCGCATGGACCCCAGGGTGCGAATCTTCCCCTCGACCTGCTGGATCTTCTGCCGGGCCAGAGAGAGCACATTGGGACAGCCGGCATCGCCGCTGTCTCCCAGGTGGAGCAATTCCTTGATCTCCCTGAGGGTGAAGCCCAGTTCCTGCGCTCTTTTGATAAAGCGCAGCCGGTGCAACACCCGAAGCGGATAGCGGCGATATCCCTCGAGGGGCCGGCGCGGCTTCGGCGGAAGGCCCCGCCGCTGGCAGTACCGGATGGTCTCCACGTTGACCCCGGCTTGCCGGGCCAAGGCGCTGATGAGCATGGCTTCCTTGTTTCACCTCTATGAATAATATAGAATATGTACCTTGGTACGGAGTCAAGGGGAAATTTTATAGAGGTCGAGGTGATGATTGAAGGTGCCACATGGCCGGTGTAAGTGGGTCATCGTTCTCGAGAAACCAGAACGGCCCGCTGAAAGAGCCATCCCATAGCGAAGAGGTACCCGAAGTAAGCAATGACCTGGGTCAGAGAGGGCCTGGCCTCGTAGCCCATGAAGACGTGCAGAAGCTTCCCCCACAGGCTCTCATTGCTGATCAGGGATTCGGTGTTCCAGACAGGATCAACCACAGGTGGCACCAGGCCGGTTTCGTTGAGAATCATGAGGGAGTGGCCCACCAGGCCCGCAGCGATAAAGATCAACATCCATCCGGTTACGATGAAGAACCAGCGCAGGTTGAGCCGGATGATAGCCTGGAAAATCAACGCGATCATCAGGACCGCCGCGCCAATCCCCAGGCCGGCACCCATGAGCAGGCTCTGCCTCTCCACCGACTGGGCCAGCGCAGCCAGGAAGAGTGCGGTCTCCAGCCCTTCCCGGATCACGGTGACAAGGGCCAGGGTTCCCAGGGCAACGGCCTGGCCCTCCCCCATGGAGGCCGCCACCCTGGCTTCCATCTCACCCCTGAAGCCTCGGCTCTGCCGCTGCATCCAGAGGACCATCCAGGTCAGGACAGCGATGGCCACCAGGGAGACGAGAAACTCGAAGACCTCGGCGCTCTCCTCTTCGAATTGGACGGCCAGGAGTTGAAACAGAAGCGCGAGGACAACGCTCCCTGCCAGGGCCACGAGCGTCCCCAACCATACATACATTTTGAATTGCGGAGCGCCCACTTTTCTGAGGTAGCACAGGAGGATTCCCACCACCAGGAACGCCTCCATGCCCTCCCGCAGGGTGATCAGCGCGCCCGATAGTAAACCAACGAGCATGTTCATTCATCCCCTTTCACGAGTTTGTGCGGTCGATCCCTACCTCCTCGGCCGCTCGCCCTTTCATCAGATCACGAGCGGTAGACCACCAGGTTGGCCATGCCCGCCTCCATGTGGTAGAGGTTATGGCAGTGGTGGAACCACCTGCCTGGGTTGTTTGCCACAAATTCGATCTCCACCTGCTGCATGGGATCCACGACGATAGTATCTTTCAGAATCCACCGGTAGGGCGGCACCCGGGGATTTATTACCCTGAAGAAATGGCCGTGCAGGTGCATGGGATGGGGCATCATGCTGTGGTTGGTATAGCCAATGCGCACCAACTCCCCTTTCTGGACAACCATGAGCTCCAAATCAGGGTACACTCGGCCGTTGATGGTCCAGAAGGGCGAATGCATGCCTCCGCTCAGCGTTTGCGTGTAGAACCTGTCGGCTGATCGCGGCGCAGGCTCATCCGAGGGTATCAGTGCCTCCAGTTCCCGGTAGGAGGCCATGCGCAAGCCGCGGCGGAAATCCGGCTCCACAGGGCGCTGCGGGCTGACACCCCGGTAGTGCACGGGGACCTGGAGCATGCTTTCCCCGAATCCCAGTTCCTGGGCTGCCAGAAGCCAGTTCCCCGGATTGTCGGCTGCGAACTCCACGTCGTAGCGCTCCCCCATTCCTATGCGCAGCACATCTGTCACCAAGGGTTTCACGGGGTTTCCATCCGCATTGGTGATAGTCAGGGGATGGCCGGCCAGGCGCAGGTGATAGATGGTGGCTGACGAAGGGTTCATAAGCCTCAGTTTGACCCTGTCCCCCTTCGTCACCATGAGAGGTGGAACCTCAGGGTATACCCTGCCGTTGACCGCATAGGCGTCGTAAAGAGGCTCCAGAAGGGGTTCATTTTCTCCGGGCGCGCTCCGGCTTCCCCTTCCCATCATGCCCATTCCCCGCCTGCCCATCAAACCGCCCATCATTCCCATGCCGCCGCGGGCTTCCATCATTCCACCCATCATGCCCATGGGAGGGCGCCGCCGGGTGGCAGCTACGCCGCCTCCATCTTTCATCACCCAGTCCTCCAGCATCAGGGCATACTCCCGGTCGTATCCCCGGCTTTCAGAGATGGGATCGATGATGAGAGGTCCGTAAAGGCCCTGGTCCAGTTGATACCCGGAGTGGGAGTGGTAGATAAATGTCCCGGCCGGCCGGGCCTCGAATTCATATATGAAGGTCTCCCCTGGCTTCACGGGCTCCTGGGTCACCCCGGGGACACCGTCCATGGCATTGGGAACGGGCAGCCCGTGCCAGTGGATGCTCGTCCCCTCGGGCAGGCGGTTCTCCAGTATCACCCTGATGATCTCCCCTTCTTTCACCCGGATCTCAGGGCCTGGTACCTGCCCGTTGTACGTCCATGCGTAAAAATCGGGCCCCTTGCCCAGGCTGACTTGTTGCGGTCGCGCAGTGAAGCGAAATTCCCTGACCGCCCTCTCAGAACGAGCAAAAGCATGACGGGAAGAGAAAACAGGAATTGCAGCGGCCAATGCCGCATTCAATGTTGTTTTCAGGAACGTTCTTCTGGTTATGGTCATTTCATAATTCCTTTGCACCACGAAATAGGCATCCCGCTGAAACATCATTCTTGCATTAAAGCTTCATGCAGATAGAGGGATTGCTGGACTTTTTATATACTTCCAAGTAGATCGTCCATTATAAGGTTGAGACAAATGCCATGCCATAATTTGAGATTCTTGGCTCATCACAAAGCAAAAGGGGGGAAGGAAGAAAACATCCTTATAAGGATTATCTCCATCTGGATAAGAACTGATCCTTCTCGGCTCGAAGTGAGAAAAGAATCACCACATGCTTAACAAAACCTCAAGCCCCCGGTATCCACCGTGATTCTCTTTCGCACGGAGTCATACCTTTCTCTTCCTGTTTTCGCCGGGTTCATCATTTTGCGCACTGGAGGAGGAGATAGTGTCGCGTCAGCATGATGACGACCGAAGGTACCACAACCCACTGGAGAATGGGCACCACCCCTACCTCGATCCAGGGAACCATGGGCATCCTTTCATCGTAGCCCCAGGATTTGAATACCTTCACATTTACTCGCTCGCTAACAATGGTGTAGAAAACGCCCATGATGACGAATGCCATACTATTCCATCTGTTCAACCTCAAAAGCCAGTGGCGGGAGCGATGCACCAGGCTGACGATCCAGAATGATCCGAGGCTGATCATGACATCCCCGGCGGTGCAGTGGATCCACCCATAGAGCATGGCGGGGAATGCCCACTCCTTCATGGTGTAGAAAGAGGTTTGGATCACCTCCCAGAAAAAATTTAGAAAGAAAGATAAGAAGCCAAGGCTTACTTCGGGGATTTGGGACAAAGAGCGTCCTTCCACAGTGAATCACTCGAAGAAGCTACCAATGCTATTTGAAATCAAGACAGCAAATCGCGCTTCATCGCGTCAAACTCATCCCTATTGATTTCACCCCTGGCATAGCGCTCCTTGAGAATGTCCAGGGCGCTGGAGCCGCTCTTTTCGGTTCCTCGGTCGCCCTTAGTGGCCTGGATTGCCCACTTGATGAGAAACACCAGGCCCGCAATGGCAAGAACCCAGAAGGCGAGCATAAAGAGCATGCCAAACCATCCCATCCCCCATGTTCCTCCCATCATTCCAGGTCCCATGCCCCAGCCCCCACCGCCTTCCCAGTGAGCGGAGGCTTCGGCTCCTGAAGCAAAGACCAGTAGAGAGGGAAAGATTGATGAAAACACTTTTGCAATCGTCATTGTTTGCCTCTTTCTTGCATAGAGAACTTGCGTATCGCTTCCTTTCACCCTTTTTCCCTTGCTTTCAAGGACCACCGGCAGGAGAATGGATGTCCCAGAATCGCCTCCCTAATCATTTTATCAATGACTGTGTTCCTTCAGGCTCTCGGATTTCTGTGCTTTCTTTTCACTCATCGGTGAGCCATGGTGATCCCGTTCCTGTCCCCCTCCACGCTGGCCAGCGGCTTCAAGCATGGCATCGTAGTCTTCGTGCTGGATCGTGGGCAAACGCCTCACTAAGGCCAGCATGCCCAAAAGGTCCTCTTCCTGATGGGTTTTGCCGAAGGCGGGCATGCCGGTCATCTTTATGCCATTCTTCATGATCCAGTACAACTGGGCGTCGGTAAGTTCCTGCACGTCTTTGGATGTCAAGGTCGGCGGTTCAGGATAGAGACCCTGCGCTATTTCGCTTAGAGCATACCCGGGCGCGCCATGACATACGCGGCACATGGCAATATAATGGCGGATGCAGATGTTCATAAACTTCGGATCATTTTATGAAGACACCCGAATCCCTTCACTGCGTACCTCGATGGAATGTTCACGTACTTTATCCAGGAACCAGACGGTAAACCCGTAATGGGGATCGCTGGCCGCGACGTTGTAAACGCCCGACCACACAAAAGCGATAGCACCGATAATGACCAGACCTGCGATGATGATGCGGTTATAAAAAATCTCATGGTTTCCACCTCCTTCTCGAGAATTGTCAAGTGGAATTTTGTGAAGGCTGTTGCATCAGGTCCCTTCAATATTATTCTACTTTATTCGACACAAAAGGAGTAATTTTTGAAACCTTCTCGATGACGGTTTGTAATTTTACCGATACCTCTTCGGCTATCTTCCTCAACTCCTCGCTTTTGATGACCTCCAAGGCGGAGACAGGATTGATGGCCGCAACATACGTCTTCCCATCATCAGTCTCGTACACGATGACATTGCAGGGCAACAGCAGCCCCACGTCCAGATCGGTTATCAGGGTCCGATAGGCATATGGGGGGTTGCAGGCTCCCAGGATCACGTACTTTCTGAAGTCCTTATCCAGTTTTTTCTTCAAGGTGGCCTTCACGTCTATCTCCGTGAGAACGCCGAAGCCCTCCTGTTTCAGCGCATCAGTAACCCTTGATATAGCATCTTCGTAAGAGATATCCAGAACTGTGCTGTAAGCATATCTTTGCATGTTTTCCATTGTTTCTCCCTCCTTTCATGTATTGTCCTTTCCCTGAAAATTTCAACCTCAGGCCCTCCATGATACCCTCAGAAGAACAGGGCCCACCATGGTCGTGGCAATGATGACTACCACAAAGGATGAGAAGAGTTCGGAAGAAAAACTACCGCTCATGAGTCCCATTTGTGCGAAGATAAGCCCGACCTCTCCCCTGGGCATGATTCCGCTGCCCACGGCCCATTTATTCATCCCATTTCCCGGGATGAAGAAAGGCGCAAACAGCTTGCCCACAACATCGGCAACGAATAACAGGGCCGCAAAGCCCCAGGACTGTCTTCCTGCCTCTGAGAAGGGATCGAGCCCGGAGAATTCCATGGAGGCGCCCAGCAGTATGAAAAAGAGGGGCGTCAGGAGCTCGCAGAGCGGTTTGATATCCTCCTCCACGTGATTTCGTTCCGGATGGCTGGCAAAGGCCACGCCTGCCGCATACGCCCCGATCATCAGCTCGAGCCCCACAACTTTGGCGCCGTAAGCCAGGATGAGGAAGTAGCTGATCGCCATGACCAGCAGCACAGCTTTACCCCTGCTCCACTGTGAAAACACAATTATAGCCCGGGCTACATATGGACCGAGAAATATGCCTGCCGCCACAAAGGCGACGGCCTAGCCGGTTGCTCTCAGGATTTGCTCCGTAACCGAGAGAGCTGGTGTCACGAATGAGGCGATGATGGATAAAAGGATCAACGCCAGCACATCGTCCAGGACTGCTGCCCCGATAATGATCACGCCTTCCCTGCTTTTTTCTGCGCGCAGTTCAGAGAGGACGGACTCAGTCACGCCGATGCTTGTGGCTGTCAGGGTGGCGCCCACGAATATGGCTCTTTGGTGCGGCCATCCCCAGAGGAGAGACAAGAGCCAGCCCAGCACAAAGGGAAATGCCATTCCGGCCACGGCAAAGCCTGTTGCCGACCGCCAGACAGGCAGAAATTCCGTGAGCTGTGTTTCAAGGCCGATCCTGAAAAGCAGGACGCACAACCCGATATAAGCCAGTTCGCGCAGGATTTCGTAGCCCTGAGGATCACTTGTTTCCGAGGGGATGACTCCCAGAAGGGCAGGGCCTAAGATGAAGCCGGCAAGGATGGCTCCCACTACGGCTGGAAACCGGATGCGGGACATAATCTGTTCCAGCAGCTTGGCGGATATGAGGGAAAAAGGGATCATAAGATGCGGGTTCATGCGGCACCTGTGGTGAAAAAGGCGTGTCTCTCAACCGGATTTCCTGCCCCCCGGAATGTCAATCATATACCGAGTACCTTTCATATTTCACGATATCTTTTCTCTCCGAATCTGGAGAGCCACCTGGTTGAAACAATCCGGGCCAGGATTTCAACATTCCTCTCGGACATTTTCAGCAATCTGTTCTGGGCATTCTGCAAAAACTGATATCCTTTCTCTGTTCTCAGTGCCAGCCTGGTATACTCTTCCTGGCCTTCATAGAGAGTAATCTCCCGGTCCAGGACCTTTTTTGAATAATCTCCCCGCATCGCGTCCCGATGGTGATGCTTCTGCTGATGCCTTCGCCGGTGAGCGGCAGCGTCTGGCCCTGAGCGCATCCAACCACGAATATACCCTCCATTACCGGTTTTTTCAGGCAGTAGAAGAAAAAGCCTCTATGAATCTTGTCACGAGTGACATGGAACCTGTCAAGAAAGGCGTCCAATTTCCCCTGAAGCCTTGTTTCCCCGGTATAACTTGCAACCCCGAACCTGGCGAACTCCCCGCAAGGGAAAAGCCAGCTGACACCGTTTTTCAAGAAATCGGGCTCGTAGAAAAAATGGAAGCTTTCCTCCCGGCGGTATGGCACTTCCGTCTCGATGCCGAAGCTCAGCATGTCTCTGTGGACGTAGCCGGGGATCAGCTTCTCAGCCACGGACGCCCTCCAGCCGGTGGCGTCAACGAGAATCCTCGAGGAATAGCTGCCTTGTGTTGTGGAAACGGTAAAGAGATTACTTTCTTTCTTCACCCCTGTGAATGCGGCCTTGATGAACTCCGCAGAGTTCCGGGAGTTCAGGATGCGGGAAAATTTTGTGAAATCGAAAGTGCAATAAGGCTTCTCCAGGTGAATATCGATCACCCTATTATTCACGTGAAAGGAAAATGTGTCAGAAAGTTGAAGAACCGAGTCCTCACACCCGATCTCCTGTATCAGATAGTAGGGGGCCCCGCAGGCTGATATCTGAAATGTCCCGACATCGTGGCTGTCCAGTAAAAGTATCTTCCCCTTCAGCCGCGATGCGACGGAAAGACCGCGAAGCTTACTCCCACGATGATAACATCATAATACGGTTGCATAGCTATCACCTTCTTTCATCACGCCTTGAGTTTCTCTCATTTCTTCTCCGTGAGCAACTTTCGCAACTCCTCGCCCTCAATCACTTCTTTTTCCAGGAGGAGCTTCTCCAGCTTGTCCTTCTTCTGCTGGATGATAGCCTTTACTTTATCGTACGCTTCGTTAACCAACTCGCTGACTTCTTTGTCGATCTCCATGGCGGTATTTTCACTGTATGCCCGGGTGGGGGCCATTGCCACGTCGAGAAACAGAGGCCTTCTTTCCTTCTCGAAGGTCAGGGACCCCAGCTTCCGGCTCATGCCGTATTCCTTGACCATACTGCGGACAATACCGTTGCCCGGTACAGGTTGTTGTGGGCACCGGTGGAGATCTCTTCGAAGATGATTTCCTCAGCGGCCCTGCCACCAAGAAGCACTGCCATTCGGTCCAGCAGTTTCGACCTGGTCATCAGGTACCTGTCCTCGGTGGGAAGCTGCAGGGTGTACCCCAGAGCGGAGATACCCCGAGGGATGATGGAGATCTTGTGGACTCTATCAGCAATGGGCACTGATTCCGCGATCAGGACATGCCCGCTGCATGGGGATACCCCCTACCTTTCCTGCCACCACGGGAGTTCCTTTCCACAAGGCTTCGGATACCACCAGGCCAAAACCCTCCCTGATGGACTTCTGAATTACCACCTGTGCCGCCCGCTGGAACGCATTGACTTCCATGTTTCCAACCCCAGCAAGGTTGGTGAACACGGAGATATCGGGGTCTTCCGCCGATTCTTCGTTGACTCTCCTTGGACTTGTTGTAAATGATTTTGATCACAGCGGTCAGATGAAATGCCTTGGTGATGGAGAAAAATTCTTGATCACCGTGGATGATCCGCCAATCCACGCTCATTCCCATGGACTCCAGGATGGGAACTTCGCGGGAGAGAAGTTCGGCCACTCCACCCCCCAAGGGAGTTGCATTGATTTGGCAGATTCGCACTTCCTTCAGTTCCCTGGCCAGCTCCAGGATTTCATCAATCAGTTCGTCTCCCAACAGGGGCCTGAAGTTCTCAATCTGCGTGGATTGGGCACAGCAGAAACGCCCCATGCGGATTTTCTCCAGCATATTGATCACTCCTATTCAGCACAGCGAGATTTCTTGAAGTTATTATCTCCCATCCTGTTGTATAAAAAGTTCTTCTAAAGAAAAAACGGGGGAGCAGTCCGGAAGACCCATAGATGTCATGGCTTCCCCATCTCACCGCTCTGACCGGGCATCACGGATCCCGGCATCATACCTCCGCCCATCATGCCAGGGCCCATCCTCATCGCCCGTGGAAAAGTGGATTCTTTAAATAAGGTTTTGACCTTTTTCTGCTGCTCGGGAGTCAATACAGCCAGGGCGCCAGCCAAGGTCCGGATCCCTTCCATCTCGATGTCGGTATTCAAGGCCTCCACGGCCTTAACTTTTTTCTCTACTTCTCCCAGGTCAATATTGTTCTTGAGCAGGGACTCCCTGATCTCGATGAGCAACACCATTCGATCAGCGTTCTTCCTGATGAAATACTTCAAGTATGAATTCACACTTGTTTCGATCTTATCAAGCTGTTCCTCGCTCAGTCCCAATTGGTCTTTGTACATGAAAAAATTCCTTCCCCATTGATGGAGCAAGCCCGTCAGGCCCATTCTTCCCCAACCGGCCATCCCCATCATGGGCATCATGCCCTGCCCCATCATAGAGCCGCCCATCATGCCGGGGCCCATCATACCTGGCCCCATCATCTGGGGCTGGGGCTTTCCTTCTCCCGTCATTTCCGGGCCCATCTGCGCCTTGCCTTGGATGGGAAGAAAAATCATTCCCACCATTACTCCAACCGAAAGAACAACCAGAGATTTCTTCATGACTTTCTCCTTTCTTACCATCGATTCTTATTATTCAAGCGGCGAATTCCACTTTCTTCAGCTAAAGACTTGGTTATCCTCAGTCAGATATCAAGTGAGGCCAAGATTTCCTTTAGAACGGAGGCCGAACTTTTCAACTTTTCCATCTCTGAATCATCCAACGGAATTTTAAGAACTTGTCTTATGCCGTTCCTGTTAACGATACTGGGCACGCTCAGGCAGACACCGTTCACGCCATAAAAATCCTGGATGAGGCTGGAGACCGTGAAAACGGCATTTTCATCCCTGAGGATACCGCCCGCCAGTTGGACCAGCCCCAGAGCTATAGCATAGTAAGTGGCACCCTTTCGGTCGATAATGTCATATGCCGCGGTTCTCACCCTTTCAAATATCTCTTCCATTTCTGATCTGTGGTATTCCATCCCGCAAAGCGGGCAGTAATCTTTAATGCGAACTCCGGCAATGGTGGCCGAGCTCCAGACAGGAAGCTCGCTATCGCCATGCTCTCCAATGATGTAAGCATGAACGTTCCTGGGGCTTACCTCAAATTTTCTCCCTATCTCAAAGCGAAATCTGGCGGTATCTAATATAGCGCCCGATCCCATGACCCTCTGGCTGGAAAGACCTGAGAGTTTGAGAGTCACATACGTCAGGATGTCCACGGGGTTGGTAACGATGATCACTATTCCTTGGCTGTTATACTGGATTATTTTAGGGATTATCTCTTTGAAGATAGCTACATTTTTCTCCGCGAGAGCGAGCCTTGATTCCCCCGATTTCTGAGCAGCCCCTGCGGTTATGACCATCAGGGCTGCGTCGCGACAGTCCTTGTAGGTACCGGCATAAATCTTGGCCGGAGAGGCGAAGGGCATGGCATGATTGATATCCATGGCCTCGCCCTCCGCTCTCTTTGCATTGATGTCAATCAGGACGATCTCCGAAGCAAGGCCCCGAATCATCAAGGAGTAGGCAAACGTTGCCCCTACCATCCCCGCGCCGATAATTGCCACTTTGTTTGTGCAGGTCTTCTGTCCTGAACCCATGATCAACCTTCACCTCCATTGAGCATACGAACCCCTATGCCGGCTTTTCAAACCTGGTTTTAAAAAAATTGTACGGGGGAACAAAGACTAGTGAAAAGTAGAAACCATAGAGAAAGCTCTCCACCAGACCCAGAAAAAAAGTTCCCCAGCTTATCCACGTGAATCCTGGCAGCAGCCGGATCCACGCTTGATACATGGTCTGGCCCGGAAATATCAGGTCGTAAACCACGCACAGCACGTAGCTGATGGAAAAGAACGAGCCCAGAGAAAACCCCACGACTTTCCAGTTCAACATCATTTTCGTTTCCTCCTCAATGGGACAGCGAATCAGCAGCATCCTCGATGGCTGCTGCCTCTTTGCTGCTCCGCTTCCATGTATTTCATCGGCTCCTTGAGAAACTTGTCATGGCATGGGGCGGAGCAAAAGTAATATGTTTGCCCCATGTGCTCTGCGCTGGACTGGGCTTTTTCGATCTTCACCGTCATCCCGCACAAGGGGTCTCTGACGCTTTCCGTGGGAAGCTCTTCGCCGGACCCATGTCCCATGTGGCCTCCGCCATGGCCTCCATGCCCTCCACCGTGCATTCCGCAGCCCCCTTTCTTCATCATAAAGTAGAAGAGGACGCCAATGATCAAAAACCACAATATTGCTTCCATTATGAGCTCTCCTTACCTCAAGTCATGTAGTTTATAATTTGGTCTCATTTATGTGAGGATTTTTTTCATTTCCCCATCTCAGTCATAATCTCCGACATCTTCTCCATCATGGAGCCCATGGTCTTCATCATCCCGGCCATGCCCTTCATGGCGGTATCGGGCCGCTTTTCCATCATCTCCTGAATGGCGGGCAGCTCACTCATCATGGCAGACATCTCTTTCATGGCTTCGGCCATCTTCTCCATTCTTTTCGAGTCCATCTTCCCGGATTCCATCATCTGGGACATGGTCCTCATCATGGCCGACATCTGACGGATCATGGAGTTCATGTGGTCATGGAGAAATCCGGCTCCAACCATGGCCTGCCACATCATTATGCCTTCCCCGTGCCCGGGGAGGCTGCTTTCCTGCGACCTCTTTTGCTGGGCTAGGACAGAAGAACTCCCTACCAGCACCACCATCAAAATTACCGCAATCAATGATTTTGTTCTCATTTTCTGCCTCTTTTATAAAAATGCTCGGTTCACTTTTCAGGATGGCCGCTCTCTTAATCGAGAGCCCATCCAGCGTAAAACTAAAAAGACCAGCAGTCCAAGCCCCAGAAAATACAGGGGCCTGAGAGCGTACATCCACCCTTGCATCAGACTTGGAAGAGCCTCCTTGACATCATCCACAGGGATGGCAAATCCCACCCCCACGCTGGCCCCGGTGGGGCTGATGATGGCGGCGTTGATCCCGATGATCTCCCCCTGGGAATTCAAAAGAGGCCCACCTGAATTGCCAGGATTGACAGCCGCATCGGTCTGGATCACGTTCTCTATAATGGAATCGGACCCCGATTGGATGCTTCTCCCCAGGGAACTGATAATGCCCGCAGTCATGGTCTGTTGGAGGCCGAAGGGATTGCCGATGGCCAGCACCTTGTCGCCCACACGGAGCCCCTTGGAGCTGCCGAAGGGAAGAACGCTCAATTTTTCCTTCGGCGCATCGATTTTTATCACTGCCAGATCCTTCTTGGGATCTGCGCCCACCAGTTGAGCCGGCCATGTGCTCCCGTCGGCCAGGGTGACCTCCAGCTTTTTCGCATCGTGGATCACGTGGTAATTGGTGATGATGTAGCCCCTGGGGTCGATGATGGCCCCCGAGCCTGTTCCTGCCTGGGGGACAGGCTTATAAAAGAAATCGTACCGCACCACCACGGAGGTGATGTTCACCACCCCTGGGCTTGTTCGCTTGTAAATTTCGATGTTGTTGATCTCTTCACTCGTCAGGGCACCTGTCCACCCGGGCACGAATATCATCATCAGAACCGACGCGACGGAAAAAAGGATTTTGCTATTGGGTATCATGGCTTACGCTCTTCCATTGCCGTAAGCTGTTCTATCGTGTGCCCGAAACGATGGGATGAATGCCGGCACTCGGCTTCGATACTCCAGGTACTGCTCTCCAAATTGATCCACCATCTCCCGCTCCTCCCGCAGAGCCAGGCGGTAGTACATGGCCATGAGGATCGGCCACATGAGAATCGTGGCAAAGGTGGGCCACTGGATGAGCATCCCCACAGTGATCAAGAAAAGTCCCGCGTACTGGGGATGGCGCACGTAGCTGTAGACGCCCGTGGTCACCAGTTCCCCCTGGGCTTTGTGGATCATGCTCCACCCGCGCCACATGACGGCCAAGCCGAAGTACATGATGAAGGTGCTCAGGCCCATGACCGCTGCCCAGGCGAAATTCGACCCTCCCAGCAATACCACCCACAGGTGGCCGAATTTGTGCGTAAAAGGATTGGCCACCGGATAGTAAGACCCAAGAAGGGAGGTCAGGGCGTAAATCGTCAATGGGAAGCCGTACATCTCCACGAAAAGGGCCACTATGAAGGCCGTAAACACCCCGAGTGACCGCCATTCCCGCTGCTTCTTTGGGACCAGAAAGCTTCCCACAAAACCCAGAAAGAGCACCACGTTGAAAATCACCAGGAACCACATCCCATAAGCGTATGATTGATCTGCACTCATAATTGAATCCTTTCTCAAGAAAGTCCTCTTCAAAAGTTGACAAAGCCCGCTCCAGACCAGCGGAACGGGCTCATTATTCCACCACCAGTTTGCCCCGGAGCATCCCCATCTGGCAGGCAAACTCGAATTCTCCCGCCTGCTGGGGTACGAACTCAATGGGCACCACTTTGCCCTCGGGAAGTTTTGCCGACTTGTTAAAGTCGGGGAACACCACCATCTCCGAGCAGGAAGCCGACTCCACCCTCTTGAAGTTGAGGCGAACAGGCTTCCCCCGCTGCACCACGATCAGATCCGGAGTATAGCCGCCCTTGACCGTAATCAGGGCCTCCTGATATCCGCCGCTCGCTGCCAGGGCGCGGAAGCCCTCCTTTCTGGAGAGAAAAAAGAACCAGATGATGATCCCTATCAATCCCAGACCACCAACGGTCACCAGTATCTTTGCCACTATCATGGCTGTCTCCTTTCTTGTCTTTATGCCAGCCTGGGCTGGAACCGCCGCAGGCGGTTGGCGTTGCTAACCACGGTGACTGAGCTGAAGGCCATGGCCGCCGCCGCAACCAGTGGTGAGAGCAAAATGCCGAAAACCGGGTAGAGCAGCCCGAGGGCTACCGGGATGCCCAGGGAGTTGTAAATGAACGCGCCGAAGAGGTTCTGCTTGATGTTGCGCATGGTGGCCTTTGAGAGCTGGATGGCCACCACTACCTCTTTCAGGCTCCCCTTGATCAGGGTGATGTCGCTGGCCTCGATGGCCACGTCCGTGCCGGTGCCGATAGCCATGCCGATGTCCGCCTGGGCCAGGGCCGGGGCGTCGTTGATCCCGTCGCCCACCATGGCCACCCGTTTTCCCTCCAGTTGCAGCTTTCTGATATTCTCCGCCTTGTCCTCGGGGAGCACCTCGGCCAGCACCCGGTCAATCCCCACCTGCCGGGCGATGGCCTCGGCGGTGCGACGGTTATCGCCGGTGATCATGACCACATCCAGGCCCATTCTCTTCAATGCCGCAATGGCCTGAAGGGAATCTTCTTTCACCGTGTCGGCCACGGCGATGATTCCCGCGGCCCTGTTGTCCAAGGCGATGAACATGGGAGTTTTCCCTTCATCGGCCAGCCTCAGAGCCTCGTCGGCAATCGTCCCCAGGGGAATAGTACGGTCCTTCATCAGCTTCAGGTTCCCCAGCAGAACGCGTGCGCCATCCACCAGTGCTTCCACCCCGTGGCCGGGGATAGCTTTGAATTCCTGCGAATCAGGCACCTGGATGCCTTTTGCCCTTGCCCCTTCCAGGATGGCTTCCCCCAGAGGGTGCTCGGAGCCTTTTTCCACGGAAGCCCCGGACTTCAGCACCTCTTCCTCCGAAAATCCCTGGGCTGCAATGACGTCGGTCAGGGAGGGTTTTCCAACAGTGATGGTGCCGGTCTTGTCCAGCACGATGGCATTAAGCTTATGGGCCGTCTCCAGGGATTCCCCGCTGCGTATGAGGATGCCGTTCTCCGCTCCCTTTCCCACCCCAACCATCAAGGATGTGGGAGTGGCCAGCCCCAGGGCGCAGGGACAGGCGATGATCAGGGTTGTGACGAATATAATTAGAGCATAGACAATGGCCGGCTCGGGCCCGAAGTCGAACCACAGCACAAATCCCAGAACGGCCAGGATCAGGACGGTGGGGACGAAGTATCCGGCCACTGCGTCCACCACCCGCTGGATGGGAGCCTTGGAGCCCTGGGCGTCCTGCACCATGCGGATGATCTGGGACAGGGCCGTGTCCTTCCCCACTTTTGTGGCGCGGAACTTGAAGGAGCCGGTCTTGTTCACCGTGGCGCCGATGATCTCGTCGCCCTCTTTCTTCTCAACGGGGATGGACTCGCCGGTGACCATGGACTCGTCCACGGCTGACGATCCCTCCACCACCACCCCGTCCACCGGAATTTTCTCGCCCGGACGGACAAAGACGATGTCGTCTACCAGCACCTCTTCCACCGGGATATCTGATTCCTGACCGTCGCGGATCACTCTCGCTGTTTTGGGTTGGAGCCCGATGAGCTTCCTGATGGCCTCCGAGGCCCTTCCCTTTGCCCGCACCTCCAGAGCCAGACCCAAGACAACCAGGGCTACCACCACAGTGGTCACGTCCCAGAAGACCTCTGCCAGCTCTGCGCTGGGGAATATCCCGGGGAAGAGAACCGCCACCACCGAATAGGCGTAAGCGGCTGAGATGCCAATGGCGATGAGGGTATGCATGTTGGCCGAGCGGTGTTTCAGGCTCGCCCACATCCCTGTAAAGAACTGCGACCCCGCCCACACCAGAACCGGCAGGGCCATCAGACCCAGGATAATCCAGATGACCCGCAGCGCCGTACTCCCCTTGGGTAGGATCCCTGAGAGGAAAAACAGCTCGGGGTAGCTGAAGATGATCACCGGCGCCGACACGATGGCTGCGAACCAGAACTTCTTCATCAGGGTGCGGTATTCCTTCTCTTGCTCACGGGTTTCCTGTTCAGGATCAGGGGCCTCCGGGGCTGGCTCTGCCCGATAGCCGGTGCTCTCCACGGCCTGGATCAACCGTTCCATACTGGTTTGCGCCGGCAGATACTGGATACGCGCCTCCCTAGGTCCCAGGTTCACCACTGCATCGATCACCCCTGGAGTCCTCTTCAGCTCCGTCTCGATCTGACTCACGCAGGAGGCGCACGACATGCCGTTGACGCGGATGACGGCGGTGCTGGCCCCGGGCTCGTACCCTTCGGCAGATACGGCATCCAGCAGCTTTCTTAGCCCTGTCTGCCGGGGGTCGTATTTCACCGTGGCCTTGCCGGAGGCAAGGTTGACCACCGCACGCTGAACGCCTGATAGCGCTTTTAGCGCCTGTTCCACTTTTCGGGCGCATCGGTGGCACGTCATCCCGCCAATGGGGATCTCCACCTGTTGAGAAGTGGATTCACCGGCTGCCGATACTCGTTGCTCCGCCTCGTGAGTGTATTTATCAGGATCTTTCTCAAACTCGGCTTTACATTTTTCGGAACAGAAATAGAACGTGCGTTCGCCGTCTGGCTGTTCAATTATTTCTATCGCTTCCGACTCTTTGATTTCCATACCGCAGACCGGATCTCGTGCCATGATCGCCTCCTTGAGGAAATAATCTCATCTTTTCCACGCCGGAGAAGTTTCCAGGCTTTACATTGAGGATTGAAACTATACACGAAAATTAACCATTACATAATACTAAGTTAATCACAATAGATACACTGTCAACGCATCTGAGACTGGGCGACCGCAATGAATGAATCCAACACCAATCAGCCAGCAAGTTCTTTTTCGTCGCTCTCCGCCTTTTCTACTATTTCCTACTTCACAGATAAGCAATTAATATGCCAAACAGGATAACTCTGCATAGCACCTGCTTCCATGGGTTGTATTCTGAACTGCCTGACGCGGCTCCATTAAAACCTGTGAGCAAATAAAAAGATCAATTCCCGACGTAATTGTGAAAAATTTTATCAATTAAAGGCTGAAGGCAAAAGATCCTCGCGATGCTCAGTGGCCTGAGTGGAGGCACAAAAAAACCGGCTTAACGAGATACAGGCTGGCATCAATAGGATGGATACCCTGATTGAACAGGCGAAAATCAATCTCAAATTGACAAAGGAGAATTCCTTCCACGGGATGCACCAGGCAAAGGCCGCGCTGGAGAGGGCTGATGCCGAGATACAGGAGGCCGAAGCCCAGCTGGACCTCACCAGAAGAGACTATGAAAGATATTCCACTTTACTGGAGAAAGATGTGATTTCCCGGAGAGAGTTTGAAAATGTGGAGGCAAAGTTCAGCACGGCGCGGGCACGGATGGAAGCTGCAAGGAAGACCAAGGAAGAGGCAAGGGCGCTCTCCAGAGGCCCGAAGCTTCCGTCATGGAGGTAGAGGCAAAAAAGAAGGAACATCAAGGGCTGCTGTAGGAACAGAATAGAATAAAAGCAAGCTATGAGACAGCCAAGAACCAGTTGGAATCCGCAGCAGCCCGAGTGAAGGAGATAGAGGCCACCCTTCGAGACACCGAAATTCGTGCACCCTCATCCGGGACAGTCATCAACAGACTGGTGGAGCCGGGTGAGTTGGTTGCAAATGGCACGCCGGTGGTTGTCCTCGTGGACCTCTCAGACCTCTACGTGAGGGTCTTTGTTCCGGAAAGACATATCAGCAAGGTGCGGCTCGGCAATTCCGCAAGAATTTATGCGGATTCGTTCCCCGACAGGTCTTTCACGGGCAAGGTCATGGAGATCGCCCAGAAAGCGGAATTCACGCCCAGGGAAGAGCACGTGAAAGAAGAAAGGACAAAGCTTGTCTTCGGGGTAAAGGTGGCGGTTGAGAATCCGCAAGGGTACCTGAAGCCCGGTATGCCCGTGGATGTGAAGATAAAGTGGAAAGACGATGTCCCCTGGTGAGACAATCATAGAGATCAGAGGCCTGGTTAGAAATTTCAGAAAAGCAAGGGCTCTGGACGGCATAGACCTCGAGATCAGAAAAGGCGAACTGTTCGGGGTCGTCGGCCCTGACGGCTCCGGGAAAACAACTTTGATGCAGTCCATGTGCGCCATCCTTGACCCTACCGAAGGCTCCATATCTGTAAAAGGATTTGATACCGTGAGAGATGCATCCCGGATTACGTCCCGCATCGGCTATATGTCCCAGGCTCACTCTCTCTACGGGGACCTCACCGTGGAGGAGAACCTGGAGTTTTTTGCCAAGATTCGAAAGGTTCCAGATAAAACCTATTTCGAAAGGAGAATGAAACTCCTTGCCTTCTCCGGTCTGACCCCTTTCTTGAAATGGAGAACAAAAAGCCTCTCCGGTGGGATGCAGAAGAAACTTGCTCTCTGCTGTAACCTCATCCACGAGCCGGACATTCTCATTCTGGATGAGCCGACCTTGGGAGTTGATCCCGTTTCGCGGCGCCAGCTGTGGGACATCGTGCGCGACTACCATGCCAGGGGAAAGACCATCGTGGTTGCCACCTCCTATATGGATGAGGCCTCAAAGTGCGACAGAGTTGCTTTTCTTCTTGCCGGAAGACTCCTTGCCTGCAATGCTCCCCGGGCTTTGGGTAAGAGACTGGAGGATGTATTTTTCGCCCATATTAAAAGGAGGGATGGGGGACAAGCGGTCCCCTTTGAGAAAAGGTCGGGTAACGGGTTTATGGTGGATGTGGAACGGCTCGTGAAGGGGTTTGGTACGTTCACCGCGGTGGATGAAATCAGCTTCATGGTGAAAAGGGGAGAGATATTTGGCTTCGTGGGGCCCAACGGATCGGGAAAGACCACCACCATAAAGATCCTCTGCGGTATCACCCCGCCTACCGAGGGCAAGGTAATGGTTGATGGGACCGATGTGTCCTCCAGGCCCCAGGACGTAAAGGGGAAGATAGGCTACATGTCCCAGATATTTTCCCTTTATCTGGATTTGACGGTGGGGGAAAACCTGGATTTCTTCGGAGAAATTTACGGCATCACCCGTGAAACTCTCGAAAGGCAAAAAGACTGGGCTATAGCCATGGCGGGCCTGGCGGGGAAAGAGAGAGTCCTGACAGGGGAGCTCTCCGGGGCGTTGCGACAGCGGCTGGCCCTGGGGTGCGCGCTGCTGCACCAACCGGACATCGTTTTCCTGGACGAGCCTACCACGGGCGTAGATCCGGTATCCAGGCAAGCCTTTTGGGAAATGATAAAAATCTTAGCCGACACGGGGACAACGGTCTTTGTGACCACCCATTACCTGGAGGAAGCGGAGAGGTGCCATAGGGTCGCTTTTCTGCACAGAGGCTGCATCCTGGCCGTGGAAGCCCCGGGCAGGTTAAGGGCATCCCATGATATGGCTCCCATGGAGGAGATTTTTATCAGGCTGGTGGGCCATGCCGATGAAAATACTTCTGGCGCTGGTTAAAAAGGAATCCAAAGAGATTTTCCGAGACCCGGTCACGCTGGGAATAGCGGTATTTTTCCCGGTGGTCATGCTTTTTCTTTTCGGCTATGCTATCTCCCTGGATATTAAGGAAGTATCCATGGGCATTTATGACCAGGAGAGAACCCAGGAGAGCGCGGGGCTTGTGGAAGCTTTCACCGGCAGCGGGTATTTCCGCGTGGATTTCGGCCTGAATTCATTCAGAGAGGTGGACCTAATTCTCGACAGGGGCCAGGCTGCAATGGTGCTTGTTGTACCTCCGGATTTTTCCAGGCTCGTCAATTCCAGTAGGAAAGCCACCGTCCAGGTTCTTCTGGACGGGACTTTTTCCGCCAGGGCCCTTATCATATCCAATTATGCAACGTCCATCATAAACAGGTATTCTCACGATCTCATGGAAAAATACCTGGCCGGCAGGGGGTAGCCGCCGGGCCATATGTAGGGGTAGAGCCGAGAGTCTGGTATAATCCGCCCCTCAAGAGCGTCAATTACATCGTGCCAGGGCTGTTCGCTGTGCTTCTGATGGCCTTTCCGCCCATGCTCACGGCACTGGCTATCGTGAGGGAGAAAGAGAGGGGGACCATCGAGCAGATATTTGTCTCTCCCATCAGTCCCACGGTCTTCATCCTGGGAAAGATCATCCCGTATGGAGCGATAGCTTTCGGCGAGATGTTTTTGATACTTGCCGCAGGAGCATTGTGGTTTAGCATCCCTTTCAAGGGAAGCCCAAGCCTTCTGATAGCAATGTCACTGATATACGTTTTCTGTACCGTTTGTATAGGCTTGTTTGTTTCCACCATCACCAGGACTCAGCTTGCCGCGTTGCTTTTGTCCTTGATCGTTACCCTGATGCAGTCGTTTCTTTTTTCTGGGTTTCTTTTCCCCATTGCCAACATGCCCTATGTGTTCCAGATGTACACTTATGTGTTTCCTGCCAGGTATTTCAACGATATAAGCAGAGATATATTTCTCAAAGGGGTGTGCATAGAGTATCTGTGGTGGAACATGTTTCTTTTGCTCCTTTACACCGCGGCCCTCTTTCTGGTGGCCAGCGTGAGGTTCAAAAAGAAGCTGGCATGAAACAGAGAATCCTTGCAGCCGTAAAGAAGGAATTTCTCCAGTTTCTGAGGGATCGAATGCTCATCGCCCTTATCCTCTGGACCTATACAATAGAGGTGGTTCTCTGTGCCTATGCCTGAGCTTTGAGGTGAACAACCTCCGCCTGGTGGTCTACGACCAGGACCGGAGCCAGATCAGTCGGAGGCTCATGGAGCGATTCACGGCCTCGGAGTATTTCGCCCTGGTGTTCCAGGCCACACGACCCCTTGAAATAGACGATCTCCTCGATGCGGGGAAAGCTGATGCAGGGCTTATTATCCCTCCGGATTTTTCAGAAAAGGTCTACGGTGAGAGGAAGGCCGGGGTTCAGATGGTCCTGAGCGGCACTAATTCCAACACAGCCAATGCCGCCCGGGGCTATGCAGCCACCATTCTGGATGGCTTTTCCCAGGACGTGCTAATGGACTTTTTGCGGAGAAAAGAGATATCGGCTACCCTCCCGGGGGTGGATCCCATGGTCAGGGTCTGGTATAACCCTGAGCTCGAGTTCCGCTACTTCATGGTCATCTCCATGATTGTGATAGCAGCCCTCGTGGTGGGGATATTTCACACAGCGGCCACCATTGTGCGGGAGAAGGATACAGGAACCGTAGAGCAGATCGTGATCACTCCTTTAAGGAGACACGAGCTTATCCTGGCGAAGCTCGTCCCAACCATGACCATAGGGCTTCTTTCCCTTTTTCCCCGCCTCTTGATCGCCCTCTGGTTCAATGTCCCGATGAAAGGGAGTATCCCTCTATTTTTCCTCGCCTCGGCCATTAGTTTGTTCAGCAGCATGGGCATCGGGGCGTACGTTTCCACCCTGGCCAGGAACCTGCAGCAAGCGCTTCTCATATCCTTCTTTCTCATTTTCCCCATCATGTTTCTCTCGGGAACCCTGACCCCCATTGAGAGCATGCCCAGAGCGCTGCAATATTTCGCCTACCTGAGCCCGATAACATATTATATGAAGATAAGCCTGGGTATATTCATGAAAGGGATTGGCTTGTCCATTTTGTGGCCGCAATTTGTTCTCTTCTTTGCCTTCGGAGCTCTTATATTTTTGCTCAGTCTGTTCAGATTAAGAAAAAGGATATACTGATAAACTGGTTGTTGGAGTTAGTTGAAGTGTACTGCTATGAACAGAAAGAAATCAATAGGCGAAAAAGTTTTCTTGCCAGAACAAATCTTGAATAAAAACTTGCAGGCTTATTGTTTCTGTTTTGGCAAGTAATCTATACTTTTTCCCCAACTTCCCGCACCCTTACATGTTGTGGGTTCAACCATGTTACCCTGCCTCATTTCATAAGGAAGACCAACAATTAAATAGTGTCCATCCGGAAACCCCGGATTTTTGATACGAGTGGTGATCGCTATACCTCTGATACGATCAAAAAAAGGGTTTTTAAGTTTGATTGGACGTGATTTTCAGTTCAGAATG
>JAFDED010000045.1 GCA_019310535.1 Deltaproteobacteria bacterium
AATCTCTATCGTTACATCGATAGTGCTGGGACGCAGAACCTCGATTTTCAAACAATAGCGAATGGCAAATCGTGATTTGAACATTGAGTACGTGGATCACCTTAACCCCTTCCGAGACTCACGGGCTTCTGTCGGATAAGCTTTGGCAGAACCATGCTCCTCACTTTTAATGAATGTTCACTCCCCGATTTCTGCGAAACTGGTTATAAACAAGTTTTAGTGTCCCTCTTTTATTGATAAATAGTTACGGCATACGATAAATCAATAATTCTTTGCTACTCCAATGATATGGGGACATGAAGAATTTTACGATCAGCCTTTTCATGCTTGTGTCTCAACTGAAACAATTACTTGTTCGGAGCTGATAAAACCCATAATGTTATTATGAACTAACTCCATAGGCATAATAAAGAAGTTGAATTGCTTTTTCAATTATGCTATTCAAAGCATATTTAACATGATTTGAAATCCTGAGGGGGAATCGTAATGAATATGGCGGTTAGATCAAAGGTCTGGATCGAAATAGACGGCGAGGTGGTTCTCAGTCAGGGAAAGGCGAGCCTTCTTGAGGCCATTCAGGAAACTGGCTCGCTTCAGAAGGCTGCCGACAGAATGGGCATGTCTTACCGGCATGCATGGGGCATCATCCAGAAGATGGAACACCGGTCCAGGAAAAAGTTGGTCATCACCAAGCAGGGCAGGAACGGAGGCGGCTCGGTGTTGACGCCCGAAGCTCGAGACTGGTTGCTGCGATTCAATAAGTTCCACGATGGCTTGAGAGAGTTGGTAGACGGGCGGTTCAATTCCGCTTTCGGCGATATCGATCTTTCGGGATGAACGAAAAATATTCGAGAAAGAGGAATCCTGTCAATATGAAGATAAAGGATTTCGAGTTCAACATGAGAGAACTGGCCGGCTCAATGGGGGACTTCGGCACCTTGTTCCCGCTGGCCATTGGCTACATCGTGGTGTGCGGCATGGACCCCGCCGGTTTGTTGGTAATGATGGGTCTGGCCAATATAGCGACAGGAATCATCTATCGACTTCCCATGCCCATCGAACCCATGAAAGTGCTTGCGGTGGTTGCCATTGCGCAGAGATGGAGCCCTTCGCTCGTGTATGCATCGGGGTTTGCCATGGGGATGACCTGGCTTTTCCTGGCAGGTACTGGATGGGTGGAGTGGCTGGCCAGGGTAACACCGAAATCGGTTGTAAGAGGAATCCAGGCGGCCCTGGGTGTAATGCTGGCGGTAGAGGGGATCAAGATGATCTCCACGGCCTGGGGGCTGGGTGTCCTGTCTATAGCCATTGTCCTTTTACTGAGGGAGAATCGCTACGCTCCCGCGGCCGTTGTTCTTATGATGCTGGGGGTCTTCTTGGCGGCCTGGAAGGGCGCATTGTCAGGCATCCAGCCGCCGGGCTTCCACCTGCCGCCGCTGACGCTCTTCTCCTTCCAAGAGATATGGGATTCCTTTGTGCTGGCCGGTTTTGCTCAGGTGCCCCTGACGGCCACCAATGCCGTCATCGCCACGGCTTCTCTCATCGTTGCATACTGGCCCGACCGTCCGGTCAGCGAACGGAAGCTTTCGCTGAACATGGGGATCATGAACCTTGTCCTTCCTTTTTTCGGAGGCATGCCGTTGTGCCACGGGGCGGGCGGGCTGGCCGGCCAGTATTACTTCGGGGCCAGGACGGGCGGGACTAACGTCATTGAGGGGGTCATCGAGATCATCCTGGGAATCTTCTTTGCCACCAGCATAGCCACCCTCTTTAGAGCCTTCCCAATGGCTATTATAGGCGCCATGATGTTCCTGGTGGGATACCAGTTGACCAAATTCATGCGGGACGTTCGGCCCGGTTTCGACCTTTTGGTGATGATCCTAACGGTTTTTGTGTCCCTGGCCACAAACATGGCGGTGGGCTTCGCCGCTGGCATGTTTATATATCATTTGCGCCGAATCCCGCATCTTACCACTGGATAATTTCTTTCCATTTACTGGAGCCTTTTTATCTGTCCGAACAACAAGCACGTTTCTACAGTCAACGAAAATATCATTGCCAGGGGCGCCAGGAAAATCCCTTTAATTTGGAAACACATAACACCGAAAGCTATAACGCTGAGCAACAACAAGGTGTTCACCATCGTGGCTGTTAAGATCGATCTTGTCCGGTGCCGGAGTATCAAAAGTCCCTGAAAAAAATTCTGCAACGCCACTATAAGCGGCAGAGCAAACATAATCAAAATACCATGGACTGCGAATTTTTTGACATCCTCGGATGCCCCAATAAATCTATATAAATAGAATTCAACTATTGGGGAAATCGCGAACAGAAAAAGTGAAAGACTTCCAACCACCCCGGCAAAAAACGCAAATCTGCGCACCGAAGGAATATTTTTTACGTCCTTTGACAGTGAGATGGTAACTGGTTGAAGCATCTCAATGGGCGTCGCCACCAGCCAGTACATACTAAGAACCACCGGCCATGCCGCCAGTGAGAGCCTGCTTTCCGCGGCACGGCTAATGCCCCCGGAAATGATAGGCCAGGTCAAAATTGTGAGAAACGATTTCAATGCCAGGGGAATGTAAAATGTTATCAGCTTTTTGTAGGAGACAGAATAGGAACCATGTGCCGCACGATTATTCCAAATTGAATTTCTCACCGTAGGCCAGGCCCATAACGTGACGACAAAAGCCTCAACAATAGCTCCCGCTAACAAAGCAAACGCCCCTATTGCCGCTGTCCCCCAAGGGTATAGCCAAATGCCTACGAACGATGCACCTGCAATTGTCAGAATTCTGAATGTCGTGGCAAAGCCGACCGATTTTGACTTTCCTGCTGTTATGAGAATGCCCTGATAAAAGCGTCTCCAGGCTATGACCAATGGCCAGGGGATCATGATCATTAATGCGCTATGAGCTTGATTTGCAACTTCCGGTGAGAGGGACAAAAGGCGTTCCAACAAAAATTTTGCAAACGGCGTTGCAAGGGCTAGACCTCCGATTACCACCATGACAAGGCTCAGAGTGATCATAAAAAGCTTGACAACAATGAAGGAGTGTCGATCTTTCACCAGAGCATTGGCTACTTGAAGGATCATCTGGATCGGACTTTCCAAAAGAACGGCTAAACTAATAGTAATGCCATAAGCTCCCAGGACCGTTGTGGAGTTAAGGGTCCGGGCTAAGGCTGCGTTGATCACGGGTTGCTGCAAAGTCATGAGAATCCCGCTCAGTGCCAGCGGGATATAGAAATTGAGAATCCTAATGATTGGCAAACTCAGCCCCCCCGAATTCCTGACGCTTCATCTGGCGCAGAGGCGTTACCGTTTTACTATTTTAAAGGCTTCCGCCTTTTCAAGTTTCCTTGCTCTGCCTATATTTTGCGCCATTTCAGCAAAAAATCCTTCTAAATCCGGGTGTTTTCCCCACTGAGTCTGATGCCGAGAGATAGCAGATACTTTCTTTTGGAAAGAAAGACTTATGTCAACGAACACATCCGGATGCTCTGTCATGAAAAGAAACATGGCGGATATGCCATGGGGCGCCAACCCGTTACTCAGATGATCGGGATAGGAAAGGGAGCTGTCGGAACAAAAGAAACACGCATCAAAGGCGACCATGCCGGTGGTCCGATGGTCCGGGTGAAGATAACAAACATTATAAGTGCCTATTCCGGCGAAGGGATCGTGAGTCATTATAGTTTGTGGAGCATATCGCCGGATGAACCGGACCAGATCTTCTCTGAGTTCCTGCGGGTGAAAAATCAGATCTCCATCATCGTGCTTGAGGATGTTTACCTCAGTTACCCCCAGTTCAGCAGCCGCTTGCAGTTGCTCATTCTTGCGGACCTCAGCTAGCTCATCCAGCGCCATGCCGGGGGAATGGCTTCCCCGGTTACCGGTGGTGCAGATTACGTAAATCACTTCTTTTCCTTCCAGTACCAACCGGTGCACTGTACCGCCGCATTGGATCTCCGCGTCGTCAGGGTGGGCAGCTATCACCATGATGGGGCTCAAGAATTCGACTAGATCTTGCATGAAACACCTCCGAATTTTGATGTCTGGACTATGTTCCCGAATCAATCCCCCTGTGCGTCGACTTCAATTGATAAAAAAGCATTGAGTATATAAGATTATTAGTAATCTCTTAATTATATTCCAAAAAAAATTACTCTTTTCGCGCCTTCATGACAGAGGATGGGGTTTTAATTTTTTGCAGACATCCGCAGGTACAAATCTTATCCAGTTGCTGCCTACATGTCTCCAGTCTCTTTACATTCAATGAATAAAAAACCCGGTAGCCCCTCCTCTCGTCATTTACCAGCCCTGCGGATTTCAAGATACGTAAGTGCTGCGAAATGGCGGACTGGGTGATCCCAATAACGCCGGCCAGAGAATTAACGCTCATTTCACCATTTTTTAACAGCTCAATGATCTCGATTCTCTTGTCCACAGCAAGCACCTTGAACAATTCTGCATATTTCTTCATGAAAATACTCCATTAGTTTATTATTAATAACTTATATATGATTTTTTATCCCATGTCAAGGATTTTTTAAAAGGACAGCACGACTGGTTTTATAAATTGGGAGATTATCGAAATTGTGGCTGCCAACATGGCAATGGGTCTCGAAAGGGACGTGGGAATCAACGGGTTGCACAGGGCCATGGTCATGCCCGGCGCCTTGAAAAGCGAAAAAGAGGCTGATATCAAAACTCGTTGACAGGAATATGCGTTGCTAATAGTGGGGTTCCTGATTTATCTTATGTGACTTTGCGAAGGGTGTTCCATACCGGTATAATATCCCCGCAGTTTATCATACTGTTGAATCTGTTCTTGTGTGAGAACTTGTGCCGCTTCAATGTGTGCCTGCATATGAGCGATCCGTAATTCCCCGTGAAGCAGCGAACTGTCCCTGACGATCCTGCGAAGTGAATCAGAATCTATGGCGCGCTTCTTGAATTGTTCATCCAATTTGCGCTCTTGATCAACAATAGCTTTACCGATGTCAACGGCCTGCCTGTGCATTTTGTCGAAGATTACTTGAATTTTAAGCTTCTGACCTTCATGGAGGTTCAATTCCGAAGCCAATTCCAACACGTGCGCGGGCCCTGGGTAATGGTTAAGTTCTGCAGCCAGAGACAGCCCCATCCCCTTTCCATTCAAATAATCCTGGACCAGTTCAGGTGAAAGCGCTTTAATGGATCGCCTCTCCCCTCCAGCATAAGGCAAATGATGGTGCTGGGCGTAACCCGTGTGAGCGGATATAAAGAGAGCCAAGCACACTGTAACGACTTTCCTGAGGAATAAGCGCAAAATGACCATTTTACTTTTCTCCTTGTCTCATTCAGGTCTTGGGCCTGAGCTGGTGCTCCAGGACATCAAGAGGTCTCGTCCAGCCGCCGGATAAACGTCTTGACCGTCGCGGCAGTGATAAGCAGCGAAAAGATCAGGAGGATCACTAAGTTGACCGGTAGGCTCAACATCGCACCCTGAACGGACAGGCCGCTCCGCATACCATCAACTGCGTATGTGAGAGGGAGAAGAAAGGCCAGAGGCTTCAGCAGCATCGGCAGCGCCGCCGGCGGGAAAAACACTCCGCAGAGAAACAGCATGGGGAAGCGTAAGAAGTTGGAGAGGGTCATGGCCTCGAAGACCTCCCGGACGGCAACCGACACCAAGGCACCCAGGGCTGCAAAACAAAAGGCCGAAAGCACCATGATCCCCACCAGGAATAGCAACCCGTTGACCTGTGCGCCCAGAAAGAGAATGGCCAGCAGTAGGACTACAAAGCCCGAAGCGAGCCCGAACAGGAGACCTCCCATGATCTTCCCCAGAATGATGGAAGTGACTCCCATCGGAGCCATAAGAAGACGCTCCAGGGTTCCCACACGGCGTTCGAAGGTGATAACCACGGCCTCCACCGACGTGGCGCCGAACAGTACCGTCATGGCGATCAAGCCCGGAACCAGGTCGTTTATTCCGGAGGGATTCTTCAGGTAGAAGGCCAGGATCATGACGCCGGGGAACATGAAACCCCAACTGATCATCGGGGGCTTTAAATAATAGGTTCTGATGTCTTTCAATACAAGGTAATAAATCTTTGAAGCTTGCTCCCTCATGAGTTGGCTTCCTTCTGTTCGGAACGGAGCTTTTCCGCCTCCAGGCCGGTTATCCGGACAAAAGCGTCTTCCAATGAGGGGAGAACAGTGCGGATAGAGCCGACCATGGATCGATTCTGTTGTAAAACCGATACCACCCCAGGAAGCACGTCGTTCAGCGACGAGATATACAGCTTCACCAGGCAATTTTCTACAGAGACCTGCAAAACTCCGGGGATGCCCGCCAGTTTTTGCCGGAGTCCATCGTCCTCTCTCTGGACCCTGAGTTCCAGGATTTCATCCGCTTGGGTCCGGCGTTTGAGAGCTTCCGGCGTATCGGTTACGATGATCTTTCCCTTAACTATGATAGCGACCCGGTGGCACAACTGGTCGGCCTCTTCGATATAATGGGTCGTCAGGAATATGGTGACACCCCGGGCGTGGAGCTGTTTGATGGCCTGGCGCAGCCCCCGTGCCGCCGCCACGTCAAGGCCGGTGGTGGGCTCGTCCATGAACAGGATGCGGGGCCGGTGGACCAGGGCTGCGGCAATGGTCAACCTGCGCTTTATACCCCGTGAGAATTTCCGAAAAGGATCATCGCGCCGCTCAAAGAGGCCGAATTCCCGGAGCAGATCGTCGGCCCTTTGCTTTCTCTCTTTGCGAGGGACTCCGTAAAGCCGGCTCAGGAAAATCAAGTTGTCCCGGGCCGAAAGCTCCCCGTACAGGTTGGACACATCCGGGACCACGCCGATGCTCTGTTTGACTTTTGACTGATCCCTTTCGATGTCATACCCCTGTACCCGCCCCTTCCCTTCAGACGGACGGGCCAGGCCAACAAGCATCCTGATAGTTGTGGTTTTTCCCGCCCCGTTCGGCCCCAGGAAACCGTAGGTCTCTCCTTCCGTAACCGAAAAATCGATATGGTCCACAGCCACCAAGTCGCCGAACCGCTTGGTGAGACCTTGCACTTCAATTGCGTTCATGCTCTCCTCGGTGCTGATGGCAATGCAGGTTGACTTAACCACCTTCCCCCGCTGGCAGGATAAAGGGAGCTGTTGAACTTCCTTGATTTTCATCCAGTTTCAGCTTAAGTAAGCGCTTACTGGAGGCATGCCTCTATGTCTCTCATTTATTGCTGCCGGTGGACTCGCAGGGGTGTTCCTGCGAGTCGCCGTGGCAAATCTTGATTTGTTCGGGCGTGCACTCCGACTGTTTGCCCTTGAGGTTCTCCGGCTTCTGGCAGGTAGATTTCTCATCACAGCACATAGCAATACCTCCTTAAATTTAATTAAGTATATGCACAGATAGATTTAAAATGCACAAAAAAAATTACGCCCCCGTCTTTTCCTGCTTTAACAACTCACCGATCACCTCCCTCCATTGTTCCATGGTTTCGGGATTGACTTGATAATGCACCCAGTAGCCCCTCTTATCAGGGGTCACCAGATCAGCGTCCCTGAGAATGCGCAGGTGCTGGGATACCGCCGATTCGCTGATTTTCAGCCTGGAGGCTATGGCCCGGACGCATAAAGCCTGCCTTTTGAGCATCTGCACAATCTTGACCCGCGTGTCCACGGAGAGGGTCTTGCAAATGCGTGCAACCTGAATCGGTATTTCCAATTTTTTCAGCATTTAATTCAGTAGGTCAAAATATACTAAAATACAATTTAACAGCTTACTCTTACGAAGTCAAGATTCAGATGTATGCGCCCATTGGTTTTTTCGCACATCAGCGAAAGCCTTGACTCATTTATCATGGTCGCTGTCAACAGGATGAACCTGAGCCGGGCACCGTTTTTACTGCTTGACCTGTGCAGCAGTTGCTGCCGGGGTTACCAAAAGACACGCCACAAGCACCAGCACTCCAGCAATTGACAAACCCTGTTTCATCTCTCGTCCTTTTTTGGATTTGTTGCTTAACCTCAAAATCCCCTAGCTTTTCTCCTGTTTATGGATATCACTCCCTCCTTTAAAGAAATTATTGACAGGATACAGGATAAAATTATAAATTCGAAATTTCTGATCCCCCTTTATACTAAAAAAGAAGGCGGACCAGCTCATACTGCTCAGCAGAAGTGAGGAACGAAGTGTACTTACTAGTGTACTTACTACTTGAGCTCCATGATCAGTTTGGCACATTCATCGTCAATTTCAGAATCAGGCGATTTACTTCCGGGCATTGTCGCCCAACCTTTTTCTTTCACATAATCGCCTCTCTTCCAGGAGTCCAGTTCTTTAAACTCCTTGAGTCGCTCTTCCTTCTGCGGATCCTGCAGAAACTGCTCAACACAAATCGGTGCCAGCTTGTCTAAAACAGCCTTTTCGGCTATTTCCTCAGCTTTAGCTGTAGCAGAGCCACTTGTCACTACCCATCCTGCCGAGAAAATGACAATAAGCAACACAATAGCGCCAGCCGCTATGCCCCACACAAACGGTTTTATATCTTCTTTTCTCATCTTAGTTGCCTCCTTAGATAGATTGAAACCGGAAACATGATCTCTTTGGCCTCTGACTTTCTTATCTAACATTACAGTAAGTTTTAGATATCACACACCTCCTTTTTTCACTCGGCATCATTCCGGCCTTATCCCTTTTCCAATGGCCTACTTTACACCGTTGACAGCGGCGTACTTTCTCACCGTTGAAAATGGCTCACTTTTTGGCCGGTGGTAATAGCCTGTGCATTAGGGATTGAAAAAATTCGGTTCACCCTATTATCCTGTCAAAAACTTTTATATGGAATGGTATTTTCATTTGAACTGGATGAGCTTACCGTAAAATTCCGTTTCACAGTAATGACAGCGGAGGGTTATGGGTTCCTTGCGGATGACGTCGAACTTGCACGGCACCTCTTCGTGGTTTGTAATGCAATACCGGTCAGGGCAGACCACAAGACCATCTATTCGGTCTGGAATCTCTACTTCGCGCTTTTCAATGACCTTATAACCACTGATGGTGCTGACCGTGGCCAACGGGGAAATGAGTGCCACATAGTTGAGCTGAGGCTGCGTCAGGGTCCAGTTTTCCACCTTGATAATGTCTTTTTTCCCCATAGTGGGAGAATCGCAATTTAACGCGAGAGCAATGCGATCCCCGCATTCTTCGGCCAGGTGCTCAAGCCCCAGGAGGCGCGCGATCAGCAAAGCTTTGCCTCGAACGATGTGATCGATGACGATCCCCTTCTCGATCTTCCGGATGGTATAGTCCTCAGCCTTCATTGAATAACTCCTGTCACCAGCGCCAGCAGCGCCTCTCTCACTCGAAGCCCGTTACTTGCCTGTTCAAAATAGTATGCATAGGGAGTTTTATCGACCTCTATGGAAATCTCGTCCACCCTGGGCAGCGGATGGAGAACCTTCATGGTGGTTTTGACTTTTTGCAACGCGCTCATATCCAGTCGGTAAATGCTTTTAACCTTTTCGTAGAGATGCTCCCGGCCTTCGAATCGCTCTCTCTGAATACGCGTCATGTAAACAATATCCACCTGGTCGATAACCTGATCCAGGTGCGTCAATTCCTGGAAATGAAAGCCCCCTCTTTCGGCTCGCTCGCGGCACTTGTCGATCAAGTGTCCGGGCATCGCCAGATCTCGGGATGAGATGAAGAAGAGGCGGCATCCTTCATATTTAACCAGCGCTTCTGTAAGCGAGTGGACGGTTCGCCCGTTCTCCAGGTCCCCGACCATGGCGATGGAAATATTGTCGATGGTTCCCTGGGTCTCACGAATGGTATATAGGTCCAATAGCGTTTGGGTGGGATGCTGGTTAGGCCCATCCCCTGCATTGATGACCGGCGCTTGGGCCGCTTCCGCGGCCAGACGCGCCGCGCCCTTGAGCGGGTGCCTGATCACAAAGACATCGTAGCCATAGCCGTCATAAATTCGGATCGTGTCCCAGAGGGATTCTCTCTTCACCACACTGGTGATCTTGGGATCAGCAAACCCCTCCACCCGTCCGCTGAGATTCCGCATGGCCTTTTCAAAACTGGTCCGCGTGCGGGTGCTGGGCTCGAAGAAAAGGGATGCCAGCACTTTCCCTTCCAGGAGGCGTGAGCGATTGGGATTATGACCGATCTCCCCGGCTTTGTCCAGAATATAATCAATCTCATCTTTGGAGAGGTCGTTCATGGAAATAATGTCTTTAGCCTGGAAGTTCACCATAGCTGCCTCCGAAAAAGAGGTTTCTGATAGAATAGCAGAATCATCATAACAAAACTATCAATTCCATTAGGTCAGTTAATAAAAATTTAATTGCCTGATTTTTATTTCGCTTCGCGACCCGGGCGACAAGTCGTCCAGGCCACCCCAACAACATCCTTCACCTATTATTGGCGGCAATGTGTATGTTGCTGATCAAAGTGGATAATTCTAATAAATTTAAGATGCTAATTGCTAAATTTGCATTTTTCAATAAATTCTCGGCCTGTTACTCCGTCAAAATTTCAAAAGAACCGGCGGCCATCCGGCCCCCGTTTCCAGAGCCCTGTGATAAAAATCTCACCCTCCGCAGCGGTGAATACAGGACCATCCACGCAGCTTCGATGGCCAGACTCCGTGGTACAGCTCCCGCACAGCCCCACCCCGCATTTGGTGTAATCCTCCCTGGCAAAATGGACACGATCATCGGCCACCTTTCCTCTTAGCGATTGGAGGGCCGCGTAGATCATGGGCGTAGGACCGCTGATGAGGAAGCGCGCGTCTGCAGCCATTTCCCCGCTTTCCAAAAAAGCATCCACCCGTCGAACAACCGTTCCCACTGTTCCCGGCGGATCAACCTCTACGATCAGTTCTTCTTGGCTTATGACGCTGATCTCGCGAATAAACCCGGGATCAACCGTCTCCTGCGCGCCGAAGAATGCCTTACGGGCTTTCCGGACTTTGCGGGCATAGTGAACCAGGGGAACCACTCCGATTCCGCCGCCCAAAAAATACAGTGTTCCGTCCAGTTCCGTAGGGAATCCCCGGCCGTAGGGTCCTCGAACAAGCAATGTCTCCCCGGGATCCACCTGAAATAACCGGGAAGTAAAGTTCCCGACGTTTCGGAACGTGAACGTCAGGGGATCATCGGAAATGACGGAAAAAGGTTTCTCCCCTTCTCCCGGGATGCAGACGAAGAAAAACTGTCCGGGCTGAACCTGCAGGGCGGCCTCCATCTGGATCTCTTTCAGATCCTCTCCCATGCGTCGGACTGAAGAAACTCTGAGGTAACGGTAGGCCATGTGCCAGTGGGGAAATGCTGTATCGGAGCCGGCGATTTTTTCCGTTTCCTTTTCCATATCCTCTGACAATCGCTCGAAAAACTTCACCACGCCGTTGGTATCCAGCCCTGCAAGGGCCGAACCCACAGCAAAGAACGAAGCTCCCGCCCTCTTGTACGCCCTGACGTCCGCGGCCGTGGAAATGCCCCCCGTCGCTATAATGGGTATATCATCCGCCGCCCTGGATGCCTCCGCGACGCACCGGAGTCCCACAGGGAGAATCCCCCGGCCGGAAAGGCCGCCTGTAGTGTGCCCGAGAATAGCCCTCCCCTCCCGGTCCGCCACCACGGCAGGGCCTACGGTGTTTACCAGTGTCAAGGCGGAGGCTCCGGCATCCCGACAACGCTTGGCCATGCCGGCGATGTCGCTTGCCTGAGGGGAGAGCTTGCAGACAACGGGCAGTTCCGTCTCCTCCCGCACCGCCCGAATGATCTCTTCCACCATCTCAGGATCGGAACCCACCACCCACCCCGCCTTGCCTCCGTGCGGGCACGAGAGGTTCAGCTCGAATCCATCGGTGCAATCCGCCAGCGTCCCGGCCACTTCCACGAAGTCCTCCACACTCTCTCCGAAGATGGAAGTCAGGAGAAACTTTCCTCCCGGCAAAGGATAAACAGCCTGAATCTCTTTGCGAAATTCCGCCGCACCGGGATTGGAAAGCCCCACCGCATTGATGAATCCGCCGGGAAAGTACTCGGCCATGATGGGTTCCCGGTACCCGGCCCTGGGCTCCTTGCCTATGCTCTTGGTGGTCAGAATTCCCAGTTGAGGCACACGCTGGGCCAGCAGCTTGATGGCAGGCGGCAGTGTTGTGATAACCCCCGAGGGGATGGTGAAAATGCCGGGTATTTCCCTTCCCCCAATCCTTTCGGGTGTGGCAGAAAATACCCTCTGCCTACCAGGACCTTGCAGTTTCATTATATCAGCGTTCCGAGATTGCTGCCGAATCCGTCGCCTGTTGGAGTATCCTGCGTATGCCATGGGCGGCCTCTGCTGGAGATGGGTCGTTGTAAATTATCGAACCTACGATGGCGGCGGATCGGGGGCCCACCGAACGGGCCCAATGGCGAAATTGCTCTGAAAGGTCTCGGCCCCGGCGGTCCTGTCGTCCGAATCCGGGAGACCATATTTCCTTGCTCGTGCGGCTCCGGTATGCCTGGAGAATCTCCGGCTGATTCCCGGGGCCGATGAAGCCGTCCACTCCCATCCTCTCCCCTAAGGCAAGAATCAATTCTGAGACCGTGCTGCAATCACTGACGACCTCGGCCGCTTTCGGTATGCCCGTTCTCTCCAGGCTGTCAATGGTGTGGCGCTTATTCAACGGCATGCCAAAGAAAAGGTCCGCCCCCGGATGCGTCATGAAGGGGAGCACCAGAGCCTTGCCCCCCGCCCGATGGGCGGCCCACAGGGCTTCTTGCATGCTGCTCCAGCCCGGAAAGGCATGGACCGTAACGTAATCAGCACCCCAGTGCATAAGAGTTTCGATAATTCGGGCATTGGTGCCGCCGAATGTGCCATCCTGCGCAGGGAAGGAAATGTCGCCCACCTTGAAATCGGCTAGGATCGGCTTGTCCTCCATGAGCTCCCTGACCCGTCGGAATATGGCGGCACCGGGCACCATGGAAGAGGTGATCCCTATCTTGACCCCGTCGATGTGAGGCGCGGCCAGGCGGCACACCCGAAGCATGGCATCAGGATCGGTCAAGTCGTTGGCCAGGACCAGGGCATAGTCGATCATTCTTTGTCCTCATCATTGAATGTCCAGGACTCTATGCTGTACTGAGCTACTTCGCGCTCCACCAGTTTCAAAAGGCTGACATCGGGACGAAAGCGCTCGCTGGCTCTCTTCAAAAGGCCCCGGCTTTCTGTGAGGTATTCCAGCCTCACGCCTTCCGATGCAAGGGTTTCCTGCACACTCCGGCCGTCCCTGCGACGCTCCTGTCGGTTCACCAACCCGATAACGGATTCCACCTGGAGTCCGGCCTCTCGAATCTGGTGGAGACGATCCAGAAGCGAATCACCCGTGGTGATCACGTCCTCCAGAACGGTCGTGTGATCCCCCGCCTTTACTGCCCCCAGGAAATATCGATCGCCTGGCGATCCATGACTTTCCTTGGGACGGGACCTCATCTGGACCCACGGCGCGTCCATGTATCGATCATCTCCATGAATTCTGGAGCGATAATCATTGAGGGCAAGGGCGATCTTGGTGGCGCCTTCCGGTACTCCCAGAAAATAATCGGGATCGATTCGCTTTTCTGTAATAAACGCCATCAGGAATTCCATCAAGCGATCCTTGCGGCGTATGGTATCTGTCAGGGCGCGGCAGTTGACGTAATAATGGGAGGGTCTGCCGGAGCGGAGAATGATGGGTTCGACCAGAAATTTAACAACATTGTGATCCAGAAGGAAATCTTCAAAGCATTCTTTCTGGAAGAGTGTCATATTATTTTCCCCATAAAATAATTATACCATAAACATATCTTGAGTTCAATCAATTCAATTCAGGCCTCCTGTTTTTTCCCCGTTGCTGCACCTATTGGACCACCGCGCTCCACTGACCTATGGGGCCCAGCCCGAAGAGGGACAGGAAAAACATGATGCGCTGCTCCCTTTTCTGACCCGACTGGCCCGCCTCATCCGTGAATGTCAATCTGGCCAGCCAGCACTGGGGCTGGTACTGGATGCTGAACTCATTTTTGATCACGAAATTCTCCACCCGGTCATAAACGCCGTTGTATATAAAAGAAAACTTCCGCACCAGGTTCAACCGCAAACCAGCGTTGATGCTATTAATTTCTTCTTCCCCGCCCATGGCGCTCTGCCGCCTCCATTCCAGACTTATCGAATCACGGCGATGATCCCTCAAGCCCAGGCGCACGTTGGATCTAACCACCTCATTGTTGCTGTGATCATAGCGAACCCTGCCTCCGAGATGGAAAAAAGGCGCAGGGTGAATCCACATTTCCCCGTACAAATCAGACCACGGTCTTCCATCGTCTCCCCCGTCATCAAAATCTTGCAGCCCATATCCCTGAAAAACGCGAAGGGACGCCAGCCTTGCAAGGCCGAAGGTTCCCCGGCCGTCCAGGTGCGTGGTGAGCCCGAACCAGATGGCGTGCTGTTCTTCGGGCAGGTCGAGGAACAGGTCGGGTGCCTCTCCGGCAAAGCTCAATGGCAGGGAATAGAAAGGCAGCCGGCGTCGGTCTTCTCCATGGACTCTCTCCGTCCACAGGTACGTGATGGATGGCTCGATGGTGTGCCGGAGTTTGCCGAGCCCTCTCCAACCGGGCGCGAAAATTTTTTCAAGGCGGGTGGCCACTTTTAAGGATGCTTTTGCCATGCCCTGGTGGAATATGTCGTCGGTTTCCTCGGGGTCTTCCTCCACGTACTCGGCAACCTCCCTAAGCGCTATCTCAGGAACCACCGTGAGGTAATTCTTCCACTGCAAGGGAACGAAAAGCGTTGGCTCGATCTTCCCGCTCAACCCCCGGGACCCCTCTTCCCGCCATGAATTGCGGAAAGTCCCGAGAAAAGACCCGTACAGAAGGCCGCGCAGAGGGCCCGACAGGGTCTGGAACTCCACTTCCGGAAGTACCTGGAAGGTGGTCTTGTCGTCAGGGGAGGTCAAGTCCTGGAAATATCGAAATCTGGGGCGGATCACGGTGCGGTCCATTTTCCACAAAAGCTCCCCCCGGGACTCAAGATACGGAAGTGAATCATCCTTTCCCTTCCCGAATTCCTGGAGGAAATCCCGGTCGCCCACCAGGTCCAAGCGCAGGAAAGCTGAAAGCGGCCTCCCCTTGTTGAGATCGCTCCATCCTCGCAAGTGATACCGGTTCCTTTTGGTTCGGCGGAATAGCCCTTGATCTTCTTCATCCTCGCGCTTCGAATCATTCAGGTATTCGACGGACACTTCTCCGCTGGATACGGGACTCAGAATTTTGCGAAATTCGGCCTTCAGTCCCGGCCCCCGCCGTGAAAGATACCGAGGAGCAAATGTGGCATCCGCGCTGCGAGATATGGCCCAGAAAAACGGAACTTCCAGTAACAAGCCGTCCCGGCTGGAATGCCCGAAGTCGGGCAGCAGAAACCCTGTCTGACGCTCTCTCTTGACAGGGTATATCAGATAGGGGACGTAGAGGATCGGAACGTCCCGTACCCGAAACGTCACCTCCTCGGCAGTGGCGAAGCCGCCCAGGGTAATATCAACCTTGCGGCCGCGGAAGCTCCAGTCCGGAGGGGTGCCGTCGCATGTGGTGAACGAGCCGCGCTCGATGATGTACGTGGACTCCCCCACCTTTTCGATACGGCGGCCCGCAACGTAGAAATGCTGCTTTTCCAGGAAAAGCTGGCCGTTGATCACCACGCCTTTTCTCGTGTCCATGTGAAATGTGATAGAATCGCCGGTTAACCGGTCCTTTCCATGGTAAAAGCGGGCGTTTCCCCTGGCTTCTCCCGAGTTATCCTTGGTGTCCAGGATCACCTCGTCCGCCTCCAGCCTTGCGTCCTCCTGAACTACGATCACCGTGCCGCGGAGGGTAATAACCTGCGTTCGGTAATTGTACGTCACTTCATCCGCCTGGATATGGATGGGAGCCGCCTTTGGGTGGCGGGACAGGATGAGTGACCTCTTGCCGGCCGGATCCTTCCCCTCCGAAAGCCCTGCCCACAGGCACACGATCGTGAATGCCAGGAGGGTGTTCGCGGTCAGGTGTCGGAATAGTGCGCTGGTGCTCATGTGGCTGCCATTGCGGATTTGTTCTCCCAGGCTTTGTGCGCCAGGGCTTCGCTCACGGTGTAGAAAGACCCGCAAACCAGGATCAAATCGTCCGGATGGGCATCTTCCATGGCCATGCGGATACCCTCACTGACCCCCCCGGCAACATACGCATCGCTTCCCCGCTTCTCCAGGATCGCCTGGAGCGCCGCAGGGTCGGCTGACCGCGCACCCGGCGGGCGCACCAGGAAAATGCGCTTGGCCGGGGGTGCCAGGTGCTTCAGCACTGCCCGCGCATCCTTGTCCCGCATGATGCCGAAGACCAGGTGAAGGGATCGATAGGTAAACTCCTCGTCAACTGCCCTGGCCAGTTGACGCGCTTTTCCCGGATTGTGCGCCCCGTCCAGCACCACCGTGGGGTTGCGTCGAACCACTTGGAGGCGTGCCGGAATGAACGCTTCCCGAAGCCCCCGGCGGATATGTTCCTCGGCGACGGGGAAGTCTTCCCTGGATAACAGCTCGATGGACGCCAGCGCGGCGGCCGCGTTGGTCATCTGAAAGCGCCCGGCCAGGCCCGTCTCCAGATGGCGCAACCGGAGAGACAGCCCCAGATAGGTAAAATCGCGCCGGTTCCGACCCCGCAGTCGAAAATCACGGTTGAGCAGGCACAAAGGGGCGCCCCTCTCCCGGCAAACGGCCTCCAGAACCGATATCACCGTGCGCTGGGTGGCGGTTATGACAGCGGGAATGCCGGGTTTGATGATCCCTCCTTTCTCGAAGGCGATATCCGCCAGCCTTCCGCCTAAGTACTCGGTATGATCCAGCGAAATCGTCGTGATCACGCTGACACGCGGGACAACCGCGTTGGTGGCGTCCAGGCGGCCGCCCAGACCCGCCTCAAGCACCACTACGTCCACCTTCTGCTCCAGGAAGTATAACAGCGCCAGGGTGGTGGTGAACTCGAAAAACGTATAGGAAAGGCCTTCCGCCCTGGCCCGCATCCAGTCCGTCAACCTGACAAGGTCCTCCACCGGGATGGGGCGGTCGCCCGCCTGTATCCGTTCGGTAAAGTCCAGCAGGTGCGGCGATGTATACAGGCCGGCGTTGTATCCTGCCGCCTGGAGGATGGCGTGTATGAAAGCGGACACCGAGCCCTTCCCGCTGGTTCCGGCCACGTGCACAAACCTGAGACAGCGGTGGGGGTCGCCCACCCTGGCCAGCAGTTGATTGACGGACTCCAGGCCGGGCCGGATGCCGAAGACCTCCAGGCCGAACAGATATCGCAGGGTCTCGGAATAAGACGCGTCCATGGCTACCATTATTTCCGGATGGAAGAGGTTTTTACCGGGGAAACAGGATGAACGAGATTCCCTCAATCCTATTTTTATCCCGTTATCCTGTCAGCATTTCACATATCTATATCTCTGGTTCGTATTCCGCCAGTCCTTTATCATCATGCCTTCATATTGTCAATATATTAATTGCCAACAAAATTTTCAAAGGAATTGTCATTCAGGGGCTGCACCTTTTTCTCTCGGAATTTTTGCGGTGACTCCTGTAACAATTCTATTGACATATTTTACCTTTCCTGTAAATTAAAGATGGGTATTATGGTTAGGGTATTTTTGAGAGAAAACATTCTTTAAAAAGGGAGGTAATACTATGAATATCAAGAAATGCTTATATATCGGATTTTCTATTCTTCTTATACCTCTAGTTATGGCACCACTTTCTACAGCCTCGGAGGGGGGAAAGACGATCGTCTTTGCCCAGGGCGCAGAACCAATCAGCCTTGACCCGCCCAACCAGACCGATAATCCGTCCGAGATGGTCGTCCGGCACATCCATGATAATCTCGTGAACTTTACGGAGAAGATGGACATCGTCCCCATGTTGGCCACTTCATGGGAGACGACGAAAGATGGACTCACATGGACATTTCACCTTCGCAAGGGCGTGAAGTTTCACGATGGAACTCCATTCGATGCTGATGCCGTGATCTTCAACCTCAAGCGTGTGACCAACCCCAAGAAGCGATTGAAAAGGACTGCGCTTTACAATCCCTTTATTAAGTCTTTTGAAGCGGTTGATACGTATACGGTGAGAATCCAATTGAAAGCTCCTTTCGGGGCTCTTCTGGCACATTTCGCCCATGGCGCGGGGGGAATGGTCAGCCCCAAAAACTGGGAGAAATATCAGGATAAAATCAGCCTTCATCCGGTGGGAACGGGGCCTTACATTTTCGAGGAGTGGGTTCCTGGGGACCGTATCGTATTGAAAAGAAACGATACCTACTGGAAGGGCAAACCAAAAGTTGAGAAAATCGTCTTCACGCCTGTGCCCGAGGCTGGTTCCCGGGTTATGATGCTGGAGACCGGACAGGCCGACGTAGCATTTCCCATCCCTTTGATCGAGGTGAACAGACTGAGGAAGACCAAAGGTGTGAAGGTTATTACGGGAGATACGGCCCGGGTGATCTATATCGGGGTGAACAACTTGAAGAAACCGTACACGGATGTGCGCGTTAGGCAGGCCCTAAACTATGCAGTAAACAAGGAGAGCATCGTAAAAAATATTTTGAAAGGCATGGCCAAACCCTCTAAATCCATGATCGGGAGCCTTGTATGGGGTTATTCACCCATAAAATCATACGAGTATAACCCACAAAAAGCCAAGGAACTCTTGGCCGAGGCTGGATATCCGAACGGTTTTGAGGCCTCCCTGTGGACGCCGGAAGGGAGGTATCCCATGGATGCCCAGATTTCCGAAGCGGTTGCCGGCCAGTTGAAAAAAGTGGGCATTACGGTTCGACTACGAAAATGGGAATGGGCAGCTTTTATTAAAAATACCCGGAAAAAACCGGAGGAGGCTAAATACGAAATGTTTTTACTGGGCTGGGCACCCTCCACCGGGGATGCGGATTGGGGTATGCGGCCTCTTTTCTACTCCCACCTGTGGGCGCCCAAGGGAAGCAACCGCTTCTATTACAAAAACCTGGAAGTGGATAAATATATAGAAGAGGGCATGAAGACCGCCGATCGGGAAAAGCGCAAAGAGGTCTATCGGAAAGCACAGGAAGCTCTCGTGAACGATCCACCCTGGGTGATGCTTCACGACATGGTGCAATCAGTGGGCGTTGCGGAGAATCTGGAAAACATAACCGTATGGCCCCTTGAGATTGTGCTTGTAAAGGATGCCTATTTTAAATAACGGAGAGACTCGAAAGGGTAAAACATGAAGATGCCGTTCCGTGGGTGAACCTGAACCGCGGAGGCATCTTCATTCATAATGGAATCACAGAGGGTGAGTGCAAGGATGGTGTTTTTGCTCCTCCTTGCCACTCAGGAATGTGAACGCATGATACAGTACATCGCCCGGCGGCTTCTGTACCTTATCCCCATTTTTTTCGGAGTTACGTTCATCTCTTTTTTCATTCTTCACCTCTCTCCAGGAGATCCTGCCGAATTGATCGCCGGAATGGAGGCAACCCAGGAGGATATTGAAGCAATCAGAAAAAATTTAGGACTGGATAAACCACTCCTTGTCCAGTATCTGGTGTACATCACGAATGTGTGTCGCGGAGACCTGGGCACTTCAATACGGACTCAACGCACGGTGCTCCGGGAAGTTCTGGCAAGGTATCCCGCCACGCTGGAACTTGCCGGAGTGAGTGTTCTTGTTGCCTCAATAATCGGTTTTTTCGCGGGAATCATTGCGGCCAATCACCAGAACTCTTATTTTGACTATGGAAGTATGGTAGTCGCCCTATTTGGAATTTCCATGCCGATTTTTTGGCTGGGGCTGATGTTAATGCTCGTGTTTGCAGTAATTCTCGGCTGGCTCCCCGCCGTGGGCAGAGGAAGCTTTGCGCATCTGATTCTTCCGGCCATTTCCCTGGGAGCAAATTCGGCCGCTGTCATCGCTCGAATGACCCGGTCGAGCCTGCTGGAGGTGATCCGGCAGGATTACATCCGAACAGCCAGGGCCAAGGGACTGGCCGAGAGGATAGTATTATACAAGCACGCAGTCAGAAACGCATTGATCCCGGTTATTACCGTGATGGGAATGCAGTTCGGCTATCTGCTCAGCGGCTCGGTGTTAACGGAAACCGTATTCGCGTGGCCCGGGGTTGGAAGGCTTATGGTGCAATCCATCTATGCCCGGGATTACCCCGTTGTGCAGGGAGCCATTTTGCTGGTGGCCATCAATTTCGTGCTGGTAAATCTCTTGGTGGATGTGCTCTATGGATACATCAATCCCAGGGTTCAGGTGGAATAAGGCAAGAGGGGCAAGGCTGTGGAAAAAATCAAAGGCGAAAGCCTTTTCCGTATAACCATTTCACAGTTGAAAAAAAATAAAGGGGCCCTGACAGGAGGGGCGATAATTTCGATCTTTATTCTCAGTGCCGTCTTCGCTCCGTTCATCGTTCCGCATGACCCGCTGGAGTCAAATCTCGATGAAGCCTTACAGACCCATAGCGCCAAGTACTGGCTGGGTACCGATGAACAGGGGAGGGACATTTTAAGCCGCATCATTTATGGGGGGAGAATGTCCCTGGCCATCGGTGTCATCGCCGTCGCCATAGCCAATGTGCTGGGTGTTTTCCTGGGTCTTTTATCCGGGTTTGTGGGCGGGAAAGTGGACAACATCATCATGCGTCTCATGGATATCCTGATGGCCTTCCCCGGTATGTTGCTGGCTCTGGCCATTATCAGCGCTCTGGGTCCCGGCATCTTCAACCTCATGATTGCCATCGGAGTCTATTCCATACCTACCTTTGCCCGAGTGGTGCGAGGCTCGGTGCTTGCTGTCAAGGAAATTGAATACGTAGAAGCGGCCAGAGCGATCGGCCAGAGCAACGTACTTATAATATTCTCCCATATACTTCCCAATTGCGTAGGACCTGTTTTGGTTCTGTCAACGCTTAGAATTGCAACTGCCATTCTCACCGGTGCCGGTCTCAGCTTCCTGGGTCTCGGGCCACAGCCCCCCACGCCTGAATGGGGGGCTATGCTTAGTTCAGGGCGCACGTACCTTCGGATTGCCCCCTGGGTGGCCACGTATCCCGGACTGGCCATCATGTTTGTGGTCTTTGGTTTCAACATATTTGGCGACGGACTGCGGGATGCCCTGGACCCGCGACTGAAGACGTAATCGGGTTTCGGGTAAGCGTGTGTGCGGGTTATTGCTATAATCCGCAACTCGCAACCCGCAACCCAAATGGAGGCCGCGATGTTTACGCTGATTCGTGGAGGCAGGATCTATGCCCCTGCTGAAATGGGAAACCGCGATATATTGATTGCAGCCGGTAAGATTGCCAGGATCGCTGATCGGATTGATTTTCCGCAAAGCTTTAATGTGGCTGTAGTGGAGGCCAAAGGAAAAATCGTTACCCCGGCATTCATTGATCTGCACGTGCACATCATCGGGGGCGGAGGGGAAGGGGGACATTCCACAAGGGTGCCTGAAATTCAGCTCAGCCGGATTACCCGGGCCGGGGTAACCACAGTACTCGGTGTGATAGGAACTGATGATGTAACACGTCATCCCGAATCTTTGCTCGCAAAAGCCATGGGCCTGGAACAAGAAGGAATCTCTGCGTATATAATGGTGGGTTCATATCAATTCCCTCCAATCACCATTACCGGGTCTGTGAGGAAGGATGTGGCACTTATTCCAAATGTCGTTGGAGTGGGAGAAATTGCCATATCCGACCACCGTTCCTCGCAGCCCAGCTTTGAAGATTTGGCCAAGGTGGCCGCTGAGGCCAGGGTTGGTGGTATGCTTGGCGGCAAAGCAGGCCTCGTCCAATTGCACATCGGGGAAGGTGTGAAAGGGTTGGAGTATTTGTTCCGATTGGCTGAGGAGACAGAGATTCCCATCGAGCAGTTCCTTCCCACCCACATCACCAGAACGCCTGCTGTATTTGATCAAGCTATCAGGCTCGCGCAGATGGGAGGCAACGTGGATATCACGGCTTCGGGTAAAAAGCTGAACTGGAGGATGAGTACCAGTGAAGCCCTCGGAAAATTGCTATCCGCCCGCGTACCTGTGGAGCGAATAACGTTAAGCTCGGATTCCAATGGAAGTATGCCGATGTTCGATGAAAAAGGGGCTCTCATCCGATTGGCTGTGGGGGATATTCAAAATTTGTACGAGGATTTTCGGTGCCTGGTCTCCGAAGAAGGTTTCCCCGTCTCAGATGTCCTGAAATGTGTTACTCTGAATCCTGCACGAAGGATACGGATTGATGGACATAAAGGTTCTCTGGAAGAGGGAATGGATGCGGACCTGATCGTCTTTGACGCGGATTGGGAAATCGACAAGGTTTATTCCATGGGCAGGCTCATGGTGTCTGAAGGGAAACCGATGGTAAAGGGAACGTTCGAATGAGTTCTCTCAACCACGTTATTGCTGATATTTTCAGGTAAAGGACACACAGGAATGCCGGCAGAGCCGCTTGGCTACCATTTCTCTTGCTGATGTCATGTACCACCAAACACCAGTATCACCACACCTAAGTGAGCCATTTCTGTTCTGAATCATCCTTTGCAATCGGACCCCTGAGAACCGGAACTCCTGCTTCAAGAATGCTGCTGGTGAAGCGGACATCGGTTTTTACACTCTTGAAATATCGGGACACCTCCAGCAGCCTGTCTATGCTCACTCCCGTGCTGACCCCCATCTCCTCGAACATGAACACCATGTCTTCAGTGGACGTGTTGCCGGAAGCCCCGGGGGCGAAGGGGCAGCCGCCCAGCCCGCCTACAGCGCCGTCCAGGATGCGGATCCCACTCTCGTAAGCGGCGAACGCATTGGCAAGACCCAGGCCGCGTGTGTTGTGCAGGTGAACGGCGAATGTTACATCGGGGAACTCGGCTATACAGAGCTTTGAGACCTCCTTGACCTCTTTCGGGTTCCCGAAACCCACGGTATCCGAAATGGACATATTCCGAATCCCGAGATCGTGGAAGCGACGAATAAAATTCAACGTCACCTGCGGCATGATCTTCCCTTCGAACGGACAGCCGAATACGGTAGCCATCCCGACCTTTATGTGCATGTCGGGATAGTCGTCTCTCAGTTCCAGAATCCTTTTCAACTCATCCACGGACTCAGATGTCGTTCGCCGGACATTGCTTATATTATGGGACTCGCTCACCGACATGACGAAGTCCAGCTTTCGTATGCCGCTTTCCAGTGCATTCCGAGCACCTTTAAGGTTCGGGATGAGGGCGGATAATTCAACTCCGTCCGGCTTCATGTCCAACACCGCCTGCGCCATCTGAGCTGCATCTCTGAACTGGGGCACCGCCTTGGGGTTGACGAAGGAGGTGATCTCGATATCCCTGAGACCGCTGACCGCCATCAGCCTGAAAAGCTCGATCTTTACTTCAGTAGGAATAAACTCCGGCATGTTCTGGATGCCGTCCCGCAGCATGACCTCACTGATGATAACGTTTGAATCGCCCATTGCTTAAGCCTCCATACAAAGATTCTCGCTGCATATCCAGGATTCAGAAAAAGATCACATACCCCACGCCCGAGAAAATATCCTCATGGATTAGATTACGCCTTTCGCCCTTAAATCATTGATCCGTTCGGGGGAGTAACCCAGGGCCGATAGTATTTCCTCAGAATGCTGTCCCAGTTGAGGTGCCGGGAGACGGATTTTCACCGGAGCATCGCTCATCTTAACGGCAGTTCCCAGAGTCTTTACCTTTCCGGAAGGCTGCTCTACCTCCAGTACCATCTCCTGGTGCTTTACCTGGGGATCGTTGAAGGTCTGCGCCAGATTATTAATTGGACCGCACGGCACACCCTCATTGTTCAGGTATTTGATCCATTCCGACGTCGTCCGCTTACATGTAATATCATCTATGATTTTATTGAGCTCTTTCCGATGCCGGCGTCTCAGATCGTTTGTACGGAACCGTGGATCTTCGAGCAGTTCCTCAAGACCGAGTGCACGGGCAAGCCTCTCCCACATGGGATCCCCGGAAGGAGCGATGTTGATATAACCGTCCAGTGCTTTGAACGTACCATAGGGGGATACCATCGGGTGGTCGTTTCCTTCACGCTGGGGCACCTCGCCAAGACCGAAATATTTGTCAACCTGAAAGAGTAAAACGCTTATCAACCCATCCACCAGTGATGTTTGAACTTCCTGGCCTTTTCCCGTGCGCTGCCGCGCCATCAAAGCCAGAAGAATGCCATAAGCGGCGTAGATCCCCGCAACAGAGTCAGCGATGGGAATCCCGGTCCTCACCGGTTCCCGGTCCGGGAATCCGGTAATACTCATGAACCCCGAAACGCCCTGGGCGATAAAATCAAAGGCCGGCCGAAGATGATAAGGCCCGTCCTTTCCAAACCCCGAGATCCCGCAATAGATGATGGACGGGTTGATTTCCTTCAGGGATTCGTAATCCAGACCGAGTTTGCGCATTACACCGGGACGAAAGTTCTCCACGACCACATCGGACTCACGCGCTAGACGGATAAATATCTCTTTACCCTCCTCGCTTTTCAGGTCCAGAGCCAGGCTTCTCTTGTTCCTGTTCATCCCCACAAAATACCAGCTTTCTCCGTCAATGACGGTCCCCTGGTATCGGGCCTCGTCCCCGCGTCCTGGAGATTCGATCTTGATTACTTCTGCACCCCTATCCGCAAGAAGCAAAGTGCATGTCGGTCCGGCGGCAAACCGCGTCAAGTCAAGAACACGAATATCAGAAAGCGGCATATTCCCTCTCTCCCTTGTGCAGATCGATTATTGCATGCAGTCTGTAAAAGAAAAACGATATGACCGAAACTCAGCCCTTTTGGTTATATAGTAAACACATATATGCATTCAACTTCAAGTTATATCAAGATAGTGCTCGATTTTTTTTATAAAGTTTCAATAAAATTTGGCTTCGGGCTTGATTTTTTGCGACAAGAAAATTAAATAACAATTCATAGTTAACAAGTTCGTTGCAGTTCGTTATTTTTTGTACCCCCCACGGGCACACACTCATTACGGCGGATTTTAACGGGCGTCAGGATGTAAGTAATTAATTAGACTTTATTTTTCGGAACTGCATTTGGAATTGGTGCATGAAAACACCAAAATACAGTAATGGTAAAAGGAGGATGAAAAAATGACATATATATGCACAACGTGCGGTAAAGAGGCTTCGGATAATGGCCATCTGTGTAATCCGGTGGAAACGGCCGAAACCGTCAAATGTGAATATTGCGGCAAAGAGACCTCAAACCCGCGACACGTATGTAAGCCGATGGTCGGCAGTCTGGGATATACCTGTAATCGCTGCGGCCGGGTAGCCACGAAGTCAGAGTTGCTGTGCTCACCGGTGCCCCTTACTCCTTGAGGCCTGGTAGTCGGTGTGTTTCCAATAAATAGAGCGGCGGGAGGCATATTCTTCGCAAACTTTTTTGTGTGTTTAGAAGACATATAAAACACCTGTGCTCGGATGCCGCGATGTTAAAGTGGTACAAAAATAAGGGCCCGACGCTCCTGAGCGACAACCTTGCTGTGTTCAAAAGATGAAAAAGTTAGCGAATTTTCTCAAAAAGCATAAAGAAACTTTGATCTTGTGCGTTTTTTTCTTATGGATCATTTTGTTGGCCATCGGCACTCTTGCCGAGGGGTACAGGATAGAATCGATCCTCAAGTGGCCCATCTGGCGGGCCCCAGGGCCCCGTTGACGTCACCCCCAAACGTTCATTTCTTTATAGGATTATCCTATCAGGTCAGCAAATAAAACTTATGCATAGGCATTTAATTCTAAAGTTTTTTGACGGAATAACAGAATGATCCGGATTTTCTTGCTCCTGTTGTCTCGTCAAGAATGCTTCCTTTTTTACTGTTATGTTGGGCATGAGAGGTCATGGAGGTTATTTTCTGAAGCGCGCATTCAAATTCTTGTCCAATGCGGACTTCTCAATCGGAAACTCTCCTGTCTCTCAAGTCCGCAAGGCGTTTGATCCAGGGCAGGTAATCATTCTCTTCCTCCCTGATCCTCTGTGCCGCCCCCTCCGGGCTCTGTACTCCTGCTTCTGTAACAATGCCGGTGAGCAGGTCCGGGGGAGTGATGTCGAAATAGATGTTCCGGACAGTGAAACCGATCCCTTCTTGGGCGGCAACCTCCCCAGGGTCCTTTTCCTCCAGCCCCGGTTCACCCTCCGTGGAGGATATACGAAACTTTAGAGTTTCGCAAGCCACATAGACTGGAACACCAAACCGATGAGCAGCCAGTGCAAGCAGCAACGTACCCGCTTTATTAATGATACTGCCGCACCGCAGAACGCTGTCCGCTCCCACCAGAACAGCTTCCACTTGGGGAACGAACAGCCCTGCCTGGGCATCGGTGATCAAGGTCACGGCCAAGTTGGCCTGTGCTAGTTCCCTGGCCGTATGGAACCCTTCATTCATCGGGCGGGACTCTGTTATCACCACCCGTCGCCCGGGTGCCGACCACCGGATCAGGGCATCAATAACGGTGCGGCTCCTGCTGTGTGTCAATATACATCCAAAGCCGCTGAGCGTGTGAGCCGCTGCGGCGGCGGCTTCGGCTGACGCCATCCGGTGGCGCTGCTGGTGCTCATCAGTCAGCCTGGCGGTCAAATCGCGCAAGGAGAGCACATTGCCTTCTTCGGTACACTTCATATGCACAGCCCTGACCAGGGAAACAACGGCCCGTTGAATGACGGCCATGCTGGGCCTTGCCCATGCCAGCATGCTTCCCAGGTGATCCAGCTCATCCAGGAACTCCCGCACGGTATGCGCATGGCTGTGGCGGGCCAACAGCCCCAGAGCCCCAACAGCCCTCCTGGCCAATTCTCCGGCGCCCTGGACCCGGTCATCTCTGATGGCCGCCAGTTCCTGCAGCGGTCGGGAAGGAATTCTCATTCTCCCTCCTGCCAAACGCGCGCCAGGGCCTGTTTCAGCCCTGGTACCGTATCCAGTTGATCCATCTCTCCGGGATCAATCCAACGCATTTCAACATGCTCCCAATCCAGGCGGATAAGTTCCGGCTTCTGGGCATGAAACAGGTAGGTATGGACAACCCAGGTGATATCTTTACCCTCGTCAACCACCTCCAGCGGCTCACCCCGCCGGACCAAGCTGATATCGCTGCAACCCAGGCCTGTCTCCTCGGTGATTTCTTGCATGACCTGCTCGTCCGGGGATTTTTCCACAGATCCGCTAACCCCGGCCCAACGTCCCTGGTATGTACGGACTTCATGGCTGCGCCGAAGGACAAGCACTCTGCCGCTGTGTTCGATGAATGCGGTCACTACTTCCCTTTTCTTCATTTCCCCTAAAACTAAAAACATACTGCAGAAATCGTAGTAACAGCCGAATTAAATCTCATCATATAACTCTATGCTCTCTGCGGTCTCTGCGGTTAATCTTTGCTCCATCGGCGGAATTTTCAGAGCCCGCGGTACAAGCCCCCATCCACCTGTATGGTAACACCCGTCATGTAGGAAGCCTTTTCCGAGGCCAGAAATGCCACCAAAGCTGCGATCTCCTCCGGCCTCGCCACCCTGCCAAGGGGGATCGACTGGGCCCATCCCTGGAGTACTTCCTCCGGCTTTGCATCCCGTTCCATCGCCGTCTTCTCCGCCAGATCACGAACCCGGTCGGTCAGCGTATAACCGGGACAGACTGTATTGATCAGGATATTGTCCCGTGCGAACTCATTGGAGATGCTTTTGGCCAATCCAACCAACCCGGTGCGAACGGTGTTGGAAATGATCAGTCCCTCCACAGGCTGCTTGACAGCCACCGATGCGATGTTGATGATCCTCCCCCACCCCTTTTTCTTCATGTATGGAATGGCCTCCCTTGTCATGGCAATGGTGCTCAACAAATTCAGGCGAACCCCGGCCATCCATTGCTCGTCGTCGATTTCCATGAATGTGGCTGCGGGGGGGCCTCCGGCATTATTCACCAGGATGTCCACCCCACCGAGGCGGCGTGCCGATCTCCGCACAAAACGCCGGGCCTGCTCGGGGTCGGAAACATCGGCGGATACGGCCAGCACCTCCATACCCGTCGCCTTCAGCATATCCATGGATGCTCTCTTCAGGCGTCGCTTATTACGAGCGCATATGGCAACGCGGCACCCCTCCCCTGCCAGCACCTCTGCAACCGCTTTCCCAATCCCGGCGCTGGCCCCCGCAACCAAAGCAACCTTTCCCTCAATCCCCAGATCCATCCTCACGCTCCCATAATGCTGATTTTTAAAAACCGGTCATTACCAGGTGCATCGGACAATGCTGCAAATTCTAATTGGTTGAAAAGGCCGGAACAATAAAACCACCCTCGATCCCAAACATGCAGAAGACCTTTAAACTCCTTGCACCTTTGTTGCCAAAATAAGGCCCCTGTGCTTACAAGAAGCTCACAAAATATCTTTTTTTATTGTTAAGCCCTGAGACCCTTCACCTATAACCATAAGTGTATCTGGACCATCCACTCATCATTTTCCACGTCCGGCGTCTCCACCTGGTAGCGCCATCGGAACTCCAGCTCCAGCATTTCCACCGGATGCAGGGAAACGCCCAGTGTATAGCGGTGGCGGTGATCGTCGCGGATCTTCAGATCGGGGTCCAGGAAGTCGTACTGGAAGAAAAGATCCACTCCACGGTACAGCTCGAAATTCAGCAAGCTGTAAACGGCTCGGGTCTCTGTTTGGATACTGGGAGTGCGCTCTTCAATCTGCCGCTCGTCCCACTCGAAGTTCCAGCTCATCCGCCAGAAGCCGAGCATGCCGTGGAAGCCCTGGATCTGGGTGTTGCGCTCACTGGAATCCGCCCTAAAGTACTGGCCGCCTAAGCCGAACGTTATCCGGTAGGCCATGTGCAGTGCTTTGACCCCGGCATTAACGCTGAATCCTGTGGCATCGCGTCCAAAGGCCTCATTCGCCATCTCGTTGAAGACTGCGGCATTCAGGAACGGGATGAGCGGGTTGGTGCCCACCTCGAGCCCTTCCACCCAGTCGAAGTGACCCAAGTTAAGCCGGTCCCGGACAAAGGCCGTGTGGTCTGGAACCCGCAGGCCAAAGGGTGGGATGAATCGCCCGACCTTTACATGGGACTGGAATGGAAGATCGCGGACGAGTAAAAAATTTTCCCGCCGGCGCTCGACACCCTCCGGGTATCGGCCATTCTGATAATAGAGAGTGATATAGGGAAAAGGGTGGAGGGCGATGTAATATTCGCGGTGCATGTAAAAATTTATCTCTTCTCCGCGGTCAGGCTCAACGTGGGCGTATCGCAGGTCGCCACCCACCTGTATGAACCGTTCGACCTTCTGACGTTTATCTTCTATTGCCTCCATGAAGGGAAGGGGGAAAGTGGTTCCTCTATTCCTGGCGTAATATCGCGCAAACCGGTTGCGCAGGCCGCCTCCCGTGGGATTCACGTGGCAAGAGTTGCAGTGGAGGGAACAGCTCCGCTTCCACAGGGGAACCTCGCCCTCAAGCTTCAGTGGTTCCTCACCGTGACACGAAAGACAGTCCGCTCCATGCTTGGTTGGAAACAGCGGATAAGACCAGGCGGCATTCCGGCACACCATGACGGCCAGCGCCGACGCCAAACTCATCAATATTACAAAAAAGACTCTGTACATGACCGCTACTTCTGATCTTTTTACTGTATGCTGTGCAATTTCAAATGAATCATTTTGACAATCAAGGTTCTGCGCCGGTTTCGATCCACTGAACAATAGTATTGATTTCCTCATCGGACAGCGGCGCCTGCCCCAGGGGCATCCGGGTGTCTACTCCTCCCACCATGCCCGCCGTGCCCCGGATCTTGTTCACGAGATAACTTGCTTCCGGATCGCCCGGCGCCACCCGCAATAAGCCGGGAACCTCCGCGCTGGGAACGTTAACCAGATCTCCGAAAGCGCTGCCTGAGGAAAGGTTGAGCCCTGCGGCCTGAGTTGATGAATCGTGGCATGCCCTGACGGCACACCTGGGCTGAAATATAAGAACATTTATCGCGTCAAAAGATACCCCGCCCCGGCTTTCGCTGTCCCCTTCCCCGGCGCAGGAGTACAAGACTGCGACGGCAAGGGAAAGAACTGCCAGGGTCGGACTTCCGGAGAACAGGCGACGCCAGCTTCTCATGCCCGCTGAAATGTGATATTGTAACATCTTGGCTCCGTCGACGGAAAATCAGGTCTCAATTTCATCAGGACGATTTTCATTCCGAATGTCCTCTTCCAATTTCACTTTCGAGATATTCGGTACGAATTTATCACAACAGTGAGACTACTGATCAACATGGCGGTCACGGCGGTGAGCGGGTTGACCACTCCCGCCACGGCCAGAGGAATCGCGCACGCGTTGTATACGAGAGAAAAGAACAGGTTTTGCCTGATGACGCGGTTTGTAATCCTGCCGATCTCCAGCACGTCAAGCACCTTGATGGGCGAGTCCGACATGATCGAAACGTGAGATGCGTCCAGGCCTATATTCTTTCCCACGGCCAGTGCGATACCAAAATCGGCCCCGGCCAGAGCCAGCGCGTCGTTTATCCCATCACCCACCATGGCCACCTTGTGCCCGCGGGACTGACAGTCCCGAATGATCTCAGCTTTCTCATCCGGAAGGAGACCTCCCCGGTAGTAATCAATGCCCAACTTTTGGGCCACCGCGGCCGTGGTGGCTTTGCTGTCCCCGGAAATGAGCCAAGGAATCAAACCCATTGATCGAATCCGACTCACCGCCAGAGCACTGTCCACCCTTGCGGTGTCTCCCAGGCCTATGAAACCGCGGATTTGCCGCTCCCAGCCAATGAAGACCACGGTCTGCCCTTGTGATTCGTGCTGGGACACCTCGTTCGCCAGTTCAGCAGGGATATCTATTCCGTGTCCCTGAAAAAAAGCGCGGCTGCCTACAAGTACTTCTTTGCCTTTGACCAGGCCCTTGACCCCCTTTCCCGGTATGTGCTCCACTTTTTCGACTCTCGGGATCGGCAACCTCCTATCCTCTGCCTCTTTGACGATTGCCCTTGCCAGGTAATGACGCGACTCCCGTTCCAGAGCGGCAGCCAGCTCTACAGGTTGTATGTTACTGCCGTCTTTCGCCACGACATCACATACTGAGAATTTTCCCTCGGTGAGAGTCCCGGTCTTGTCGAACATGATCGTGGTCAGCTTGGACACTGCCTGAAGAGCCACAGGGTCCTTCACCACTATTCCCCGTCTGCCGGCCAAACCCACAGCCGCAACCTTGGCCAAAGGAATGGCAATGCCCAGGGTACAGGGGCAGGCGATGACCATCACGGTAACCGCACGCAGCAGTGAGTAATTCAATGGGAATCCGACCGCAAGAAGCCATACTGCCACCACCACCGCAAGGCATACAATCAGTGGAACAAAGATCCGGGAGATCCTGTCCGCCGGTAACTCCATGGGTCCTTTGTGCAAAAGGGACTCCTTCACCAGCTCGGCCATGCGGTCAATCGTCGTTTCTCCCCGCGGGCGCTCGACCCTTGCCTTGATCGATCCATCGAGAAGCACCGTGGCCCCAATCACCTCTTCGCCCGGTCTTTTATACACAGGCCTGGACTCACCTGTAATCATGGACTCGTCAACGAGACCTTCCCCTTCCACAACCACCCCGTCCAGCGGAACCTTTTCGCCGGATTGTATCAGGCACTCGTTTCCTTCTTTCAGTGCTTCGGCTGCAACGAACCGACCTCCTTCTCCGTCAAAAAGCCGCGCTTTGCGCGGCGCCAAATCCTCAAGCCGATGGGCATCCGCCATTACCCGCTCTTTAATAAGTGCTTCAATGAATTTGCCCAACAGCACAAGCGTGATCAACATGCATGCCGTTTCGAAGTAGAGGTGGAGGCTGCCGCTATATGTTCCATATATACCCAGCCCGAACGCGGTTATAGAGCTTAAGGCGATCAACGTCTCCATACTGACGACACCCTGCCGGGCACCGGTCAGTGCTTTTGTATGTATTGGATACCCGCCGTACACCATTACTATCAGGGTCAGCAATAACGACGGGTAGGATAAAATCCGGTGCGTTTCATCTGAAACGGCACTGAAGAAACCGCTGTACAAGGCCAGGGTTATCATCATCACGTTGGCTGTCAAAAATGCGCTGATGCCCAGGCGGAAAAGGAATGAACGGGACATGCTCTTTTCCGCTCCTTTTCCTTCCCTGGCGACAGGGTAGCCGATGCCGGCCAGGCATCGTTCTACATCGGCCGATGAAGCATAGCGCGGCATATAGCGCACATTCACAGTATCGGAAGCAAAGGAAGCTCGAACCTCAACCACACCCTTAAGACGCGACAGGGCCGTTTCGACAAGATAGCAGCACGAGCCGCACCAGAAAGGAGAGACACGTACGTGCAAATCGGTGATCTCATCGGGAGGGATATTCTCTATTTCTTTTTGACTGTCCTGGTCGCCCTGGTACGGGATGATCCCCATTTCCAGGCATCTGCGGAACAGCTCTGTTTCCTGCAAGCTTTCTGCATCACCCCGGATGCCGCTTTCCCACAGGACAGCAAATACGTGTCTGCAACCCTGGCAGCAGAAAAAATGTTCGATTTTGCCTTTTTTAAGCGCGGCGCTGGACGATCCAAGAGGAAGGCCGCACAAATCGCAGGACGTATCAGGGCTTAAAGTACGAAGTTTTGGTTCTGGGAGAGTCATGCTATGACATTTTCCCGGTCAGGAACTCTGTGTAGGTGAACGTTTCATGATCATCGAACCGCCAGGCCTTTATGAACAAGGAACGCGCCCATGAAAAGAATGGAGAGGCCCATAAGCCATCGGCTGAGGATCCGGGCTCTCATCCCGGCCAGAGAGGCAAATATCCCCAGGAAAAGAAGGGCCGGCAGGGTGCCCAGTCCAAAGGAAACCATTAAACCGAAACCTTTCACAAAACTGGCGGTAGCCATGGCGCGGACGAGGACAGCATAGAGGGGCACGCAGGGCAGAAAGCCCATACACAGACCCAGCAGCCATTTTTTTCCAACTCCGGCAGAGGCGATGAGCTTGGAGATAGAGCATCCGCCCAGCTTATTCAGCGCGAATACGCCGGATATATAGCGTTCGGGAATGGGAAGAATACCCATTATCGCCAGGCCCATGAGGATCATGACGACCCCACCGATCCGCAAAAAAGTGAACTGGGATATGTGGATCACCTCCAGGGCCAGGACGCGGTCTGCAAGCCAACCGGCGGCCCCTCCCATAGCGCCATACGTGGTCAGCCTTCCCGCATGAAACGTCAAGTGATGGAGCACCGGGAGGAAGGCGTTTATCCGGGCTTCACGTGAAGAGGGCTTTGTAAGGTGAAGGGAATAAGCAACAATTATCGGCCCGCACATGCCGATACAATGGAAACTTGTTAACAATCCGGTCAGGAACACGGCCAGGATATCCAACATCGTTGTTTTCGCCCACAGTGATCAGTTGCTTCCGCCCCGGGAATTCTTCAGGGTTCTCATATAATGAATGATCTTCCATCGGTCCTCTTGAGCGATCGTGTATGCCAAGGGCGGCTGGCTTCCCTTTCCGTAACTTATGATGTAAAAGATCTCGCTGTCCGGGTGGCTCTGTATGCTTGCTTTTCGCAGATCCGACGGCAGCGGATCGAAATGCTGGCCGACAATGCCGTTTCCATCGCCTCGGTGCCCATGGCATTGACTACAGAAATACTCGTACAGT
>JAFDED010000046.1 GCA_019310535.1 Deltaproteobacteria bacterium
GATTCAAGGTTAAACGGGCCTTAAACAAACCCAAATACACGTTTCAGCAACAACCCAAATAAAATAGAAACCCCTAAGACGTAAAACAGCCAATTACCACCCATATCGCCCAGGGGCCGGATGGGGTGATACAGGACCCCGATCCGTGCCAGTGCCCCATCGGGAGGCAAAGAATTTTTCTTGAGATGGAGAAAATTGTCCTTTTCACGCACCGGAGAGAGCCGGGCCAGATGGTACCCTGCCATCACTTCATGGGCAGCCACTTGGGAACCACTCCGGATCCTGAAGGGATGCCTCCCGACCTCGAGTGCTGTCAACCGCCAACCCCACGCTCCATCCTTTCGGAATTCTTCCAGCACCTCCAGTCCCCCGGAAGGGATCAGCTCCAGCTCTTTTGGTGCATTACTTTCTGACGTATCCGACTCGGCCATCACCAGCACAGTCTCGCCGGGACGAAGACGAACCGGGTATGCCCGAAAAAAAGGCTCTGTCTGCGCCAGTATGATCAGCGCAGGCACAATGCACGCAAAAGCAGGGATCAGACTGTGCCGCATAGAGCGCAATTCCAGAGCCATGAGGCGTCCGAGGAGCCGGAGTGTGCGCCTGGAGTCCTCCCGGTAGAGACGAACCTCCATCCTAAGAGTGCGGATTTCCTCGCTGATGGCCAATCGCTTTCCACTGTGGCTGGCTAATCTGAAAATTAGCAACGTAAACGCGCCCAGGGCCAGAGATATGATGGTCAGGCCCACAAGAGGCGACAGGCTCAGCAGCGGTGCGTAGAGAACATCGAAAAGCTTATCCAAAACGTCTAAGAGTGCCAATTCAAATCTGTGATGCGCAACGCCCTATTAATCTATGGGCGGCATAGCTTGATGTCAAGAGATGTAACCCAGTCCTTGAAGTCTTTTTTTAATTTCCTCTTCTTCTTGAATATCCCGTGGTTTTCGTCTGGCAAGGTCCCGTCGTACCAGATCAGTTACATAATCTTCCACAGTCTCATATCCTGTCGCGGGAAGAATTTCAAGAATATCAGTGTATATGAATTTTGGGAGCTTGATTTTTTTCGATCCCAACATGGCGGTTACCCCATTACCATAGTCTTTATCGAGTTATGTAAACAACAGCGGCGCAATGAGTTCTCGATCCTCCAGGCATGCAAATTGTGAGTTGACAAAGCCAAGTTACAACAGGGGGGTGCCATCCATTGCTTCTGGAGCCGGGATGCCGAACTGCCGGAGGATGGTTGGGGCGATGTCGATGATGCGAGGTCGTGCAATTTTTAACGGCCGATTGCACAACAGTGCGCCGGGCACTAACTCAGGGTCCACGCAGTGGTCACCGCTCCAGGCCTTAGGATTATCCTCCACGGACAATTTCCCCATGCCCCCCAATGCTGTCTGCCAGGAGATACGGTAACCACGCTCACACCCTACGATAAGATCCGGGGCAGTCTCTACATAAGGACCGGCGTATACTTCCTCTCGGCGAAATATCCTTCGAATGGGCCGCAGTCCGGTCGCCGGGTCCACCCAGGCCGTCAGTCCATTGATGATTCGATCACGAATGGATTCCACCTCCCATGGAGGGACTATACCGTGAGGCTCGCGCCCCGCGCGATTGATATAAATCCCGGCCAGCCCCAATGCAAAAGCGCTTGTCCCATCCCAGTCCACGTTGTGGAAAAAGGTGGATTTGTCATCTTCACTGGATAGGGACATGAGTTCCTCATGAACAAGCCACCGGTTCAGGTGGACCATCCGGCTAAAGGGCTGGAATCCATGATCCGATAGTACCATCAGGAGCGTATTGTCGTCCAATGCGCCGAGAATCTGGCCAAGCAAATGATCCAGCCGACGGTAAAGATCACCAAAAATTTCCCCGTAATCGGGCATATCGGCTTCGGCCCAGAACATATGCTGGATTCGGTCGGGTGTGTCAAATATGCATGTGAGAACACCGTGCCGGAAACGCTCCAGTTCATGAAAAAGCATCATGCGACGCTCTTCCAGGAGGTCATAGCATTGCTTTAAAAAAGCTTCGCCGTCAAGAACTCCCTCGTTGAGTGCCCACGTGTCTTCGCACATGCCGAGAGTACTGTAACGCCCGATGACTCGGGCTAAATACTCAGAGTACATTGATGGGTGGGAAATAGGAAGTGCGGGCTTCTCAGGGTCGATGTTGACAGGCGACATGTAGAGTCTGAGGTCAGGCTTCAGGCTCTGGAGATAAAAACGACAGATTCCTGATATTCGAGACCCCGGACCCACGGGAAATTGCAAGTGAACCCAAGGGGTGAATTGACCCGGCGCCACCCCGAATCGCTGTCCTTGGGTGTGGATCTCCACCTTGCCGTCCATCGGGCGGATTGTCATGGAAATGGAAGCGTCGCTGTTTCCTTTGCGGGCAAGAAGCTTGGGGCCCGCAATAGTCGTTTGGATCACGCCGTTATACGGCTTCACCGGGACGACCACACCACCTGACTCTGGGTTGCACTCCGGCGGTTTGGAGGCGTAAAGGGTGAACGTTCCCTGGGTGCCCCTGAGGTCGGGTACGCCCATGGCGGAAAGCATTCTCCCGTGGATACGGTCCGGAGGAAAGGTGCCCGGGACGCGCAAAACCACTGTGGGCACACCATACTCTCCGGTGATGGACCAAAATGGTTTTCCTTTGCGGAGCTGTTGAACCCGCGGTGCCGAGAGAGGTATATGATAGGACCCTAATGTAAGAAAACGGCCAGGGGGGGTCACCTCAGCAAGCGAGAGTCCTGGAAGATAAGTCCCGGGCTGCTTGCGAAGGAAATCGAAGACATTGTGCCGTCCGGGATTGCAGCCAGTGGCGAAACATGCCCATGCCACGGGAGATTCGGGTGGTGTGGACGTCGCCAGACGATACAGTCCTCCCTTTCTTTGAATATTCTTGAAATGAGGAAGCTCCCCCCGGTTCATAAAATGTTCAACAATGGTTGGTTCTAATCCGTCCAGGCCAATCACCACGACCTTTTGTTGCCGGAGGGATCTCCTGCCGCCGGGGAGCTTTCTACGACGTCGACCCTGGATAAGTGCGCGCACGGGCCACCATAGAAAAGTTATCAATGCTAACGCGGCTGCAGACAACAACGCCAGGAAAGATCCCACAAAGGCGAAACCCGCCCCTGGACCGATATAGGCATGGGCTTCGCCACCGGCCTCGATCCCCATTATCAGAAGGATACAAAACAACCACGAATGAAAGCTGAACGCTCTGCTCACTGTAATCCAGAATGTATGTTTTGATTGAAACCGCTCCACGGGCCCCTGTCGTTTAATAAGAAAAGGTTATGGCACTTCTGCATCAATTAATGGTAAGACTATCTTCAAGATCATAAAATTTCAACAAAAAAAGCACAACACCTCGGCGGGTATTCGCACGGGTTGTACCATGGATGCAAGCGGCATTTCAATCCTGCCGAAATAGATGCAAGGATGAATTAAGGTATTGATTGCGGCGGGCAAAATTGCTAAATCATGTAACATGGGTAAACTATTACAAAGCATTTTTCACCGACGGGCGCTGTTGATTCTTTTTGGCGGGCTGATCCTTGCCTTGTCCGTATCGGTTAGCAACTGGGCGCAAATGTCATTGCCATCTCCCCAGGATCAATCTTCATTTCCTGCCAGAAAAGATTTTTTGTGGGATGGGTTCAACGTGGTAGTCCTTGACCCTGGGCACGGCGGAGGAGAGATCGGCGCGGTGGGTCCCGAGGGATTGCGAGAAAAAGATTTTACTCTAAAGCTTGCACGCAAAGTGGAGCGCATGCTGGTTGATCGGTTGGGTTTGGTGGTGTATTTGACACGAGAAAAAGATGTAGCCGTGCCTGTGCTCCAGCGGACCGCTTCGAGCAATAATCGAAACGCCGACCTGCTAATCAGCCTGCACAGCGGTGCGGGTTTCGGCCGGGAGACCTCCGGAGCCGTTATTTGTTACTACATTGAGGAGACCCCGATGCCTATAGCCGGGCTCAACTCCAGAGCGTTTGACTCATTATCGTCCTGGCGATGGGATCTGGCGCATCAATTCCATCTGCGGGAGAGTGCTGAGTTTGCAAAAATCCTGGCAGGAAAAGTTGGCCCCATTTTCAAAGGGGAGGCACGCGGAGTGCCCCGAGGGATCATCCAGGTGTTACAGGGAGCGGCCATGCCGGCAATCCTCATGGAAGTTGGCACCATAACGGCACCGTCGGATGAAGCAATCCTGCGTCAAGAGGAAACTCTCACGGCATTGGCCAGTTCCATTACCGAGGCTGTATTCATTTTCAAGCGGCAAATAGAGGAAGCTGTCCTTCAACCCGGTGCTGAAAAATTGAATCATTGAAACAGAACAGGAGAGGAGAAGCCTGTCGGCTGAAAGGAAAAAAGGAGAAGACATGCGTATGAATGGCCGGGCGGTCAACGCCATAAGACCCGTAGCAATTGAAAGAAATTACATTAAACATGCCGATGGCTCGGCACTGATCAAGATGGGTGATACTCATGTCATTTGCACCGCCACGCTGGAGGAGAAGGTACCGCCTTTTCTTAAAAACAGCGGCAAGGGCTGGGTTACTGCCGAATACGCCATGCTTCCCCGTTCCACACCGACCCGAACTACCCGCGAATCCTCCGTTGGGCGTATTAGTGGAAGGACATACGAGATTCAGCGTCTCGTGGGAAGATCACTGCGGGCTGTTACACGCCTTGATGCCATTGGCGAGCGTACCATCTGGCTGGATTGTGATGTGATCCAGGCTGATGGCGGAACACGGACCGCGGCCATTACCGGCGCGTTTACGGCCCTGTGCGATGCCTTACGAAAAATGCGTCGCGCTGGAATCGTTAACCGCCTCCCCTTGGTGGACACAGTAGCGGCCATTAGCGTGGGAATCGTCCGGGAGGAAACTCTTCTGGATCTGGATTATGAGGAAGATTCCACTGCAGAAGTGGATATGAACCTGGTGATGACGGGAGGAGGTAGATTTGTAGAGATTCAGGGGACAGCCGAGATTTATCCTTTCAGTGAAGGCCAGCTCCAGCGGATGATCGATTTGGCCTCCATGGGCATACGGCAACTTACCCAAATTCAGAGGGAGACCTTGAAACTGGATGATGAAGAGTTGTGGCGTTAAATTCCGAACCCTTGTGCTGGCTACTCACAATCCCCATAAAGCCGCGGAGATGGAAGAGCTTTTACGCTCTCCTGATCTCCTGATTTATAACCTGGGACGGTTTGACCATCTTCCTGAGATAAAGGAGAAAGGCCGATCGTTTTATGAAAATGCCCTGCAAAAAGCGCTGACCGTCTCCTATAAAACCGGGCTTGTGGCCGTGGCCGATGATTCCGGTCTGGAGGTGGATTATCTCGGCGGACGGCCTGGCGTTTACTCGGCCCGTTACGCCGGGGATAATGCTGACGACGAGGCCAACAATCTCCGTCTGATGGAAGAGATGGTCGGGGTTCCTCGACCACAGAGGAAAGCCGCATTTATCTGCTGTATGGTCGCCGCGTCTCCTGCAGGGCGGGTAGTCAGCGCGAAGGGGGAGTGCCGTGGCTGGATCCTTGATAAGCCCCTCGGCAGGCATGGGTTTGGTTACGATCCGCTTTTTTACAGCCCTGAGCTGGCCTGCACCTTCGCCCAGGTGCCTCCACCAGTCAAAAACCTGATAAGCCACAGGGCACGGGCACTGCAAAAATTAAAGCGGCTCCTCTACAGCACCAACAAGCTCTGGAGTCCTTGATGTAATGCGAATTAATGATGGATGTTCATGAATCTCGGACGTAACGCTGCCTGGCCAGTGGGCGAGCTATAGAGCCATGAGGTGAAAAATTCTTGCCTTTAAGGAAAAGCAATGATATTGTTAGACAGAGTCGGGACGTAGCGCAGCCGGGCTAGCGCGCGTGCCTTGGGAGCACGAGGCCGGCGGTTCAAATCCGCCCGTCCCGACCAGTTACTTCGAAAATGCACCGGGACCAGTTAGCCGATTTTTCCCATCCTTTAATCAGAAGCCTGTTCTTTCAGTTTTATTTGGGCGTGAATCAACCCCGCCCGTATCTCCAAGGACATCCCACGGCAAGGCAGGGGCGGTGTGGACCCTTGATCATGGAATACTTGTTGACGGGCATTGATTAAGAGGTGGATACCGTAACGGATTAGTTGCCGTCGCCACTCGGATATGAGCCAGCCGATCAGAAACTCATCTCAAGGAGCATGTAATATGGCAGAGGTGATAACGGAGTTGACAGACAAATTTGCAAGATATATCGGAGATTTCACTTTTGGGAAAATGCCCCCGGAAGTTGTCAACCGCTCAAAACTGATATTGCTGGACACGCTGGGCGCAATCCTGGCGGCATCCTCCCCGCATTACTCAGGAAGCCGGCTGATCATTGAACTGGCGCGTACGCTGGGAGGAAACCCCCAGTCGTCCATCATCGGAAGCGATTTTAAAACTTCCTGCGTCAATGCATCGCTGGTCAACGGCACTTTGGGATATTATTGCGACATCGAACCCCACCATGTGGCCTCCGTCCTGCATCCTGCGGCTGTCTGCGTCCCGGTGGCGCTGGCTTTCACCGAATGGAAGGAAGCGGACGGGAAAAGACTGCTGGCCTCCTTGACCCTGGGCATCGAGGTGTCGTGTCGGGTTAGCAGCGCTGTCAACCCCAGGGATATGTACACCAGAGGATTTCATCCCACATCGGTGGCCGGTGTTTTCGGGTCGGCGGCGGCGGCGGGGAACCTGCTCGATCTCACTCATTCAGAGTGGCTTAATGCCCTCGGGTTAGCCGGTAACCAGGCATCCGGGCTTCTGGCCTGGGCCAGCGATCATACGGAGAACTCCCGTCCTTTCAATCCGGGAATCGCAGCGAGAAACGGTACTACCGCATCTGTTCTGGCAAAACTGGGTTTCGGCGGACCGCCCATGATCTTTGAAGGAAAATATGACTTCTTTTCCGCTTTTTCAAACGGGGGGCAAAAGCCGGATGAGCTTTTTCGGGAGCGGTGGGCGATCCAGGAACTCGCCATCAAGCGCTATTCCTCTTGCTCGTTTACTCACCCGGGCCTGGATGCGCTTCTGGATCTGATAAGAGAGCATGGCCTGAGTTCCCGGGACATTGCCAAGATCGACCTGCAATATCCCAAGGCCGGTGCGCATATGATCGATAACAACGAATTGAAATCCCACTGCGCCCAGTACGTTTTCGCTGTCGCGGCTGTAACAGGAGGGGTTGTCATTGATGACATCCTGAAAGACCGCCGGGATGAGCCGGAAATTGGCAGGCTTTCTGCTAACATGCGGATGATCGGGGACGAGGAACTGGATCGGACCTATCCCGATCAGTATGAATCCATCGTGACGCTGACTACCAACGATGGCCGGAAGTTGAGCAAGTACACCGGTTGGGCCAAGGGCACCCCACAGAACCCGATCACCGATGACGAAGTGAAAGAAAAGTTCTATCGCCTCTCCACAACACGCATTCCCCGCAGCAAGGCGGAACAGATCGTCTCCTGGATCGAAAAAACCGATGAGCACAAAGATTTGAAAACGTTGATGGGGCTTCTAAAAGTCGAGGGCCGATTTTAGACGTTTGCTTTGCGTGTGAGTGAGGACCGGATTCGATTCGAGCGGGGATGAACCCCTTACTTTGCACCAAAAGGACATCCCGCCAGATTGGAAGGCACCTATGGTAGTAGCGGAGGCTCCTCTGGTGGAAAAAGAGAAAGCATACAGCAAGGGCGGTGTATATCCCCGCTCGCTGAGGGTTAGGACAGATGCTCTGACTTTATGGGTGCCCAAAGAATTGGTACAGTCGGTATCAACGCATTTCGCTCAAAGGGTTTCCCTGGAGTAGGTGAAAGAAATGATAGCGAGTCGTGAACAGACGCTTACGTCGTTGGCACAAATGATCCATGCTGCTCGAGAAGGGCCAGTGGATTTGCTTTTGCGCAATGCCCGTTGCTTTGATCTTTTCAATGGCGCCATACGAGAGGGAAACATTGCCATCCACGACGGGATGATTATCGGGTTTGGCCAATATTCGGCCCTACGGGAAATCGACCTTGCCGGTGCCTATCTTTGCCCGGGCCTGATCGATGGTCACATTCACATCGAGAGCACCATGGTATCCCCTGTGGAGTTCGGAAGGGCGGTTCTCCCGCGAGGCACAACCGCGGTGGTGGCTGATCCCCACGAATTGGCAAACGTATGGGGTATCCAGGGAATCAAGTACATGCTGAGCGCCAATGCGTACACACCCCTGGATATCTTTGTCATACTCCCGTCCTGTGTTCCGGCAACCCAGATGGAAACGTCGGGGGCCACCCTATCCGCTGAAGAACTTATCCCTTTCAAGGATCACCCAATGGTACCCGGACTTGGGGAGGTGATGAACTACCCTGGCGTAATCCATGGTGAGCCCGGCATAATGGAGAAGTTGGCAGCTTTCTCGGATCAGGTAATAGATGGCCATTGCCCTGGCCTTTCCGGTCGAGAACTTTGCGCTTACGTAGCGGCCGGGATCCACTCTGATCACGAATGCGCAACACTGGAAGAGGCCAGGGAAAAGCTCTCCCTGGGCATGGCGGTGATGATCCGGGAGGGCTCAACAGCTAGAAACCTTGAAGCCCTCCTCCCGCTGGCTCAAAAGAGTCATTCCCATCATCTGATGTTCGTCACAGATGACAAATATCCCGGCGATCTATGGGAGGATGGGCATCTGGATCACATCCTTCGAAGGGCCGTGGCTTTGGGTTTGGACCTCTTCACAGCTGTGAGGATGGCAACGCTGAATCCCGCTAAATACTTTCGTTTGAGGGATCGGGGGGCATTGGCGCCCGGATACAGAGCCGACCTGGTTGCTTTTGATGACCTGGAGCATTTCCGTGTGCGCCTGGTCATCAAGGATGGAGTGGAGGTGGCTCGGGATGGCCGGTTGACCGACCTCGCCTCCGCTCCAGGACCAAGTGCTCCACCTTCGGACCTGACAATACGCGGCCTTTCCTCTGAATCACTACGCGTAAAACGAGAAGGGGAGCATGTAAGGGTAATGGGGCTCGTACCCGGTCAGATAATAACCGAAAAGCTTTTGCTGCCAGCCTGGGGAAAGGGACCGGAATTGGCAGCCGACCCTGAGTCCGACCTGCTTAAAGTGGCTGTCGTGGAGCGTCACCGCGGAACCGGGAGGGTAGGCGTCGGTTTTATCCGTGGGATGGGCTTACAGCAGGGAGCATTGGCTTCAACTGTGGCCCATGACTCCCATAACCTGATTCTTGTTGGCACGCGCGACGAGGATATGCTGGAGGCAGCGGAAGAGGTTCGACGTATGGGCGGGGGACAAGCGATCGTGTCCGCGGGATCGACGATCGCAAGCTTTCCTCTCCCCATCGCCGGACTTATGTCGGATCAAGGGGTATTACAAGCCCGCTCATCCTCGCAAAAAATAATCCACGCGGCCAAAGAACTGGGGTGCAAACCTCTTGATCCATTTATGAGCCTTTCATTCCTGGCACTCCCGGTGATACCGCATCTGAAGCTTACAGACCTTGGATTGGTGGACGTAGACTCATTCCAGATAATATCCCTTTTCCATTAGCCTATATTCGGACAACCGTTGAGATACCTTCAACGGCAGCAGGCTTCCCTTAAAGATGAAGTTGCATAACCGTGGCCAGTTCAAGGGACTTTTCCCATTTTACCAAAATAAGACAGGCAGGGTATTGCCCCTGCCTGTCTTATTCTCAAGAACCGTAATGACGTTATTTGACAGATTCTTTCATAGCCTTCCCTGGCTTGAATTTGGCCACTTTGGAGGCGGGAATCTTAATGACTTTCCCGTCTCGAGGGTTTCTTCCCTTTCTTTCCGCTCGCTTGCTGACGGAAAACGTGCCAAAACCAACCAGCGTTACCTTCTCGCCTTTCTTCAAAGCCATGGTGATGCCATCTGTAAAGCCTTTTAACGCCTTTTCCGCGGCAGCTTTACTGATCCCTGATGTCCCTGCCATTTTGGCAACCAATTCAGCTTTTGTCATATTTGAACCCTCCTATGCGTGTCCCCGATGTCCCTAATACTAATAGACCGGATAGTAAAAATAAAAACAAGTATCTTCCCGCCGCTGCTTTTCTTTCCCACCTCCTTTATGACTCTTTCGAATATGGAATAAACTAGTTCATTTTTCTCCTCACACTGTCCCTGAATTAAGGATTGCATTGCATTGTTGAATATCATTCGATTTTATTTTTATAGCGAAACCTGTTGCCCATGTCAAGCAATTTTCCCATCCATAATGATTTTTTCTGCTTGACGATTGCGTCACATTTGAAATTTGGATCATAACATGTGAATACAATGCTGTTTTTAGATGATGCGGGCATATAAGCACTAGTTGTTTATTTTCAACTATTCTTCTGATAAGATACGCTGTCTTTATGACCCGATGGGGAATCGAAAATCCTGGATGATCTCCCTATTTCGTGTGGTGTCAGCCGGATGTCAAATAGAGAAAAAAAGATTTCGACAAAGTATTGACCATTATGAGGCCGATATGATAAATAAGCTTCAACTTTATGACGAAAGCGAGCTATTGAAATGAACAGAATAGTCAAGTACGGGTTCCGGGTATTTTTTCTGGGTATTGGTTTTCTTTTCCCTGTTGGCGCGCAGGCCGATTTTCCAGATCGTCCCATTCTTTACGTCGTCTGTGAAACTCCGGGCAGTCATGTGGATGAAATGTCACGTCGCCAACAGCCAGCACTGAAAGATATCCTGGGGGCACCGGTGGTGATCACGTATCGAACCGGTGGCGACGGTTCATCGTGTTGGTCATTCCTGGCGCGCTCTCACTCGGAAGGATATGTAGTTTCCAGCATGGTGCTGCCCCTCCTTATCCTAAATCCACTCGTGAGAAAGAACGTGGGCTATGATCCGGACGAATTCCTCCCTCTAGTTATTTATCAGAGCATCCCCATCGGGCTGGCGGTTCGACGAGATCATCCAGCGAAGAGCTTTGATGGCTTTATTGCTTTGGCGAGACAATATCCCCGGCGAATCAAAGTCGGTGTGGACGCTCGATACAGCCCTCAATATTTAGCACTTTATCAGTTTCAAAAACGTGCCGGGATTGAACTGACTACGGTAATATTTGCTGGTCCGGCCAAGCAAATGGCGGGATTTCGCTCCAAGGAAGTTGAGGCGGTCATGGCCCGTTCTACAGATCTGGTAGCCCGTGCTACAGATTTTCGGATTTTGGCCATAGGCACGCAGGAGAGACTGGACATATTTCCAACTGTACCCACTTTCGTAGAAAAGGGCATTGAAATCTTTCCCCGCATTGATCTGGGGGTGTGCATCCGTAAGGGCGTTCCCCAAGAGAGGGTCCGCGTGCTGGAAAGGGCGTTCCTCCAGATCGCACAACAGAATATTTTAGATAACGAATTGAGAAAAAAAGGCTTTATTCCTCTGGCGATAGGAAGCAGTCAGTCTCTTATCCTGATGGAGGAAATGAAAAAAGAGTTCAAACAATTGATTGCTGAAATCGATATTTCCCAGGGTTGGTCATATGAAATCAAGGAATAAAAGGCATCTCAATGACGCATATCTATCTTGTTCGACATGCAGAATCCTCTTGGAACCCCATTAAGAGGCTCCAGGGCGTGCAGGATCCGCCACTGAGCGTCAAGGGGAGGCAGCAGGCTAAACGGGTGGGACAAAGGTTTCGGGACATTCGTCTTGATGCGATATATTCCAGTAATCTGACCAGGGCATTTCAAACAGCAGAAGCCATAGCCCGTGCCACAGGCCTTTCCGTGGTGGTGGAAGAAGGTCTTCAGGAGATTTCGTTTGGAGAGTGGGAAGGAATGCTTATTCCCGAGGTGGATCTGGACGGCTATCACACCTTTCTTGAGTACTGGGTTCACCGGGTGAAATACCAACCTGTCTCAGGTTCTGAGTCGCTGGAAACTTGCCGTGACCGCATGGTGGGAGCCATTTCCCGCATCATTCAGCGACATTCCGACGGCAGTGTAGCCGTTGTTTCCCATGGCTCTGCGCTATCTCTTTTTTTCCAATATGTGTTGGAGACACCGCTGGAAAACATGTGGCGCATGCAGCCCAATAATTGCTCTATCAGCCTGGTTACAGCCAAAAAAAGGGAACTGAAAATGAATTTCTACAACGACACATGCCACTTGGAAGACCGCCCATAGGGATTTTTCTGCATTTGTGCGTCGAAAACAAAGAACTTCATGCCATATACATAGTGCATCGGGCGCGTGAACATTTTATCGCAACATATCCCGAACAACGATTGCGCCGGACTCCTGTGGTCTTTTCCTGATTATTGTTGAATATATTAAATCCAGCATAAAGTGCCTGCTGGTTCAAATCCAAAAGCTTTCTCTTCCCTCGCGGAAAGTTTTCCTGGAGAAGCCCAATAAATGTTTTACGTTTCACCAGTCCGGAAGTATGGATAAAGGCTCCCAGCATGACCATGTTGTTTGCGCGAATTTCACCCCGTCCTTCGGCCAATTGCCAGGCCGGGACCACCCACCGCGCATCATATTTACGATGACCGCCGGCAGCTCGCAGCGGGCCAAAAAAGAATTACCCTCCTACTTAATTGATAACGATCATTCCCCTGATTTTGGCCAATAACACTCCCTCTCAGCCTGAGCCTTCATGCACTCAGCGCAGTGGGATTGGCATAAAATATCATCAAATAATACGTAACAACAGATATCAAATAATCCTTTTTACACCATGGGATACTATGCTTGAGGTTTCTTCAAGGATCCGCCTGCCGTATGACAGGTTCTTTGCTTCCATGCTAAATCCGCTACCTGCATAAAGGCGACGCATAAGGGTTTGAAACCTTCAGTTTTTTTTATGTTCATTGACGTATCGTTCGTATTCGGTGGCGGTCTTGAGCTCTCGGGTTTCTTCAGGATCAGCAATTTTAATAACCAACATCCAGCCGCGGTGGTACGGATCGCCATTGATGATTTCAGGCTCGACGGCAAGATCCTCATTCACCTCCAGAATCTCTCCGCTGACAGGGGAAAGGAGTTCGGTTACTGTCTGCACCGACTCCAGCGAGCCAAAAACCTCGTATTGGATGACCTCCTCGCCTTCCGATGGCAGTTCCACAGACAGAATATTTCCAAGGTCCTCCAAAGCATACTCTGTGATACCGATGGTGGCCACCTTGCCTTCCATTTTCACCCAGGTGTGTTCCACACTGTACAAGAAATCATCCGGAAATTCCATTCATCCTCCTCCGCGTCATTTCCCGGCTATTTGGCGCTAATACGCTCGGTGTAAGTCCTCGTTCGCGTATCGATTTTGATGATATCACCCTCATTAATGAACAGGGGAACCTGGATCACCGCCCCAGTCTCCAGGGTAGCAGGTTTGCTTCCTCCACTGGCCGTATCTCCCCTGACGCCAGGATCCGTCCGGGCAACGGTCATGTTAACGAAAATGGGCAAATCAATGGCCACAGGATTGTTGTTGTGAAATAGGATACGGATTATCAAATTTTCAGTCAGGAAGTTCCTGTTGTCCCCTACCTGATCGTCGGTGAGGAATAATTGTTCGAATGTGCCGGTGTCCATAAAATGAAATCGGTTTTCTTCCTGGTAAAGGAATTGCATTTCCCTTTCTTCAAGGTCGGGCGTATCCACCCGTTCCCCCGCACGGAACGTCTTATCTTGCATGTTACCGGAGACCAGGCTCTTAAGACGGGTGCGGACGAAAGCGCCTCCTTTGCCAGGTTTCACGTGCTGGAAATCCACGATGATAAAGGGCTCACCCTCCAGTTCTATTTTGAGGCCTTTTCGAAAATCTGATGTTGAGATCATGCCTTTCTCCCCGAATGCTTAGTTCAAATGTGTTAACCGGCTTTTCTCTCACTGTTCATAGATTCAATGTACAATAACATAAACAATCAACATGAAATCAAGCTTTTTGGCAAATAGGTGAGTATTTCGCATCCCTCAGCGGTTACCGCCACCATGTGCTCTAACCTCACGCCGCCCCATCCTGGGATGTAAATGCCGGGCTCCACAGTAAACACCATGCCCTCTTCAATGGTTCCCTCCACGTCAGGGGTCAGCTGAGGCTCTTCGTGCACATTCATTCCTACGCCATGCCCAAGGCCATGTCCAAAGTATGCTCCATATCCGGCCTCCTGAATGGTGTTTCGTGCTATAGAGTCGATCTGGGCCAGCGGTACACCAGGCCGAATGGCATGCATAGCCCTTTTTTGGGCCTCCAGCACCACTGCGTGGATTTTTTCCTGTTCCTCTGATGGCCGGCCCACCACCATGGTGCAAGTTTCATCGGAGTTGTATCCGTTGACACTGGCCCCAAAGTCCACCACCACCAGATCACCGGGACGTAGCTTTCGCCGTCCCGCGGTCCAGTGGGGCAGGGCGCTGCGATCACCCGAGGCAACTATGGTATCGAAGCCGGTCCGCTGAGCTCCCCGGCGCCGCATGGCATACTCCAATTCCACCGCAATCTGACGTTCTTCCGCACCCGCTGCGATTCGCGGTAGAACTTCCTGGAAGCTCTCCGATGCCACGCGGATGGCCTCACGTATGAACGTCAGCTCGGAAGGTTCCTTGAGGGCGCGAATCCCTGCCAGACTCTGATTTAACGGCACGAGGTGCACCTCAGGAAGGCTTTCCCGGAGCTTTTCGAAAAAAGCCAGAGTCACTATGTGGGCCTCAATGGCCACATCTCGGACCCCCGCGGCTTCCAGCGCATCCTTGATCCCATCCAGTTTTTTGCGGTATTCCCTAACGGTGGATTTTTGAACTTCCTCCCGGGCTTGGAATGTGTAACGGGAATCGCACAGGAATAGATCCTCCCCCCACTCCTCTCTGGCTATGAGGAGGACGGCGTCGCTGCCGCTAAAGCCTGTCAGGTAACGTATGGTATCAACATCAAGCACCAGGAAAACAGCGGCGTTCGCCTCCCGGAGGTATTCCCGTATTTTTCTTCGCCGCTTTACCACGTCCATCTGGAATTGTCCCCACCGAACCATCTCGTCCTAAAGGAGCATGGTTAGTATTTGAGAATGCCAGCAAGAGAGTGTGAGGCGTGTTATAAACGCCTTTACAATGGCATGGGCAAAGCCGCGGCGAAACCGTGGCAGCCTACGTCTCATTTGCGGGTTAATCTCTCGGCCCAACCCGCCCCATAAAGTACTTCCCTGGAATTCCTATTGTTTAAGTGTTACGCAGTCTAATCCGGTTTGTCAAGGAAGAGAAAAATTGGGGGACTTTCAGGCCCGTTGGCCTTGAAAGTTTTTTTTCCGCTGGCTGGCGAAAAGCAGGGCCTGAATGGCCAGCTTGTAACTGTCTGCCCCGAAGCCGCAGATCTGGCCCATGCAAGCAGCGGCAGTTACTGAGTGCCGTCGAAAGTCCTCCCTGGCGTGAATGTTGCTTAGGTGAACCTCCACTGCCGGAATGCGGCACGCTTGCAAGGCATCAAGCAGGGCGATGCTGGTATGAGTGAAACCCGCGGGGTTGATGATGAGGGCATCATACTTTTCAGCGGCCTCTTGGATGCGAGTGATCAGTTCTCCTTCGTGGTTGGACTGGAAGCAATGAACATCCACTTTATATTTTTCCCCATATTCCACCAGCAATTGATTGACTTGGCTCAAAGTAGTAGTACCATATATTTCCGGCTCGCGCAGACCCAGCAGATTTAAATTGGGCCCGTGAATGACTAAAATTTTCATGAACTGGCCCCCGTATCCAAAGCCGATTTGTTTCGCCGGATGGTTGCCAGCCATGCTTCCAGTGCTGTTAGGATCTGCTCGGGTCCGGGTTTCTCTCTCTCCACAGGAATGGCGGGCGGTATCCCTTCTGACCTCTCCACAGCGGGTGCTGGGAGTTCATGCTCGTCCCTTTGCTCCTCCTCGATTTCTTCAATCAGTTTAAATACCTGCCGCAACGATTCCGCCATAGCAGCGTTGATCTCGCTCAATTTTGACCAGCACTCATCATTGCGGCTATCACAGGCCAGGGCCTGGATGTACCGGCGAGCTGCCTGCCGGAGTTTTCCATCCTGCTTCTCAATGTCAGCCAAAAGGAGGTACACCGGGTCTCCCCGCCGTATGAGACGCTCCACGTGTTCAAACTCTCGGCGGGCCTCCTCGATTCGGCCCAGCTTTTGCAGCGCCATTCCCAGCAAAGTCCTTTTATCCAGTGATAAAGGCGAATCCTCTAGGGAAGCGCGGCATAACGCCAGTATCTTCTCTGGATCTTCACCGCTGTGGTAAAGCTCCATAAGCCAGTGTCTTTCCATGTTGGCGCCGTTAGCTTTTATCATGAATAACTCCCGGTGATTATTAAATAAATCGATTTAATGAACAGTATTAAGCTACCATACCCCGTTTTTACCTGTCAAGAGGAAAACCAATGTCCTGAAAAGCTTTTGGCGTTGCAGTCGCCTCAAGCATTCTATTATCCGTAACAGGTGCACTGCCGGTTGCCTTTTATAAGGCAAGATGACGCGCCCGCAACAGGTCGTACGCAAAAATACTGGATGAAATGAGGCGAGTTTTCATTGGGTCGGAGGGTTTTAGTTAAACAGGGGATTATTCCGAAGCGTCTTTATTGCGTCTTGGTAGCCCCTGCCGAGCTGCATCCGGGCCGTGTCAGGGGTGAAGGTAAATGTCCCGAGCGCGGGTCGTGCCAGGGGACGGCTTGGTGCGATAGCCACAATGGATGCGTCGCGAAAGCGCCTCTGGAAAGAGCGTTTTAGGGGTTTGAGGTGAACTGTGAAAATTTTCCGGATTCCCATATCATACAAGGGACGTACCGGAGTTTTCACCAGGACTGCACCGTCGCGGTGATACAAGCCCTCCATCTCCACCGCGGGAAAGATCAAGGGGATGGATGCGCTGGCCAGCAGTAGCTTTTTGATGTCGTTGGCCGTCATGGTGTCGGTTCGATGATATCGAGTGTGCCCCCATCTCAGCGAATCGTCCCTGCTGAATTGAAGTGTGCTGATTATCAAGGTCTTGCCACTGCTCATCAAACGGTCGAGGTCAAGGTACTGGTCAATAGTTCGCTCTAGGACACTCGCGTCGAACAATCCCTCTCGCAGAATCCGCCGCAAGCTTCCCTTTTGGCTGAAAAGATAAAACGCCATCATAGCATAACGGGTATATCGGATAGCCCGAGCACCTTGAAAAGGCAGAGGAAGTGCAAGTAGGGCTAAATCCATTGCGGTACGGGCTGCCAATCGGCGCATCCGTGAGGTGTCCAGGCGGAGAATTTGCTCGGCGGAGACGTGACACCAGAAATTTTCTGCTCTGGCATAGTCCCCCTGACAGATGAATGCGCCATTAAGAGCTCCCACCGAGCTACCTGCCACAACCTCAAAATCCAGTCCCCACTCGAGGAAGGCGCGCCAGCATCCGATCTGGTAGGCGCCCTTGGCGCCTCCACCTGATAAACAAAGTCCGTAATTTTTATTATTACTGAGTTTTCCCAACGCTTCCGTGTTTTTCTCCGCGACGAAATCCGCACTTTGCCATTTCAGGCCCTTGCGGATAACCGGGGAATTGTCGTTTGTCATATGGTGAGTATTATAGAACACGATATCACCGCACCTGAAAACACCTGGTTAACAAAATAATCTTTGCAAGCTTTCCCTTTCTCGAGTAAACTAAATCACATGGTTCATCCTTCAACGCATTATTTCTGAAAGAAAGGCTTTTCCTTGATTACATCAGATAATTTGACGATCTTAATGGCTATGGGAGCTGGCGTACTGTCTTTTTTGTCTCCATGCGTGCTTCCTCTGTTTCCCTCATATCTATCCTGTATCACTGGTATTTCATTGGGTAATGTTCAGGAATTCAGGGCCTCCTCAGTACAACGACGGGCCATAATTATCAATTCCATCATTTTCATTGTGGGGTTCACCGCCGTCTTCATGGCCATGGGTGCAACCTTTGGACTCGCGGGAAAACTTCTGCTGTACTATCGCGTTTTGATCCAGCGGATTGGCGGTCTTCTGATGATCTTTTTTGGCCTCATCCTGATGGATGTCATACGTATCCCCTTGTTGATGCGATATATGAGGCCCGAGTTTAATCGTCCTGCTGCCGGTTATGCAAGCACTTTTCTCGTGGGGGTTACTTTAGCTGTGGGTTGGACGCCCTGTGTAGGGCCTATTTTGGGAGCTATTCTTTCCATGGCGACCATCGGATCAAGCATGTCCAAAGGAACCTGGCTGCTTTTCGCCTACTCCATGGGCTTGGCTCTGCCTTTTTTTATCAGCGCAGTCGCTCTTCATTGGTTTTCGAGCTTTTTCAACGCCTTTAAATCATACCTTCCCTGGGTTCAAAGAGCAGCAGGTCTAATTCTCACGATAGTCGGGCTCCTTTTGATCACCGATCAGATGACAAGGTTAAATTCATTATTCATCCAGATGACTCCTGAGTGGCTGCTGAAATTCCTCTAAATGCCGGTGTTCCTATTTGCTGCTGTTCAACAGCTCTTTCACAAGCATATGAAATTGCGGGGAGTTCCATTCCCGGTGGCCTATAGCTCCTGCCAGCAGATATCCGGCTCTGTCTACGAGGTACGTGGTAGGGAGAGCAAAAGTTCGATAACGCTTGGAGATCTTTTTGGTCGGGTCCAGCAGCACCGGCAGGTTCAAGCGGTTCCGAGTCATAAACCCTTTGACCTTCTCCTTGGTTTCACCATAATTAATTGTCAAAACCACGAGGCCGTCGTTCTTATATCGCTGATGCAGTTTTTCAAGGTCCGGCATTTCGACCACACAGGGTTTGCACCAGGTAGCCCAGAAGTTTAACAGAACGATTTTTCCGCGGAAATTTGACAAGGATACCAATTTGCCCTGCAGGTCTTCGGTTTGGAAATCTTGGGCGTGCACGCGGCTGTTGGGCACGGATAAGCCAACCTTTTCGTAACGGAAGGTCAAATCAGCGGCAAAAGATGATACAGCGCCAAAAACGATCAACCCGATAACCCACGCACATTTCAGCCTCTCAAGCCAGATCAATCCAGCCATGATTGCTCCCTTCAATATGCCATACCAGTGTTACAAGGCTCAGCCAGAATTTTTTTTATTATAATATCTTTTACGATAACTTGCAATTTATTGGTGAATGGATTTTTATATTCCATGGATCGTTGGTGATATTATATGCTGAAAAAGGGTCAATGGTGGATATCCGTATCCGATGCAAAAGAAATCCATGAAAAAAGTTATCTCTGCCAGTAGGCGGGTGGACATGCTTTGCTTTTATCCCACGGAGATGGTTTGCCGCATCCGCAGGATCGGTAAAGACAGGATACATACCCTGGTGATCTGGACCAAGAATCCAGAGCCCATTTTTACTAATGATGAGCTAAGGCGACTGGCTGAAGATCTGGATCAGATTATGATCCTGGTGACCATCACCGGCCTTGGGGGAACGTACCTGGAGCCTGCAGTACCGTCTCAGGAAAAGGTTTTGGACATGCTGCCCGGGGTTGTCCAGTGGGTAGGGAAGCCTGAGCGCGTGAGCATCCGTTACGATCCCCTCCTGGACGCGGATTCTCCCTGCGGTCGGCTGACCAATATGGACGCCGAGCACTTCAGTATTGTGGCAAAGGCCTCAGGAAGCTTGGGAATTCCCATTATCCGGACCTCTTACGTGACGGCCTATCCCAAGGTAATCCGCCGTTTTGCCAAGTTTGGCATCCATCTTCGAGAACATCCCGTGGATGAGGTTATCGCTCTCATCCAGGACAAGTTTATACCCATCGCCAGCCATTACGGAACAGAGATACGCACCTGCACCTTTCCCTCGCTGACGCGGGGCGGCTGCATCGACGGAGCCGAGCTTTCCCGGCTGCACCCCCGCAATGAACCCTGCTCCCTCTCCAAAGACCCAACCCAGCGCCCTGCGTGCCAGTGCACGCGCTCCCTGGATATTGGGCAGTGGTATCAATGCGGCCATGGGTGCCGTTATTGCTATGGAAACCCGGTGGAAGAGGAACAGTCCCATCACGCCTCTGGATCAGAAAAACCACAATAAAAACCCACGGGCATCATGTTTCGAAAAACCTACATCACGGGGTATTATCTTAGAGGTTTTCACTTCTGGATAACAGGGTTGTTTCCGTAGTCAAGACAAATCATATCGGGAATAAATTCATTGATCCCATTTACGCAGTTCTTCAATATAATCTTCAGAGAGTCCATGTTTTTTGGCTCCCGTCAATATTTTTTCGAGGGTTGCCTTTTTTACGATGGTTGCCACTCCTCGAGTAGTAATAATAATTTTAGGTTCATCCGACTAAAGCGTACTTTGTCTCATGAATAGCCATAATGTTACGTTTAAAGAATTCCATATCCCGAAAGCCATAGCTTTCGGCAAATGCTCCATCACTGCGCTAATATAGGCTGGCGACATATCAATCGCCACGGCTTCAATCCGGGGCTTGGATCATACGATCCTTTTCCAGAACAGCTCCAGGGCTTCGGCTCCTTTTCCCTCCTCTACGAAGATCACGGCTCCACTGTCCCAATCCAAAACGATGGGCACATATCGATGGCCATGACCGCTGGTGATCTCATCTATGGCTATTCTCTTGAGTTTCTTCAGTTGCGGCAGGGAAGAGCGACGCTTGAGGCTCTTCTTTTGAATCTCCTTGATGACGTACCAACTGACACCCAGATGGCGGGCCACATACTGAATGGTCATATGACGGGACAGTTCCAAAGCATAACGATCAAAGGCTTTAGTGTAACTGCGACGGGGTCGGCAAACCCCACGTTGACCTGTCGGACCAGAGCGCAAACCAGGCGGTAAACTCTTTGAATGGCAAACAAAATCCAAACCGACTTCAACCTTTTTCTTTCGGGTCTTGGCGTATGGTGAAAAGCACAGATCCATTTTCATAGTGGGTGCGGACATACTTGTAGCCTCGGATACCGAATCCGTGATACAAAAGACTTGTGGACATGATGGTCTCTCCTCCTTGATTGATTTGTTTATCCTCAAAGAGGAAAACCTGATTGTCCACAAACTTTCAAGAGCTAAAGTACGCAAATTTCGGATGAACCATCTTAAATAAATTTCACTCAGTTTTTCACTCAATAAAGCAAAAAAGACTTAAGTCTTATGACCTAAGTCTTTGATATTTTTGGCGGGGTCGACGGGACTTGAACCCGCGGCCTCCGGCTTGACAGGCCGGCGTTCTAACCGGTCTGAACTACGACCCCGTGTTTATCTGAAAATTTTGACAGGCGGAACAGGCCTTGGACCTGTGCCTCGGTTTGCAAGTCCGATGGACTTGGGTTTAATGTATCTGCAAAACCAGTAAACATCTATTTACAAAGTATTTCCGAAAAATGCAAGGCTAAAATACGGGAGCGAGATAATGAAAGGTAAATCCCCGCAAACACGAAACGAAGTTTCCCCTGAGAGGTACAATTTATGTGAAAATATATTTTGGATGCAGGATTATACGGGCGGGGATAAACCCCGCCCGGTAGCCATAGATAAATTGACCATATTTTCATATTTTGTTGCGACCGCAGGTCATGATAGTTCATATGAAAAAAGATTTTGCAAATGCTGTTGACTTAATCCACATGCAATCGCTAGAATAAAGAAACAGGATGAAAAATATTTGTCATTAAGGAAGGAGAAGCGTAATGGAGTTGAAGGGAAAAAGAGTAGTCATTCTTGCCGAAGAAATGTACAACGAATTTGAACTCTGGTACCCGTACTATCGGCTGAAAGAAGCAGGGGCCGAGGTCACCCTTGTGGGATCGGGCAGCTCCAAGACCTATAACAGTAAATTACATATGCCTGTAACGGTAGACACCGGTGCAGAGAACATTTCAGCAGCCGATCACGACGGCATTGTCATACCGGGCGGGTATGCTCCTGACCAGATGCGTCGGTATCCATCAATGGTAAACCTAGTGAAGGAGTTTTTCGAGGCGGGGAAAGTTGTGGCAGCCATCTGCCATGCAGGCTGGTTATTAGCTTCTGCTGAAGTCGTCCGCGGCAAAACCGCCACATGCTTTTTCGCCATAAAGGACGACCTTATTCATGCGGGAGCGAATTACGTTGATCAAGAGGTCGTTGTGGATGGAAACTTGATTACCAGCCGTATGCCCGGCGATCTGCCCGCTTTTATGAGGGCCATTATTGCTGGCCTGCAATTCGCTCCCAGATAAAGGATGTCCGGGAAAAGTAAATACGAAGCTTTTAGAGGGCAGCGAAGGCCCGTGTGCGCGGGCTTAGTTGCTGAGTAATTTTTTTAAAAATGAAACCAGCGAGCCCATTGGGATGTGCCATGTGGCTTTTTCTATGAAAATTCATGGTAAAATGAAAAATTAGCGACTATCAACGCAAATCTTTAAGAAATTGCTGATTTTGCAATGCTAATTGCTAAATTTTCAATGATCAGCAATAATTCAGCCTTAGTTCGATATACACTTTCTCACTTAAACGAAAACCTCATCATATGATCATTCAACCATGGGCAGCGTGGATCGATGTTCTGGGCGATCACCTTTTGCTCGAGCCCTTTGAACAATGCAGCAACTACATCCCGATGCTGAAAGCCGTGGATGTCAACCTGTAGTTTGTCCTTTTTGAGCTGGACCTTTCCCTGCACGGCCTGAATGAAGTTATGGTAGATGGACTCCGGCTTCATGTTTGAGAATGGTTTTGGAAGGTTCTTCCTGAAGTTATCAACCAGGTGACATGAAACGAGCTTTAGGGTCAGGGCCGTCTGGATGGCATTGAGTTCGAGAGAAGGCAGGCGATCAAGGCCCAAGAAGTTGTTTTCATTGAAGAAGTTTTCGATCCTCCAGCGTTTGCGGTAAATCTCCATAGTCCTGGCAGCCCCGAAGTACTTCTTGTTGGTGATCAGAGCAAAGAAGGTCCTGTCACCATTTCGTTTGACAAAAAGCTTCATCCTGCCTGTAAAACCATCGAGTTCTGTCGCCAGCGTTGCAATGGGCTGGTTTTCGTAGCGGGCCTTTGAATTTCTCAAAGGGAATGGACTCCATTTCTCTGATCCGTTTGGCCGTACGTTTTATGGGAAGCAGCACCTGTGTACCATGGATCTTATCAAGTTGATCCAGAAGGCTGCCAATGAACCACTCTTTATCGTTGACACTGAGGACAGAACCACCAAGGATCTCTTTGTTTGACTCAACCAACTGAGGAGGCACCTGAGCCACGGGGGCACCTGAATAGGCAACTTTGGCAACGAGGGGTTTGTTGCTGGCTTGATCTTGGGTGTAAAAGGTGCGAATGGCTTTGCCGTGGGTCTTGTCCTTGGAAAGATATGATGCCTTCATCTCCTTTCGGGAAAAAAGCTTGATGGAGTGGCCATCCATGTTGAGTATATCACCGCTCACATAATCCAGATCAGCCAGCCGCTTTCCCAGATGCTTCTGAAAGGCTTCAGAGCGCTCTGTTGTGCTTTCGGCAAGGAAGCGATACTCGGTGGCGGGTGAGCAAATGAAAGGCAGGCCTGACAAGACACCGAAATTATCTTGTTATAAAACATGGGTAACACTCCAGGAGATTGTGGTATAATAAAAAGTCATTACTCATGACGGTGGCGTTCAATTACGACTACGAACCTCACACACTGCATATGTGAAAGTGAATTTCACCGGGCATTCATTTGAAACATAATAAGGGGATAGCCCGAAAATAGCTTGAAATGGTTTCATTGATAAAAAGGTGCTCTGATCGAGAGGGTTTCAGGATGGAGGAGAAGACCCTGGCTCGGTTGTTCGTAAAACGGGTAGACCAGTATGGTGATCGGATCCGTTTTATGGAAAAGAAAAACGGGCAATGGCGACCCGTTACCTTTCGGGCTCTGGGCCTGGAGGTAAGGGAAATCAGCTTGGGGCTTCGGGCCCTGGAAATACAAAAGGGCGAGAGGGTATGCCTTATGGCCGGCGTGAGGAGAGAATGGTTTGCTTGCGACTGGGCTATCATCTGCGCAGGCGCCCTCACAGTGCCCATCTATCCCAACGATGCGCCTACCCAGGCCGCCGGCATCATGAAACACAGTCGTGCCCGCTGGGCGATCATTGAGAACATGGACATGCTTGATCGCATTATGAGTAATCCGGAACTTCCCGACAACCTTGATCGAATAATCGTTCTGGATTCACCAGGAACTGCTTCAAATAAACCGGTCATTCATATAGACATGCTCAGGAAAATGGGCCGGGAATACGAGTCAAGCCACCCGGATGCTTTCAACCATAATGTAGATGCCATCGGGCCGGAAGATGAGCTGACCATCATTTATACATCCGGAACCACCGGTATCCCCAAGGGTGTGGTCACAACTCACGCCAATTACATGTTTATGGTTGAGGCTGTAGACCGTGCCTTTCCTCTGAAGCCCGACGACTCCAACCTCCATATCCTCCCGCCGGCCCATGCATATGGCCGATTAGAGCATTTTTTCGGCCATCATAAGGGGATCACCACATGGATAGCCGAGGGCCTTGGGTCTGTGGCAGAGAACCTTCTCGATGCGCGCCCGACATTTTTGCTCAGTGTGCCTCGGCTTTTTGAAAAAGCCTATACCCGGATCATGGCCGAGGGCTGTGATGGCTCGGCCCTCCGGAAGGCTGTCTTCAACTGGGCCGTGGGCGTGGGAAAAAGGGTGAGCAGATGCTTGCAGCAAGGCCGCGACATTCCGCCCCTCCTGAGAATCCAGCACATCGCGGCCCGATTCCTCGTTTTCAGGAAGGTACACAACCTGATGGGGGGAAGGCTGCGCTTCGCCGTAGTCGGAGCTGCACCCACGTCAAGGCAGGTTCTGGAGTTCTTTCATGCATGCGGCCTGCTTATATTAGAGGGATGGGGCATGACTGAGACCTCCACCGTTGGAGCCGTCAACCGCCTGGACCGGTTCAAGTTCGGCACCATTGGCACGCCCCTCCCGGGCGTGGAAATGGCGGTGGCGCCTGATGGCGAGATATTGCTGAAAGGCCCCAACCGCTTCCAGTACTATTACAGGGACCCGGAGGCCACAGCCGCGGCAATCGACGAAGAGGGATGGCTCCATACCGGCGATGTAGGATATATGAATCCAGATGGGTTTTTCACCATCACCGACCGGAAAAAGAACCTGATAATCACCGCTGGCGGAAAAAATATATCACCGCAGAAAATCGAGAATCTTCTGTGCGGCAACGCCCTGATCAGCCACGCCATGGTCTGCGGAGACCGAAGGAAGCATTTAACAGCGCTTTTCACCCTCAACGAGGCCGATGCACGGTCCTGTGCTCAACAGAATGGCATCCCGCACTCTTCTGTGAAAGAACTGGCATCCCATCCCGTCATTGTGCGACTTGTCAGGGAATGGGTAGAGAAAGTCAACGCATCTCTTGCCTCTTATGAGACCGTCAAGGACTTCCGGATCGTCCCGCACGAATTCTCCATCGACGGCGGTGAGCTGACTCCAACGCTCAAGATCAGACGCCGGAACGTGATCCGTCGGTACCGCGACCTCCTGGACGGGATGTACGATGAGAAGTTCGTTGACAGCGTTTGAAAGACCGATTGAGCGAATGGTGAAGTGTTGATTTTGCATGACAATGCCAAAGGATTATGGTATAAAACCCAGCAGGTTCATGAGAGTATTATCGTTTGAAAGGGGTAGGGGACATGGGATTTAAAGCAGTCAGGGAAACCGATTTGACCGGTCTGAAGTTGATCAACAGGGGCAAGGTCCGTGACATATACGACCTCGGAGAATACCTGCTCATCGTGGCCACGGATCGTATCTCCGCTTTCGATGTAGTCATGAGCGACCCCATACCTGACAAGGGAAAGGTTCTGACGCGAATATCCGCGTTCTGGTTCGATCAGATGGCCGAAATAGTGCCCCATCACCTTATTTCCATAATCCCGTCGGAATTTCCCGCCGCCTGCCGCCCTCATGAAGTGATACTGAGGGATAGGACCATGCTGGTGCGCAAGGCGCGTCCTTTGCCGGTGGAATGCGTGGTCAGGGGCTATCTGGCCGGCTCAGGATGGGTGGACTACCAGAAAACAGGCGCCGTCTGCTGCATTCCTTTGCCCGAGGAACTGAAGGAATCGGACCGCCTGGAGACCCCCGTCTTCACCCCAGCCACCAAGGCCGAGCGGGGCACTCATGACGAGAACATCCCCTTTGATGAGATGGAGAGGATAGTGGGGAAGGAATTGGCCCGGCGCGTGCGCGACATAAGCATTCGCATGTACTTCCAGGCATGCCGGCACGCGGAAAATCACGGTATCATTGTCGCGGACACAAAGTTCGAATTCGGCCTGATAAACGGACAACTGGTTCTTATCGACGAACTGTTCACTCCCGATTCATCCCGCTTCTGGCCCATGGACGGTTATCGTCCCGGAGGGCCGCAGAACAGCTTCGACAAGCAGTTCCTGCGGGATTACCTTATTTCTATCAACTGGGATCGCAACCCCCCTCCGCCGTCTCTGCCGCCGGAGATAATCGGGAAAACGAGGGAAAAGTACCTGGAGGCCCTGAGCCGCCTGACCGGAGAGAAGCTGGAAGAGCACTGAATTGGTAGTTAACGGAGTTGATATAGAAGGACGGGATTACAATTTTCAGCATGGCTCAAACAAAAAAGCATCGATGAGCACGATAAACACAAGCCAGAACGGCTCGTCAGGGATATCGCAAGAACTTTCCGAAAAGATTGCGCGTCACTTCAACCTTCTTTTAAATCAGGCAACTATTTACGGCATTTCCCACCCTTCCATCGCCGCTATGGTTCCGGCCTTCTACCGGTCGCTGAAAGAAGGCTTGGCCAAGGCTCCAATATTGTCCATAATGCTGGAAAGGGACTCGCTTTACCTGGAAGATTGGTGCATAGACAAGAGGGTTAATCTTCGCCGGATCGTCAACCATTTCAAAAAAGCCGGGATCCAATCTATTTCTTTCAGCGAAGGGATGATGGAAGAGGAACTCCTGCCGTTTTTAGCGGTATTTTGTGATCCAAAGGCCCACCCCACGGCAGAAGAGATGAAAGCCGGCTTGAAACGGCATCGCGTGGTATCCATCCGCTTGAATTACGTCTTCTATAAATATAAGAAGATGATTACGGATGAAGAGGGATCAGCCGACGACGAGGCGACCCTGGGGGGAGATCATGCCGCCAAAAAACAATTGACGGCCGAAGCGGCGCTGGCCGAGCTTGAACGAAGCCTATCTCTTCAAACGCTTCTGGAGGACCCCACTGGTTTCAGCCGGGAATTATTGGAAACGGGCGGCGCGGACGGGCCGGACGAGGAGGGCCTGCGCCCCGGGCTCCTTGTGGCAGAAAAGCTGCGCCAGCTGGGAAACGAGATCCGCTCCGCCCCGCTGGGAACCGGATCTGCTACATTGGAAAGCATGATACAGGCCGTCTTCAAAATGCGCTCTGAACTGTTGGAAACCATTGAAACCCAGAAGGCGATGGGCGTGATTTACCGGGAAGAGAGCCTTATCCAGGATGAGGCGCAAGCCCTGACCCGCCAGGTGATCATACGTCTGATCAGGGAAGAGTATAACCGGGGGGAAATATCGATTCCGCGGCTGGCTCAAATCTTGCGGCGCATGTTGCCTGATGTAAAAGAAATGCGGCGCATATTGCCCGAGTTGAAGGAAGCTCTTCTGGCTGACGGCATGCCGTTGTCCGATTTCCTCACATTGATCAAGGAATTGACCTGGGAGTTACAGGACGAAGGACTGGTGAAGGTGCTTCAGGAGGCTGCTGAGGAAGTGGGGGTTACCGCCGAGGAGTTGATCCTCCATATCAAGGAGGACCCGAAAAGCGCCGCCGAGCTCATCATTCTGGCAGCGGAGATCCGTAATGCCGGATTGACCGGCGATGAAAGGCAACTCACCGACATGCTGGTGGATTATGTGGAGCGGGTGGGTAACCATTTGGCCATAGAAAGCGCCAAAGCAGAAGGGATCGAGGGAGGGAAACATCTTAACCAAATTCTTTCCCGCATTCAGATGGAACTGGTGGAGCAACTGGGCACCCACCCCCTGAAAACGGAAGTGATATCATCGGTAGACCAGCGGCTCAGTGAGCGGATAAGCTCGACTCTCAGGCGGCTCAAATCCAGTTGGGTATTCCAACAGTTGTCGGGAGAAGGAAAGCTCGTGGATGCGGCCGAGATCGTCCGTGTTCTCGAAAATACTCTGGAGAGCGATCGGGAACTTGAAGAGATACTGGATCCCATACGAACGACGCTTCAAAGCCAGGGAATGAGCGAATCCGCCTTCGAGCAGATTTACAATGACGTATTCTCGCGGCTTAAGACGCAGCAGGAACGCAGGCAATGGGGCGATCTCCCCAGCAATACTTTCAACCGCAGTATGACCTTCTTCCTGCTTAACTGGTTAATTCAGAAGGCCATGAGGTACCCTGGCACCTTCTCGGCGATCCTGATCAGCGTCCGGGAAATCTCGTTACATCGCGCCATTGCGCGGGACGTCGATCTCAACAGCTCCGAGATACGCAACACAGTCCTGGAGACCCTTCAAAACGCCATCCGTGGCGTTGATATATTGGGCACGCTGGGGGAAAATCGCATTATACTGATTCTCCCCATGACTCCGATCCACGGTGCTCACATCGTACTGGATAAGATATCCAGAATTTTGAAGCTCCAGCGTTACACATTGCAGGGGATTCCCGCTCGCGCGGAGTTTTGCCTGACGGCTATTCCCTTTTCCCGAAGCCGAACCCCCACGGTTGAGTCCTTTATAGATGCAGCGGAAAAAAGCCTGCTTCGGGTGATTGCTGCGCGCTCGAAAACCAGGTAATACCTGTAATATAAATGATAAACGATCAAGTCCCTCCACAGCTGATCCACATCCTGCGGGAACTCGAAAAAGACCTCTTATGATCTTTTCTATTTTTCCCTTGACTTTCGCTTTTTATTTGCCTATTTTAAAAAAAGCAGGTTAAATAGAAAAAAATTGCGTATTTCTCGCATTGATATCCAAAGCGTTGCGGGGAGGTGAAGGCCATGGCCATGACCAAACGACAGCGGCAGGTGTTGGAATCCATCCGTTCGTTTACCCGTCGCCGGGGATATTCTCCCAGCTTTCAGGAGTTGGCGGGCATGCTCGGTCTCTCCTCGGTGGCCACCGTCCATAAGCACATCACCAACCTGGAGCGGAAGGGCCTGATCCGGAAGGGCTGGAACCGGAGCCGCTCCCTGGAGGTGGTCGCTGAGGAGGTGCGCGTGGCCGCGGTGGAGGTCCCCCTCATGGGTCGTGTGGCGGCAGGGCAGCCCATTGAGGCCATTCCCGACGCTCGGCCGGTGGCGGTGCCGGAGGAGATGGTGGGGAGGGGGGACACCTTCGTGTTGCGGGTAGAGGGAGACTCCATGATCGACGAGCAGATCCGCGACGGAGACCTGGTTATCCTGGAGGCGCGCGAGACGGCGGAAAACGGAGAACTGATTGTGGGTCTCCTGGAGGACGGTAGCGCCACGCTGAAGAAGTTTTACCGGGAGGAGAACGGGCGCATCAGGCTCCAGCCCGCCAACCCCGACATGGCGCCCCTGTATGTGGACGAGGCGGCCCTTCGCATCCAGGGGGTCGTCATCGGGCTTTTGAGGAAGTTTCGGTAGATGCGCACCATTCTCCACATCGATCTGGACGCCTTCTTCGTGTCCGTAGAGCAGGGCCGGAACCCCTCCCTTAAAGGGAAGCCCGTAATCGTAGGGGGCGATCCCGAGGGGCGCGGGGTGGTGGCCGCCGCGTCGTATGAGGCCCGTGCCGCCGGAGTCCGCTCCGGCATGCCCGCGGCCATGGCACGGCGGCTCTGTCCCGAAGCCGCCTTCCTGCGGGGCGACGGATATCTCTACCTCCGGGCCTCGGAGCGGTTCTTCTCTATCGTACGCCGCTACTCACCCGTGGTGGAGGCAGCGTCCGTAGACGAGGCCTACGCGGACCTCACCGGCCTCCAGAGGCTGATGGGCCATCCGGTGGAGATCGCGGTGCGGATCCGGGACGAAACCCGCGCCACCCTTGGGCTTGAGAGCTCCCTGGGGCTGGCCGCCAACAAGCTGGTGGCCAAGGTGGGATCCGCAACCGCCAAGCCCAACGGCCTGGCCATGGTGCGCCCGGGCTACGAGGCGGCTTTTCTGGCCCCACAGGGCCTGGAGCGCCTTCCGGGCATCGGCCCCGGCATCCGGCAGAAGCTTACGATGTTCAACATCCGCCGCATCGGCCAGTTGGCGGCCCTGGATCCCGTCCTCCTGGAGGAGACCTTCGGAAGGGTAGGGCGGCTTCTGCACCAGCGCGCCAACGGCCGAGATGACCGCCCCGTGGTTTCCCACCGTGCCCCACCCCCGTCCGTCGGCCGGGAGATCACCTTTCCGGAAGATACCGTGGACGCCCCCTTGCTGGAGTCGGTGCTGTATCGGCTGACAGAGAAAGCCGCCGGAAGCCTGCGCCGGGAAGGGCTGGAGGCCCGCACCGTCACCCTGAAGCTCCGCTACGCGGACTTCGTTACCTGCTCCCGGAGCGCCACCCTGCCATCGCCCACCGACCTGGACCCCGTGCTCTACGAGGCCCTTCTTCCCCTGTTTCGTCGTCTCTTCGTGCGCCGTGTCGCCGTGAGGCTCATCGGTGTTTCCCTCTCGCGGCTGGTGGGCGGCCCCCGCCAGCTCGGCCTCTTTGAGGACCGCCGCCTGGAGCGGCTTCGGAGGCTCTACAAAGGCATCGACGCCGTGCGGGAGAGATTCGGCTTCCACGCACTCACCCTGGGTCGATCCGTTGCCCGGCCCCCGGCAGGGGATACCGGGGCGGCGGCGTGAGCGAAAATACTACTGGCGCCCATTTGGCCTGGCATTCATGGCCATAGCAGAAATAACCCGATCCATGGAGGTATACTATGATTTACAATGAGCAGCGGCTTATATCCGCCGTGAGTACGGCCTTGTTTCTTTTTTTGCTTCTTGCCTCTCCATTTGTCGCCCGGTCTGAGGTAAATGTTGCAATTCTAGCGCAAAGGCCGGACGGACAGGCAGTGGACACGGGCAGGGCCCTGCCCGACTACCAGGTCATCGTTTTACGATCCGACGGTTTCACCTTGGTGGATACAAAAGGGACGCGAAACATGCGCGAGGATAAAGAGTGGGAGGCCGCGTTCGACTTCCCCGAGGGGGAAGAGGTGATACTGAAGCTCCGGCGCTATGACGGTACGGATTACTATATCGAGGACGCCAAACGCATCCGCCTGGCGACCGGTGCGCGCTACATCCTCGTGAGCAAAACCCGGCCGGTGGAAAGCATCTCCATCACAGCCCAAACTCCGGAAGGCAAGCCGGTGGATACCCGAAAGTCGCTTCCCAACTATGCAGTTTATATGTATAAAGCGGGCGGGAAAATACTTTATGACCGGAAGGAAACGCTCAACATGCGCAAGGAAATGGAATGGGAACTGGCCCCCAACTTCGTGGAGGGTGAGAAAGTAGTGCTTCGACTCAAGAGGTACAACGGGCAAGATCAATTTTTGGAAGATGAGAAGGTGGTGGTTTTGCGCGACGAGGCTTCGTATACGCTGACCGCCCGGACCCGTCCCGTGCAGGATGTGACCATCGTGGCCCGGGCGCCCGATGGTGGCCCAATAGACCGATATAAGGACCTCCCTAACTATGAGGTCAAGATTTATCGCGGGGACGGAACCACCTATTACGACGGCAAAGATGTTCGAAACCTCCGCAAAGGAATGATTTGGAACACGGATATAAACGCCGTTGAGGGTGAAGAAGCTGTATTGCGCATTGTACGCTACGATGGAACCGACAGCATTGTGGAGGCATCCCGGCGTATCAAGCTGATATCCGGTCAGACTTACACCGTAACCAGCAATACTGTGCCGGTGGAGGATGTGGAGATCCTCGTCACGGATGACAACGGACAGGTTATCGACGAGAAGAAGGGGTATCCCGAGTACAGCGTTTTCATTTATCAACCCGATGGCCGTACTCGCTATGACGGGAAGCCTACGCGCAACCTTCGCAAGGGCAAGCTATGGGAACTGAGCCCCAACTTCATAGAAGGGGACGAGGCCGTAATCCTGCTTCGGCAATATAACGGCGTGGAGTGGACTGACCTTAACAGGGGCAAAACCCGTATGATCCGCGGTCTAAAAATCGCCATCACGCCCTCCCGTTTCCACACAACCGCCTCCGTCAGCAAAGGAGGAAAAGGAGAAAGGGACGCAGGGGAGGTCCACAGCCTTCGTAAAATGAGGCTCGTTTACCTTCACGCAGACTGGTGCGGCTCCTCTCAAAAGATGGATCAGACAATACAGGCCATGCAGGCGGAAATTTCTCCCCGTATGGAGGTTATATGGTTGGACATGGATAAGGACAGGCCCATGATCGAAACACTGATGAAGAGGATACGGGTGGGCTTCCTCCCAACCATCATTCTACTTGACGAGAGAGACACGCTCATCCAGGCCCTCATCGGTTATCGATCGGAAGAAGAGATGAAGGCCTGGCTCAATGTCAGGTGATGAACGTGATGACACTTGCTGTGCTCATCAAGAGGAAGTCGCCGGCTCGCCATCCATAAAAAAGAAGAAGATACATTCTCTCTATTTCGATAGAGGGGAAGGAAAAATCCCATGGAAAGTCAGAATAAGAGCCGTTTACGCGCGGAAATCGAGGCGCTTAAGCGTAAGCTGGAGGAGCGGGAGCGATCGCTTCCCGCCCACGGCGTCCGTCCACATCAGATACAGGCCATTGAGAGGCTGGAAGAGGAAATACGATGGAAGATTCGGGAGTTGGAATCGCTGGAGGATTGAAACCTTTCTATCGCCAGGCCTGTCATGCCTGATAAGAAAGGCATCGAAGACTCTTCTCAATCCTGCAAGTGCCCCTCGGTTTCCCAAAAATCGTCCTTGCTGCGGAAGAAAGCCACCACCACCACCGGATCGAAGGCGTGACCGGTGTCCTCTTCGATCATCTGGAGGACCTTTTCCCTGCGGATAGGTTGATGGCGGTAGACCCGTGGACTGCAGCAGGCATCGTACATATCGGCCAGGGCCACGATACGGGCGCTGAGGGGGATGCCTCCCCCGGAAAGACCCAGTGTGGATGTCCTCTTCCCGTCCCATCGCTCGTGGTGGCTCTGAGCCACTTCGATGGCCATGTCGATGAAGCTCCCCTCGACCTCGCCCATCTCGTATTTTGTGGATTTCAAAGCATTAAACCCAGATTTTGCATTTAGGAGTGAAAATACTGTTGAACAAAGGGGATAAATAGATAAAAATGCTCCTTGTTTTGAACCAATAAAATCTTTCAACAAGGAGCACGAAAAAATGAAACAAAAAAAAGACTACTCCAGCCCGAAGCGTAAATTAAGTAAAAATTGAATTTACTCGAAAATCCATCACTCCTTTTGACGGAATTGCCACGTTGGTGGCAAAATTTCTTGAGGTCATAGAGTTCAGATCTTGGGTGGAGAACGCTATTCCCATTGGGGAGAGCTCCAACAACAGCAGGGGGATTTATGGGAAAGTGCCTGCCCAGTTTCTGACAATTTTGTCTTAGGATAATTCTATAATAAAATAATAGTAAAACAAATAAACTTTGAGATGTAATACTAAGTTGCTTTCAAAGTTACACTTATAATCCATTCAAAAGCTGTGAGATTATAAACTCGCTTGGCATCATTTTCTAGCGTGGCGAGTGCCTCGACCAAGAGGTTTTCC
>JAFDED010000188.1 GCA_019310535.1 Deltaproteobacteria bacterium
TTCCCACCGCTCCAGATGGCCGTCCAGTGGCTCCAACATGGCATCGATTTCACTCATGGGGGAAAATTCGGACAAATATCCCTTGAACTCCGGTAAAAAGGCGACGTATGGCCCACCCTGGCCGGCAGGATTACCGGTTTCATCCGTTGCCCTGCGCAGCTCAGCCAACAGGAAATCCACATTGAGCTCGGTAAGGGCCAGGGTCTTTTCGACTTCTTTATTTTTGCTGACGGCCTGTTCAGTGAGTCTTGCGATCAGCTTCTGCTGGATTTCCGTGCGATTGGCAATCCAGTGCTCGAGATCTTTCACCCGCCGCTCCAGGGACAAGCGTTGCGCCATTATCTCATCGCGTTCGGCCACCGCCCGATCCATCGCATCCTTCAGCTCGTTCAGCCTTTGCGATAGCAGGGCTTTCTGGTCCTTGAGCTGGTTCCTCTCTTCAGTGGCAGAAGATAAATGCTTCCGCAGTGCCTCACGATCAGCAATTGCTTTGGCGTTGTGCGCCTGGGCATCATCCAACTTCCCTTGGATGAAAGCCATTTCTTTGTTGAGGGCCGCATTTCGCCGGGTCATTTCCTCCAACTCGTTCTCGACCTGCTTGAGCCACCGGGCGAGAGCATCACGGGCAGACGCCATGTGGGAGTATGCCTTCTCCGAACGCGCGAGTTTCCCTTTGATTTCGCCGAGACTTCTCTCCAAGGCAGCGTTTTGGGAGACACTGTCGACGAGGTGCTGCTGTTTCTCCTTGAGCCGGCGAGTCACGGAAAGAAACTTGCGTTTCAGCTCCTCGGAACGGGCCTGCAAATCGCGATAGGCCGCGTCCGACCGTTCAAGCGCTGTGTCCCTGTCGCTGATGGTTTGTTTGTGGGCCGCGAGGATAGACTTGTGAGCGAAGTAAACCGTGGAGGAATAAATAACCCAGCCAATCAACCCCAGCGATAGGATTGCCAGGGCCACCTGAAGCTGTCGCGATAGGGCAATGAACCTGACCCGGCCCTCAGCTCTGACGATTATCTGCCGCGGTGGAAACAGATATATTATAAAGCTTTCAAGCGTTTTCAGCAGCCTCTTCCGGTACGCGATGATTTTGTCCTCCCTTTTTCTTTGTAATTGTCATCCCGGGGCTGCACCCGCGGAGCATGAAAATGGTTGTATATAATGTCTTAAGGCCGGGTTTATGCCTGCCAGAGTCCCTTATGTCATTTCAAACTCAGGGACATTTTCTGCGGATACGATTCCTCTCAGGCAAAGGAGATATCACCTCGATATGCGGCATCTCGCCTGAAGATTCAAGTCCTTTAATTTCCGATTCTTTTCTGACTGAATCACGAATGGCCGAAGGCTCCTTGCCGAGTGAGAACGAGTATAAAAGAAAAATGCTTGTGTGACAAGAAAAAAATGTCGCACGATACAGTATGAGCAATTCACCAAGGCAATAAAAATAAAATAGCTATTATGGATGATGATATAAATGGAGGGGCAGGAGCCAGGGGGTGAGAAGCGGCTGAAATTGTTTATGATCTCCAAATCATTGCAAGCGATAGAAGAGATATGGTAATAGTGTTTTGATATTTGATTGTCCTTGATTTCGTGATACACAACATTCTATCAGCTCACTATCTAAAGTTTCGCAGTTAAATTCGTGTTCAAAAATGCGTTCAATTTGCCGGTAGTACTATTTTTTTAATGGAAAAGCAGCTCCAAATTCAGTATGCTTGACATACTTTAAGTCTCGAAAATCACCAAAAAAGAAGCTGCTATGAGACAGTATAGATCATTTTCCTTCTCATTGCAAAAGGAAACGGACCGGCGTTAACCTCTCCATGGATTTGGAAATCGGCCAGGCTATGCAAGAATTAAAGATAATTGCGTACCCCAGTAGGTTTCATAATAAGGACAGCATGAGAAATGGATGTGCGTCATGAGTCATGGGACGGCAAGGTGGTTCATGATGGTTCTATTGATTTTTTTCTATACAGGAGGAGCAGCCATGGGGTTTGAATTGAAAAGCCGGGCGTTTTCTTCCTCAGGTGCAATTCCCGCCAAGTACACGTGTGACGGGGCCGACCTCTCCCCTCCGCTTGAATGGACGGGAGCACCGGAAGGCGTTGAGACCTTTGCGCTGATTGCCGACGATCCCGACGCACCCGTTGGCACGTGGGTCCACTGGGTTCTATTCAACATACCGGGTATCGCCAATTCCCTCCCCGAGGGTGTCCCCGCAGAGGAAAGGCTGGAAGGAGGCGCCATACAAGGGATAAACGGTTTTCGGCGCATCGGCTACGGCGGCCCCTGCCCTCCGCCTGGCAAGCCGCACCGGTACTTCTTTAAGCTCTACGCTCTGAGCAAAAAGCTCGACCTGCCGCCGGGAGTCGCCAAGAAGAATCTTCTGAAATCAATGGAGGGAAGCATTCTGGGTCAGGCGGAGCTCATGGGGATGTATGGGAGGTAAATAAAAGAGAATATTGGCAGGATAACATGATGGAAGCAAGAGAACCCATTCATCCTGTTATCCCGGTAGCGCCAGGCCAAGCCTGGTCAATCTTGCGAACTGAGAGGAGTTCGCCATGTAAATTGCCCGTTTGACATGTAGCCCATCGAGCGCGGGACAGGGTAACCCGATCCGGCGGTCGTTAAACCAGTGAGAGTGGCCATCCTTCCAGGAGTGGTGAAGCCCGGTGCCGTCAGTGAAGCAACGGGCATATGCAACCGGCGGGCTCTCCGGGGTGATGGGGGACGGCGCGTGCTGAAAGATTGGCCGAGGAACCTGGGAGGCCCGGCGGGGAGTGGCCCCAGCCACAACGCCCTGGGGAAGAAATAACCCCTTGGCGGCCCCGGCCGGGAGTCGGACAGGCCCATAGCAGCGGGGAAGCGGGGTAATGCTCGTTGAGCCCAAGGGACCTGAGCGGAAACATGCTTCTGTCGATACGAAAGAAAAGCCGGTTGAGCAAAAGTTCCACTAGGGGAGACCCGGCGGGCCAATCCCCCACCATGCGATTGGGAAAGGGGATGGCTATGCCGGAGAAAATCTCTCGACTGAGACGGAAACCGGACCAAAAGGCCAAGCAGGAGCCGAAGTTCCGGTTCTACTCGATTCCCCACGATAAATTGATGGCGTGCCTCCGGATGCGGATCGCCGACCGTTCTGTCTTGAAGTTGATCCGCATGTGGCTGAAGTCCCCGGTGGTGGAACCGCTCGAGGAAAAGGGAGGTGAGGGCAAAGGCGGGACAAAACAACGTTCGCGGAAGGACGCGCCCAAA
>JAFDED010000189.1 GCA_019310535.1 Deltaproteobacteria bacterium
CTTATCTCCCCCCGGGGGCCATCGTTGGATTCGGGGCCATAACAAAAAAGCCGGTAGTGGTGGACGATGCCATTACCATCAGGCCCATCATGCTGCTGTCGGTGACCGTCGACCACCGCTTCATTACCGGTGCTGTGTCGGCCAGGTTCCGGCAGAGACTCAAAGCATTACTGGAAGATCCGAAACGGGCGGTGCTGGAGATGGCGTAACATGAACGGGACACGAAAATTACAATTTTGACGGAATTAGCGGGTAAATGTGATGTTCTTGATCCTTTTTCATTCGGTCGGTGATTATGTCAAAAATCTTCATAACGGCAAGTAGGGATTAAAGAGATGGATCTCCATGAAATTACAAAGATAAAAACCGCCTGCCGCTCCTTCGACTCAAGGCACGGGGAAGGATATGACGGGGTCAATTGAACCATCCGAAAAGGGGGAATGATGTATGACTTGATAGTTAAAGGAGGTGAGATAATTGACCCTGCTCTGGGGATACACGACAAGCGGGACATTGGCATTTCCCAGGGCAAGATTATAGCTCTTGAACATGATATAGCAGCCAATGAGGCGAAGAATATTATTGACGCCAAGGGGAAAATAGTGACCCCCGGATTGATCGATTCCCATTCTCATGTCGCTGACGGCATCATCACTATAGGAGTATCACCGGATGAATGCGGGGTCTTTTCCGGTGTTACCACTGTTTGTGATGCGGGCAGCACCGGGTGCGCAAATTTTATGAGTTTTAGAAAATATGTCATTCCTCGAGCGAAGACGGATATTTTCTGTTTCCTCAACTTGTGCTCCACCGGGCTTACGGTTATTCCTGAAATCTGGAGCTGGAATACTATCGACCCAGAGGCTACGATTAAGGTCATAGAAGAGAACCGGGATATAATAAAAGGAATTAAATTGAGGGCTACCGGGGCTCTGGTGAAAAACCTGGGATCCGAGACGGTAAAGACGGCAAAAGGAATAGCTTCCGAAGTCAACCTTCCCCTCATGATTCACCTTGGAATTGACCCGGAAGAAAACGTGCCCGAGAATGTCGTCAACAGCTTCACTCGAGAGATGCTGTCCCTTTTGGATCAAGGCGACATACTCACCCACATCTATACATGGAAGAAAGGAGGGGTTATCGGACGGGACGGAGGTCTGCTCCCCGGGCTCAAGGAAGCTATACAAAGGGGAGTGATTTTAGACGTGGCCTATGCAAAAACCCATTTTAGCATTGAAATTACCAGAATCGGCTTGGAACAGGGAGTATTGCCCACTACCGTGAGCACCGATCTTACCGCCATGAATATTAATGACTCCGTTTACAGCCTGCCGGTAACCATGTCCAAATTGCTCGCCCTGGGTTTTAACATGGATCAGTTGATAACAATGACGACCATTAACCCGGCCAAAATGTTAAAGGAGGAACACCATAGAGGCACTCTCCGCGCGGGCATGTCCGCTGATATCTCAATTCTGGAACTGGCCGAAGGGGATTTCCTTTTTGCAAACGGTAAAATAGGGCAGACATTTACAGGAAAATCTATGATCGTGCCTAGGTTGACCTTGAAGTCCGGGGTTGAGATAGAAACCAAACCCCGCTTTGACTGAAAGGCATAACATTGGTGGAACATTAGGGAGTTAGTTCTTAACCACTTCAAGAAGGAGGCATGAAAAGGAGGCATGAAATGGAAAGGAACAAGGTGCTTATGATTTGTTTCGCTTTATCGCTATTGGGAATCTTAATGATCAGTTCTGCGGGAAATGTTCTGGCCGCCCGACTGACGATTAAATTTGCACAGTGATGCCCGCCAGATCAGGCATACGGTCGGTATGCCCACGGTTTTGCTGATCACATTAAGAAGTATTCCAACGGCGAGATCAAGGTGGAGAATCTGGACGGAGGGGTGTTGGGGAGCGAGCAGGATATGGCGCACGCGATACAGATTGGAACGATCCAGATGGCCGGAATCACCAGTAACAATGTGGGCCAGTTGGCTCCGTCCCTCAATGTCGTTGTTCTCCCCTATCTTAATGAAACGATGTAAGACGTTGTAGGGGAATACGGTTTATTGCATCAAGGGCCGTACCTGGATGAGCTCAACAGAAGAGTGCTGAAAGAGTCCGGAAGTTTGCGGATTCTAGGTGGTTTTACCAATGGCTTTAGGACATTTTTCACGAAAAACAGATGCGTCAAAACCTTGTCTGACCTGAAGGGCTTAAAAATTCGAGTTCCCAAAAATCCCGTCATGGAGGCTTATTGGAAAGCCTGGGGTGTATCGCCTTACCCTGTTGCCTGGTCAGAAGTATTTACAGCCATTCAACAAGGAGTCATTGATGCATTCGATAGCCCTATTGATGTCATTCTTAGGATGGGATTTTACCAGTACATTAAACACATCACTTTGACCCACTACACACCCCAAGCGGCTGCGTTTATTGTCAATAACAACTGGTTCAAAGGACTGTCGAAAGCAGACCGGGATCTCATCTTGAAACAAATGTTCACCCCAAAGAAAAGACTCCTAATGAGCCATAAGTTATGGAATTTTAGACCTTTATTCGCCTTTCAGTGAGCTTTTTTCTTGTGACTACACGCACCTTTCGATG
>JAFDED010000118.1 GCA_019310535.1 Deltaproteobacteria bacterium
AACGGCCTTCTGCTCTTCTCCAATGGAACGTGGTTTGCGCATAATTCCCTCCGGTTATTGTTATATACCAGAGGAAATTATATATTAGTTTATATTAGATTGCAACTTAGTATATATTCCGATCGTCAATATGTTCACCACCTACCTTGATCTCATGAAAGCATAAAAACCGGCATACGGGCTGGCGTATAGGTTAGTTTATATATACAATCGTTACGTAGGGAGAGACGGAATTTGCAAAAAAAGAGGGATTCATGCAATGAAGCTTATCTCGGCCCAGATAAGGTTATTCCGTAACATCCTTGATTCCACCGAGGTAGACATTGAAGATGATGTGACGTGCCTTGTAGGGAAAAACGAATCTGGCAAGACCGCCTTTTTGCAAGCTCTCTACCGACTGAATCCGGCTCTTCGCAACGTATCATTTTCCATTCATGAGCAATATCCCGCTTGGCTGGAAAAGCGGGACCGCCGTGGTGGTATCGACCTTGAAAAGGTCTGCCCAGTGCGAGCCGTTTTCGCCCTCGAAGAAGACGATCGGGTGGCACTTGAGATGAACTTACCGGCACTGATCCTCTTGTGTCCCGCATCGCACGACAACATGGTGTTGATCGATTTGACCACGGTCGGCCTGCGGACATGCTGTTGCGCCACCGTGATGAGCTTCCTCCAAGGTTCAGTGACGAAACCCTCAGCCGGTTTGAGAAGCTGTTTGAACGCATCAACAAAACCCTTCCAACGGAAGTCTGAGGATCCCCGTTAAGGACGGAATTCATGGACACCATACTATTTTCTTCCCTGTTGACTATGGTGGGATTTTTTTCAGTGTCACTGAAATTGGTAACCTGTTTTTTTGGCCTCCGTTTTCCGGGGGGGAAGCAATAGTTATCCACAAAACGCTATTTGGAGTTAGAAGTACTGTTTTTTTGTCAAGAATGTGGATAAGTATTGCTAAGATTATGAATTCACAAACAATATAGCGCTTTTTTGGTAGTTCGCACTTTCGTTCGCACTTTCACTGGAAAGTGCGAACGAGAAAAAAGGGGTTTTAAACGCTTTAATCAGGGGGAAGAGCGATGACCAAGAGGGTGCTTTTTGTTGCCCTGGTGGTGATTATGGCGGCTGGTGCGTTTGTGGCGCAGCCCTATATCACAGTGTATCGCTACCAGGCCGCACTCAAGAGTGGGGATGTAGACAGAATTAATGAGTACATCGATTATCCGGCCCTGAGGCACAGTTTGAAAACCCAGATCCGTCTTATGTTTATCAAGGAAATGGCGAGGGATAGCAAGACTGCCTTCGGTCCACTTGCGATGGGCTTTGTTGGCCTTTTTGCAGATAAGATGATTGACGTGCTGATTACCCCGGAGGGCATGGCTGCTATGTTCAGCGGGGAGTTTCGCGCACTGGGCGAGGAGATAAACGCCGATCACCCATCAGAGGAGACGCAACACCACGCGGGGGGCGATCTTTTATCGAAATGCTCATTCAGTTACCAGTTTCCCTCCCGATTTGTTATAAGCTCAAAGTCTGATACCACCAAAGGGGGTGAAATTAAACTAATTTTCCGCCGAAATTGGCTGGTTTGGAAGCTTTCCGCTATTCAACTACCTCCCCTAAGTCATACCGCCTCAATCAAAGCGCAGTAAAAAAAACCTCTAACAATTAGCCCACGCTTTAATAAATTTTGTCGCCGATTTCATTTCATTATTTTGTGTTTTGACTGAAAGTCATATTGCGACAAAGTTATCCACATCCCGCTAAATCCCATATAATCCCGCCTATTTGCACCAGATTTTAACTATTCACTCTTTGTCTACGAATAAGTTTAAACTCACATTCGTCCAGGCCGCCGTTACTTCCATTACTTACACTACTTCCAGCCGTTTCCTTCCGGAGGTACGTCTCATACTTTTTGACCGTCACTCGTGCATCCTTCTCGTCCACGGTGTTGTACCTGTGGAACATGGACTCGGTCTTGTGGCCGGTCATCTTCATGATGACGCTCCGGTCAGCTCCGGCCTTGCGCAAGTTGGTGTTGAGGGTGTGCCTGAGGTCATGGAATCGAAGGCCCTGGACTCCCGCCCGCGAACAGGCGTTATTGAAAGAATCCTTGATGCTCTTAATGGGACGGCCGTTGGGATGGGTAAACAAGAAATTATGCTGGATATTTCTCACCCTGCTGGCCTCCAGGAGAATCCTTCGTACCTCACCGCAAAGTACCTCACCGCAAAAGTAAATCCTTCGAGGCTCGCCCGTCTTGGTATCCTTTGATTCCAGCTCCAGATATCCATCCTGGACATTCACCTTATCCCAGGTGAGATTTAGAATTTCTCCCAAGCGCATCCCGGTGTGAAACCCGAAAATGACAACCCTTGCCACATGCTTCCTCATCTGGGCTACAAGCTCCTCCAATTCACTCACCGTGAGGATTCGATTCCGCTTGTTGTGCTCGGGCAGCATGGTCACTTTCCAACAAGGGTTCTTTTCTATCATGTCCTCCCGAATGGCCAGGTTAAAGATGCATTTCATCAGGGCCACCACCCGGTTCACCGTGGCGGGCTTGTATGTTTTCCCGCGCCGGGATGTACTGGAGAGCATCTTACTTTGAAAAGCCTCGACCATGGAGGGCTTTATCAGCCTGGCAGGATACCGGCCGAAGTGTTTCTTCAGAATCTCGGAGCGCTCCATGTCTTTCCGGTAAGAGCGCTTTGATTTGACTCTGGCAAGCTCCAGATACCAGTCAATAAGCTGGCCAAAGGTCTTGTCCGTGGTATCCTCGGTCCCCAGCGAAACCTTCTTGCGCCATTCTGCCATCTTCTGCTCGAACATGTCCTGAGTAAGTCTTTTGGAAACTCCGACCTTTTTCGTGGTGTATATGGGTTTCCCGCTCTCAGGGCTGATCTTACAGGGATACTGAATGTACCAGCACTCCGACAACGAACCGTCTTGTTTCTTTTTCCGAAAAACTCCCATGGCAACCTCCTCCCACTATTCAGGTTGCAAGGGAGCACAACCTCGGCATCTCACCCCCTTTCATTGTGGGAGATGCCCAGATCATGCCAGCAATAAGGTTACATGTCAATAGCCCTTTCATCCGATTTGATTTCAGCAAGGGAATCCAAATATCTGTCCACGGTCTTTTTGTCGAACTTGACCAGCCTTCCGATTTTCTTGGCAGGAATGGGGAATGTTCCCGCATAGAACCGGTTCCGGTGTTGTCACCGGTCAAAAAGTAAGCCATTTTCAACGATGAAAAAGTGCGCCACCACCAACGGAGTGAAGTAGGCCTCCTGGATTTACTTCCTTACCACCTTTTCAGCACAAGATTCTTTTTCTTTTTTTCCTTCCGCTTTTTGTTTGGTCCTGGTTCTTGTTCTTCCCTTCAGGGGGGAGGCAGAGAGGTTTATGGTTGCTTCCAGGAGGAAGCCATGAACCTCATGATCCGATGCGCCCATTGCCGGCGTTTTTTCCACCCCGACCCCCGGGTGAAGAACCAGCGCTTCTGCGGCAGTGCTGCCTGTCAGCGGGCCAGGAAAACCCCCTGGCAGCGGCAGAAGATGGCCACCGATCCAGATTACAAGGAAAACCAGCGAGTCTGCCGGAAGGAGTGGCAAAAGCGCCATCCCCACTACTGGCGCAGCTACCGGAGCCGGAGCCCCGAGTATTTCCGGCGCAATCGGCTCTTGCAAAGGGTTCGGGACAGGACAAGGAGCATCAAGGGGCTTGCAAAGATGGACGCGTCCAGGCCGTTTTCCCTTGTGAAACCAGGGGCTTATTACCTCATCCCCCACCTTGCAACAATGGACGCGTTGGCCCAGAAAGTTCTCGTGATTCCCGCCCCTTAGCCGTGCCTGCAAAAGAGGACCAGATGGACATCACGGCTTTTCCCTCATACACTGTGACCCCAGGGAGGGAAGCCATGATCGAGAGAGCGCCACTGTGTCCCCGGCGGGTGCGCACCATCAGCGGCAGCTTTGCCTTCATCGAGCACCGCTTCCTGCGCGACGGCTTCTGGGCCGGCCTCAGCCACCATGAGCTTCTGCTCTACGTGTTTCTGGTGCCGGCAGCCGACCGCAACGGGCTCTCCTACTACGGTTTCGACAAGATCTGCACCCTTTTGCGCATCAGTCCCGATGAGTATTGGGAAACGGAACACACATGGTATCCCCCTGGTCAGGATAAAGATCATGGGGAAGGAAGGTTGGAAAGAAACGTAGAAGTGGAAGGCGGAGTGAGCAGAGCAAACATAGCCAACCCTTCCTCCTTCTCCAGTGGATTGTAAATTTGAGTTCATGGCTCCCTGAAGGTAAAATTAGATATAATCGCTTTATCCTACCATGGTTACTTATTCACCATATGAATAAAAACACAGCTATGATGTTATTCCATATCTCTATCTCTATTTACATAAATCCGCAATGTGCTGATCTTAATCAATAATTCCTTACCATAGGACGAACTCTGATATCCAAAAAAAGATTGATTTACGTGCCCACTCCTGTCATGATCAGATCATATCATCAAGAAAAGGGGTGAAATTCCAAGGCTACTGAATCACACCTTGATTTGGAGCTTTCTTAATTGCCAGGGGGTGTACGCTATGGAACTTGGCAATCTGAGGTGCAGAGCCTTCTCGAACGCGCATCGAGCGCGGTAGCTTCAAATGCGAAAGGGGTAAAAAGATGTGGGGGGGGTATGAGATTCTGGAGGGCGCCATCGATATGCATATTCATTGTAACCCGGATATAGTCAAACGACCCCAAGATGAATATGAAATATGCGCCCAAGCGTCAGAGGTGGGTTATCGGGGCATTGTATTAAAACAGGCTACATTTTACAATGCAGGGACATTACCTGTCCTGAATCGTTTGGTTCACGGTATTGAAATCGGCACGGGAATTGTCCTGAACCACTGGGTGGGAGGGTTGAATCCCGAAGCCGTCTATTGTGCTATCGCTTTAGGAGCCAAGATTGTTTGGATGCCCACCTACCATGCCGAGTACCATCTTAAGGTCATGGGAAGACCGTTGCCCGGTTCCGCTCCAAAAGAGTTGGAGGGCCGATCCATAAAGGGAATTCGTATTTCTATGGAGGGGAAACTTTTTCCCCAAATTGAGGAAATTTGCGAGATAATCGCAGCCAAGGATGTTATTCTGGCCACGGGTCACCTCGCCTGGGAAGAAATCGAGCTATTAGTAACCGCGGCCGTTAAGAAAAAAGTTAATAAGATCCTCATTACCCATGCCGAACATTATTGCCCTCGCCTATCCATTGAGCAGCAGGCTAAACTGGCAAAAATGGGGGCCTTCATCGAGCACAGCTTTAGCGACTGCATGCCCGTTTATCAGGCTAAGTTTCCATGTCCACCCGAGTTGATAGCGGAAGGTGTCAGACGTGTAGGAGCGGATCGGTGTATTATGTCCACAGATTTGGGGCAAATGCACAACGCCCATCCCATCGAGGGTATGCGGATGTTTGTCCAGACGCTATTAAGGATTGGTTTCAAGGAAAGAGACATTGATCTGATGCTTAAAAAAACCCCGGCGGATCTTTTAGGCTGGATGGAAAACTGTAAGCCAGGACAGTAGGTGTGGATATGCGAAATTCAGGTAATTGCAAGCTGAACGCAGAGAAAACAACTGACAAAAACACGCTGATTTATTACTTGACAAATTATAAATAATAATATCTATAATTTAAAGAAATTTTTGAATAGTATGCGCTATAACTTTATTTTTAGGGGAAATGCCATGGACAAATTGATAGAAGCAATGAAAGCAAGACGCCTCTCTTTAGGCATCCTAGAGGTTACGGCAAGCCCTGAGGTAGTGGAGACATTGGCATACGCAGGGTTTGACTGGGTATGTATCGACTTGATGTTCGAGTCCACGGATTGGAGTCTGGCGGCCAACATGGTTAGGGCAGCCAAGGCTTGGGGCATAAGCCCTCTGATCCGGGTACCCTGCAACCCATGGGTTGCCGGGGAGGACCCCCATGTCTTGGTGGACATCACACGCGCACTGGGCATTGGTGCGACTGGTGTTGCCGTATCAGTGGACACGCCGCAAATAGTTGAGAAGGCTGTGGAGGTATGCAAAGAGTGGCACCGCAACATCCATGTGATACCCTTTGCCGAAGATATGCGGAAATACGCCGAGGTGCAGAAAAAAATGGCGGAAGAGACGCTGCTGGTGCCCTTGCTGGAGAGCGAGGGATCTCTCAAGAACATGGAGGAAATCTGCAAGGTACCGGGACTTAAATCTATCTGCATCGCCATTTCTGATGCCTCCCGTATCCTGGGTCACCCCTTCGACTACGAACATCCGGATGTGTGGAGGGTGGTGGATCAAGCAGCCAGTTTGGCCGAGAAGTACGACCTCTACCTGATGGGCAACACCGGCTACCAGTTTCAGGATCCGGAATCCATCGCCAAGCGGATTAAGCGCCTTTACGACCACGGAGTGCAAATGGTATTGGTCCAGTCCACAGGCTCACTGCTCCAGTTCTTCTGTCAGAGCATTATCAAAGCAACCCGCGCCGAGATGGGAACCTGATCTTTTTGGAAATTTGAAAACAGCCCTTTTTTATCCTTAACTAAATGAAACGAAAAGGAGGTTGCTATGAAGAGATATGTACCATTTCTGTCGTGCATTTTTGCGCTGACGCTTGTGTTGGCAGTGGCCGCTGTATCAGCGCAGGAGAAGCCGAAGCTTGGTGGCGTCTTGGTGTTAGCCCACGCCGACGATCCGGCCCATTACGATGCCCACCAGACGGGCAGCTTCAGAATCGCCCAACCAACTGCGCCGGCCTACAGTACGCTCCTCCAGTTTGATCCAAAAGAATATCCTAAAATTATCGGAGACCTGGCAGAAAAATGGGAGATCTCCAGGGATGGCTTGACTTACACCTTCAAGCTCAGGCCCAACGTCCGCTTCCACGACGGAAGTATATTAACCTCGGCTGATGTGAAGGCCACCATGGAGCGCATCAAAAATCCGCCGGAGGGCGTTGTAAGCGCGTGGAGCCACCTCCTGGGTACACTGGAGCGTATCGAGACACCGGATGATCTGAAGGTGGTGTTCCATCTGAGCCGGCCGACCCCCTCCTTTTTTACTCACATGGCGAGTCCATTCCTGCATATTTACAGCAAGGCCATGTTAGAGCGGGACAAAGACTATCCCAAAAAGAAGATCATGGGCACAGGACCGTTTAAGTTCAAGAAGCATGTACCCAATGTCAGCCTGGAGCTGGAACGGTTCGATGACTACTTTATTCCCGGCCGACCTTACATGGATGGGGTGCGCTTCGCCATCATCCGTGGCACCCAGGCGCGGGCGGCTGCGCTCATCTCCGGGCGAGCCGATGCAGAAGTGCGGAGCCTGCCTCCTCTGGTAGTTGAGCAGATAGAGGCTGCTGCGGGCGACAGGGTACGAGTGGTCAAGACTGACTGGCTTACTATATTGGACTTGACCTTTAATGTGAAAAAGAAGCCCTTTAACGACGTGAAGGTGCGGATGGCCATCAATTACGCCATCGACGCCTATGGGATGGTGAAAGCGCTGAGGGATATCGGGGGCATACGCTACATTGGCAAATGGGGACGTCCCCACTCCGAGTGGGAGATGCCCGACGATCGATTCCAAAAGCTCCCCGGGTGGGGGACGGATGCCGAGAGCAACCGTAAGAAAGCCCGGGAGTTGCTGAAGGAGGCGGGCTATGCCGGTGGTCTCCGCCTGAAGCTAATCAATCGGAACGTACCCTATCCCTACATCTCCATGGGCGTTTACTACATTGATCAGCTTGCCCGCGTTGGCATTACGGTCAATCACAGCTTGGTAGACACCAGCACCTGGCTCAGCTCCTTACGAAACTTGGGTGAAGGTGAGATGGGCATCATCTACAACGCGCCACCCTACGACGACCCGGATGCCTTCTTCGGCGCGCGCATGCCCGGGAGCGCGAGAAACTTCGCCCGTTACGAAGACCCGGAGGTTACCCGTCTCTTCGATTTACAGTCGCGGGAGCTCGACCCAGCGAAGCGGCGGGAACTGGTCTGGCAGCTCGAATCCAGCATCTGGGAGAAGGCTTATTGGGGGGTAGGTATCTGGCCCGCGAAAATTTATGTTCTATCCCGGCGGATTAATAACTTCATCCCTCATCCCAACCACTTCACCAATGTGAAGTTCCAAGATGTATGGCTGAGCCAGTAGAACAAAAGGTTAACGAGGAGGCAACACCTTGTGGACCTATGCTATCCGGAGGGTGCTTCTGGCTATCCCCACTATTTTGATTCTAGTCACACTCATTTTCTTCTTCATACGAGTGGTGCCGGGGGACTTGGCCCTCCTCTACTTGGGGCCTGAAGCGGGTATTCCGTCAGAAGAGCAGTTGAGGACCATCCGGCACCAGTTGGGCGTAGATAGGCCCCTGTATCAGCAGTATGGAGAGTTCATATGGGGACTGGTGCGGTTAGATCTCGGCAGATCCATGTGGACCCGGCGGCCCGTGTTTGATGAGCTGACGGCCCGATTGCCCCTTACCTTCGAACTGGCCCTGGGGGCTATAGTGCTGTCGATAGTTCTTGCCTTGCCCCTGGGGGTTATCGCCGGGGTCCATCAAGACACATGGGCCGACTACATCATCCGTGTGGTCAGCATCGGGGGGATAGCAGCACCTTCCTTCTGGATAGCCATCCTGATCCTCTTTTTCCTGCTATGGTTATTTGTCTGGTCGCCACCCATGCAGTTTTCCCTCCCCTGGGAAGACCCCGCGGCCAACATGCAGCAAATGATCTGGCCCATCATGGCCATTGGTTACCGGACCATGGCGGTGCTAACCCGAATGATGCGCTCCAGCATACTGGAGGTGATCAGGGAGGACTACATCCGCACCGCACGAGCCAAGGGTCTGGCGGGATGGGTGGTGGTGATCCGGCACGCCGTTCGCAACGCACTTTTGCCCGTAATAACAATCATCGGCCTGGAATTCGCCTTTCTAATGGGTGGCACACTTACAACGGAAGTCGTGTTTAACCTCAACGGCGTGGGACGATTTCTGGTAGACGCTGTAACCTATCGAGACTACACTGTCATCCAGGCCTTGGTAGTGATGGCGGGAGTTTTCTTCACTGTGGTGAATTTGAGCATTGATCTTGTGTACGGGTGGATAGATCCACGTATCACTTATAAATAGCAAAAAGCTCTGGTATGTGGGCCAATGGTAAATACTCTTCTGCACACCGTGATACGCTTCGGTAGGCGGCACCCCCTGGGTATGATCAGCGGAGTGTTGATTTTTCTGATGATTATGAGCGCTGCAGCAGCAGACCTCATTACCCCGTATGATCCATACAAGGTTGATTACAGCTATCAGTTCTCCCCGCCAACCGCGAATCACTTGCTGGGAACGGACGAATATGGACGCGACCTGCTAAGTCGTATCATCTACGGTTCGCGCTTCGCCCTCCTCATCGGCGTTGGCGCCTCTTTCTTAGGAACAACCGTTGGCGCTTTGATAGGCGTAATTGGGGCTTACTTCGGCGGCAAGACCGATCTGCTGATCCAGAGGCTCATGGACGGTCTTCTGGCCATCCCCATCCTGTTGATGGCTCTGGTCATCGTCGCGGTCATGGGCAACGCGATCCCTAACCTCGTCATAGCAATTGCGGTGCCCATGATACCGCGAGCTTCTCGTGTGGTACGCGCTTCCGCACTCTCCGTAAAGGAGACCCCTTACATAGAGGCCGCTCGATCCATAGCTGCAAGTGATCTGCGAATCATCTTCCAACACATTGTGCCAAATGTGATGGCTCCTTATCTCATCGTGATGTCGGCGGTGATAGGGCAGGCTATTCTCATTGATGCAGCTCTGGGTTTTTTGGGACTCGGCACCACAGAGCCCACGCCTTCCTGGGGTCTTATGCTTTCAGGCTCCGCCTCTCTTTACGCCCTTCGTGCCCCGTGGATGATTATCTTCCCGGGTGTGTGTATCACACTGGCGGTTTTCTCCTTCAATCTCCTGGGGGACTCGCTTCGAGACGCGATGGATCCCAAGCTGCGTCTTGGCAGATCTACTACTGGACGGTAACTGTAACCTCTGGTTGAAATTTGGATTGGGAAGAAACTCCCATTATTCCATCACTTGAACCCTTGTTAATATAAAACGAAATGGAGCAAAGCATTGGTAAACCCACTCAGGAGGCATTTGATATTCTACTGCTAACTTGTATAAATCAGAGTAACATTTTTTAAGTGGTACAGCACGAACATTTTTCTTGCGCCACTCGAAAGGAGCGGCCTCCTGGTTATACGCATCGATGAAGCGATCAATCGCATCCCGAACTTGCTTGGTCAAGGTAAGACTTGCACCTTTCAGCGCACGCCTGCTTAAGATGCTGAACCAACATTCAATCTGATTCAACCAGCTGGCATGGGTGGGCGTGTAATAAAAATGGACGTTCTTGTGCCGCGACAGCCATCTAT
>JAFDED010000009.1 GCA_019310535.1 Deltaproteobacteria bacterium
TTTTGCTTCGAGCGGCCAAAACGGGCCTTCGAACTCTCATGGGCTCTGCCCGTCAGGTAGGTATTGGTGAGATCATAGAGGATTATCCGTTCTCCAAGCCCGAACATCTCCCGCCCTCGTTGGGCAATCCGTCTTTCGATCTCTTCACGATACTCAACCAGTTGATCGGACAGGCGATACAGCGCATTATTGGACAGATGCTGAAAATCCGCGCCAGGCAGCTCCTCCAGGCCGCTGATCCGCTTTGCCCAAAGGGCTGTTTCCCGCTCATGGCAGGGTGCAGGAGCCTCCCGATGACCAACAGCGCGGCGTTGTGAATCTGTCCTTTCTTTAAGCCGATCTCCGAAAGCACCTCCGTCAGTCCAAGCTTTTCGAACGCGGCGTAGACGACCGCCTCACCTCCAATGGTCCTCCATTCGCCCTGGGCCACGGAATTGATATCAACCCTTTACCAGTCGGCTTCCTGTTCCTCTAAAACACAAACACTCTGCATCTCCTTGCGCCTGAGCAACCGGGCATAGTGCTGAGCCTGTTCCTCGATATGGGCCGGTAGGGGAATTAAGGATTGCCGGCCTGAGACGATTTCTTCGATCCGGTCGGCCAGGGTTTTCCACTCTTCCCTCGGAAGATCAAGTCTTCCTAAATTCAAGATGATTCTTTTTGATCTCACGAATGAACATACAGGTAAGGATACCACATGATGGATCTCATGTCAAGTAAAAATATTTACATGGGGCACTACAAGAATTTTTTCAGATTAACCCCTTAATTATTTCAATGACTTATAAACAGCAAAGGGTCAAAATCATCGTATTTTTACCGATTACCATAAAAATCGTGGTAAACTTTTATTATCTTTGCGAGGAGACGCTGGAGCGTAGGCCGGTCGAGAGTAGCCCCGGAATATCCCTCGTCGTCGAATCGCTCGCCGATCCACCAGCCAGCCGGACTCTTTGTGAGCTTCTAAGGAAAGAGTGGCAGGCGTCGAACCGGACTTCGCAGGAGGTAAGGTCTGTGTCGGTATTGCTGGATTGTCGGGAGCAGATGGCGCAGTGGGACGTGATCCCTTTCACTTCACCCTGGCCGCGAGCCATTCCAATGCTCCAGGAGTGGTCTTCCATGCCGCCTTATTCCCGTGGGCATAGAGCACGGCCTCGTTGATGTCGCCGAAGCCGTAATGACCCGGAAGGGTGCGGGGCATCTTCTTGCGACCGAGGAGATAGGAAGGCACGTATTTATTCTCCTCAAGGGCGGCTTTCAGCGACTTGACGGCGGCCGGGGAGTCACCGGATTTTCTGAAGTCCAGGAGCGCCCTGGAGTACATCCAGACTGCCATGCCGCCTTCCTCGAACTGCTTGAAGAGTTTCTCTGCCTCCACGTCACGACCAAGCTCGATGAGGCACGGCATCAAGATATCCCGGATGCCCTGGTTATCGTTGGGGTTGAGCCGCAGCAGGTCCCAATAATGCACGACGGCTTCCTCACGCTGACCAGCCTCCCAGAGGCTCTGCGCCAAACCGGCGCGGGCCCGCATGTAGGGACGAGTCTCGAGAAGACCCCAGAAGTAGCCAACATCTTCCTTGAACGCCTTTTTGCCGAGCGCACGCTCACCCGCCTCGACTCCTTTACGATAAAGATCAAGGGCTTGTTCGAGCGATTCCGCCGTCTCCTCGGCAAGGAGATTGTAGGCGTCCGTGCAGTCGGCGGATACTTCAAGCGCCTTCTTGGCTAAAGCCACGGCTCGCTGGCGAGTCGGGGCCTCCCAGGCGTCGTACATGATCTCCTGGGCCTCGTCCACGGCGCTTCGCCTGCCTCGGCCTATACCGCTGATGCCGGCCAGCAAACCTTCCATAGACTGCAAAGAAGGCAGGGATTCCACCGGCGCGGAGTTGGATCGTCCCTGCTTAGTTTTCTTCTTCGCCGTTTTTTTCTTTTTTGGCGGTTTTTTCTTGCTCATTAGATTTCCCCCAGGCGGTCCATGACCGCGTCCCGAACTCTCCGGGCCAGTTCCACGGCTTCACGCGTCTCTTCCAGGTCCGGCTCCGGTTGATCGCCCGGGTATCGGATGTCCACGCCGTATGGAGTGAGCACGACGGCATCACTGAGGCTCGTCGCGGTCTTGGCGTCCGCCTGTTTCACCAGGTCGAGAAGTTGCTCAATGGCGTGCGTCTTCGGGAATTCGATCTGATGCCAGGTGAGAAGCGCCTTGAGGTATTTCTCGGCGGACTGCTGGGCATGAAAACAGGCGGGATAGAGGAAGGGTGGCTCCGCGGCAAGCAGCACCTCGCCGGCCTTCATGTCCTGCTCGGCCTTGGCGAGCCATTGCCGGACGATTTCCTTCTTGACCTCCTCAGGCGGCCTCATAAATCACCTTCCCGTACTTGTTGGCTGGATAGGCGATGCCGCCGATGACGCCCTTGCTTTCCTCGAACCATTCGGTTGAGATCACGATGACGTCGAACGGGTAGCCAAGCCCGCAGAGCATTTCTCTGAGCCGCACGCTTTCCTTGCGCCGGTCGCCGGGGTCTCTCTCCACAATGAGCAGGTCGATGTCGCTGTCGCGGGTCATCTCGCCCGTGGCGGCCGAGCCGAAGATGATGATGCGGTCCGGCCTGGTCACGCTCAAGATCCGCCGGACGATCTCATGCACCAAGGACTCGTCAATTCCCATGGCCGTCCCCCTTGTGGGTTCGAAACCATATGCTTGGGTACCCCACCTGCAACCTGGTTGTTAAACAAGAGGGGATATTAAACGGAGAATCGCAGAGTTCGAAGGGGATATGCGTGGGGTTCGCCTGCAACCGTGGAGGTTGCGGGTGCGAACCAGGCGTTCGTTCTCGAACCGGAGAATGAGCCGCGATGTCCGCAACGGCGTAACCCCTTGCAAAAACGGGGGAAGCGAGGCTCCGTCGCCCTCCGTTTCCCCCGCTCTATCCGTTAACCACGGACTTCCAAAAGTCCGTAGGTTTTTGTCTGGCTCCCCGGGACGGACTCGAACCGCCGACTAAGTGGTTAACAGCCACCCGCTCTACCAGCTGAGCTACCGGGGATCATGTGTATGATGGTGTTTTTACCATTTTGCGTGAAGGATTGTCAAGGTTTGCCATTGCGCGGGACAGTCATCATGGGGAACAATATATAGCTTACATATCACTTTACGGCGCATCTGATCTTAGGGAGCTTCAACGGATTTAACGCGATCTATTTTATTGCTCTGGATTATTATTACGGGCATTCGAGCATGAAGGAGTTTAATTCAGCCTTAAGCCTTGATTCTAAGTCGCCTGATCGAACGGCATTAATCAATTGCTTTTTCGCAGCGTCATCGAAATTTTTGAACAGGTTCTGGTATTTCTTAGGAACGCCGTCCAGGACGGGGTGGCTGCAAAGATCTTCAAACTTTTCCTGCGCAACCATTCGCGGCACATAGTCATGGAGAACTTTGTGATCTGTTCGGTATTTTCCCTCGACGCACGGAACCTTATCGAATACAAACTTGAGGGGGCGGCTCTCCCCGGGCTGGAGCTCAAGCTCTTGCCGGACGCCCTGGAGGCATGCTTCGTTCTCGCCCCGCAAAAGCATCCCCACGATGACCTTGAGAGCTATTTCGCGGTTGTTGGTCACGCTGGTGGTCAGTGCCAGATGGTCTCTGTCACATGCGAGCTTCTTGGATCCCACGGCGATGCTCTGGGCAACACTCACCATCGGTCTGAGGATCAATCCGGCGAATGCAATGCTCACCGTCAGGAAGAGAAGACAGGCTTTCATTCAAGCCTCCAGCGCTCTCTCCACCCCTGGTTTGCTCTCACAGGAGATTCAAGAAATTTGGATTTACCAGGGTTCCAGGGAATGACATGTTCCCGGCCTTCCGCAGCCTCACTGCATTCAGAAAACTTAGTTTCGTTTTCAGGGCCAAGCCGCGCCTCTCCTCAGGGCCTGCAATCGGGGCAATAATCGAAATATTCCGGCGGTGTGGTGGATATTTCACAGATATGCTTGATTTGCTCCTCAGGAATCCAGGATACGCCGCACGATTTACATGCCCGGAGAACGAACTTGTTGTTCCAGATGATGCGGCTATTACCATCATCCTTCATTTCGATGACACCGGTGGGACAAATATACGCGCAGGTCCCGCAGCCAATGCACGTTGTGGATCCATCGTGTAACAGCAGCCCCACTACCCTGGTGTCACCGCGCTTCTGGAAGCTTAAGGCATTCACTCCCACCACTTCTTTGCATGTACGCACGCAAAGCCCGCACAAGATGCAGTTATCGGCTTCTTTGTCCGGTGGAGGCGGTGTCACCCCCATCTCGGCAGCCATTTTTTGTATGCGCGGAGCTTCTGGAGCACGAGCCAGCATCAACTCAAGACGTCCACGGCGCTGCTGCAAAATCTTTTCGCTGGTTGTAACGACCTCCATTCCCTCCTCGATGCGAGATGTGCAGGATGGTGTGATGCGGGATCGGCCGTCGCGGGTTATCTCAACCACGCAAACCCGGCAATAGCCGAAAGGCTTCAATGCTTCATTATGACACAAAGATGGTATCTCTATACAGTATCGACGCGCCACCTCTATGACAAGCTCGCCAGGCGACCCTTCCACTTTTTTCCCGTCAATGGTGAATGATATGGTACTCATTATGTGCTCCATCTCTTGAAATCTATCCGGCGTCCAATTTCCACAACTCACGGTGCATACCGCTGGCTCATGACCACCTGCACGGTACGTTGCCCCTATTACTGTGTTCTCCGGAGCTTACCCGCCTTTTCGAGCAACCGCTCGTACTCTCTCCGAACCCTGGCCTGGATGTTCTGGATATCCTGTGGGGTGAGGTGGCGAAATCTACCCTGCAACTTGAAATAGGCCTCTACAGGAAGAAGATTCTCCGGGAGGATATCAAGGCTCAAGGAATATTCACCATCGACCACTTCATAAAGCGGGAAGATGCCGGTTTGCACAACCAGCCGCCCCAGTCGAATGCTCATATCTGAAGCAGAGCGCCAGCCGGTGGGGCAGACAGAATATATGTGGATGTAAGCCGGACCCGGGGTTTCCAGAGCACGCTTTACCTTTTCCATCAAGTCGAACGGATAGCTGGGGCTTGCGGTGGCCACGTAAGGAACCCCGTGGGCCGCAGCGATAGCCGGCAGATCCTTTTTCCACGTTTTCTGTCCGATACTGAGCTTTCCCGGAGGAGACGTAGTGGTCATGGCGCCGTATGGCGTGCCCGATGAGCGCTGTATGCCCGTGTTCATATATGCTTCGTTGTCGAAGCACACGTAGAGCATGTCGTGGCCGCGCTCTAAAGCGCCTGACAGGGCTTGCAGCCCAATGTCCATGGTTCCCCCGTCCCCGGCCATGGCCACCGAGTATATTTTCTGCCGGGGAATCTTACCCTTGCGCTGCAAAACCTTGATCCCTGATTCCACTCCCGAAGCCACGGCTGCGGCATTCTCAAAGGCCACATGGATCCATGGAATTTTCCACGCAGTGTGCGGGTAGGGGGAAGATATGATCTCCATGCAACCGGTAGCGCTGGATACGATTGTGTTAGGTCCCGCGGCTTTGACCACCAGGCGCAAAGCCAGAACTTCCGCGCATCCCTGGCACGCCCGATGGCCGGACGCGAACTGCTCCCACCGCGGCAATACAAGTGGAGCGTAGACGTTAAAGCTTGTGTTCATTACCGAACTCCTACGATCTGATATGATTGAGTGGCGCTTTCATCTTCCATGGCCCTTTTAATCATGCCCTGAAAGTCTTCCACACGAACGTCTCGACCGCCCAATCCTGCTATATACTCGACCACCGCGGGAGAATCAGGCTGGCTGTAAAGGGCCGACTTGATCTCGGAAGCCACGGGCCCGCCTTTACCGCCGAAGCTGAGACACCGGTCAACTATGATCAACTTGCCCAGTCCACCGAAAGCCTCCTGAATCTCATGCAAAGGGAATGGCCTCCACAACCGCAGTTTGGCAAGACCCGCTTTTATGCCTTGGGCCCTCATCTCATCCACAGCCACCTGTGCGGTGGAGCATAAACTGCCCATGATGAGCATCACCACGTCGGCATCCTCGGTCCGGTACAGTTCCACAGGATGATAATATCGGCCAAACAGATCGCCGAACTCTTTCCATGCTTTTTCAATTATCCTCTTGGACTGTTGCAGGTCATATTCCTGCTGTGCCTTGGCCTCAGTATAAATATCCGGAATCCCCACGGGACCCATTGTAATGGGGTTTTTTGTATCCAGGCGGATGCGAGGCTTGAAGGACGGCAAATAGCGGCTCACTTCCTCCCGCTCCAGAATCTCGAAAGCCTCAATTACGTGGCTGAGAACGAACCCATCAATGTTGACCATGACAGGCAGAGCAACCTCGGGATCCTCCGCAACCCGGAACGCGTGTACGGTCAGGTCGAACGCCTCCTGCCCGTTTTCAGCGAAGGTCTGGATCCATCCGGTGTCCCGCTCGGCCATAATATCACTGTGGTCGTTCCATATGCTGATGGGGCCTGAAAGAGCCCGGTTCACCACTGTCATGACAATGGGCATCCGCATGGCCGAAGCAAGGAAAAGCATTTCATGCATCAGGGCCAACCCCTGAGCGCTGGTGGCCGTGTACGTGCGTGCTCCAACCGCCGCTGTGCCGATGCAGACGCTCATGGCGCTGTGCTCGGACTCCACCGGGATGAACTCGGCATCCAGCTCACCCTCGGCGACCAACTCGGAGAGGTGCTCGACGATGTGAGTTTGCGGCGTGATAGGGTAGGCTGCCACAATGTCCGCATCGCAAGCTTTGACGGCCTCGCTGATACCCAGCGAAATTTCCATTCCCACCCACCGGGCCATCACTCCACCTCCTCTTCTTCCATGTGGATCGCACCGGTCCAGCATTCGCGCGCACAGATACCACATCCTTTGCAGTAATTCAGGTCAGCCTCGAAATAGTTGTCTTCTCTCTGGCGGACCGCCATATCGGGGCAAAAGATATAGCAGATGCCGCACTTGATACAGCGCTCGTTATCCCATATGGGGCGCTGGGATCTCCAGTCTCCCGTGCGGTATTCCGCCGCGTTCCCCGGAGTGCTGATCACACAACCTAATTCCAAATCTCGCCATCCTGGCAGCGACATTGATCTTCTCCTTATAATCCGGAATTAATTCCTTATCTGTCATGGGGTCTGGCCGTACTTCGGCTCATCAGTGCACAAGCGCCCGCGTTGCGGATACTTCCCTTCCCTCTTTGAGGTTCAGAGCAGAGGGTCAACTGCTGGGTTGAAGTATCCGGGTCTCATCAAACGCTCGTTTTAGCGCAGAAATATTCCGTTCTGCTATACTGCCGAATCGTGTTTTAAAAGGACCATAAAATGATTCAAGTGGGAGAATATCTGTGGCTTTGAGCATCGCCCCGAGCATGGTTGTATTGGTGATAGGCCGTCCCAGTTCTTCTCGGGCAATGCGTGCGGCATCCACAACGGCCACCTTGAGGGGAAGGTCGAATTTCCCGGCCAATTCCTCAGGGCTCTGAAGGGTGTTGGCTACCAGCAAGTCGTCGTTTTTCATGCCCTGCGTAACGTTGACGATACGCAGTATGGAAGGATCCAACACCACGACAATACCGGGGTTATAAATCTGCGAGCGAACCAGAATCGGTTCACCGTTGATCCTCGCAAACGCAATAACCGGAGCACCGCGCCGCTCCGGACCAAAACTGGGGAACGCCTGTGCGAATTTTCCTTCTTCAATTGCTGATAGAGCCAGAAGCTCCGCCGATGTAACAGCCCCCTGACCGCCGCGACCGTGAAATCTGATTTCGATCATCCCGCTCCTCTCACGCAATAAAAGCCGGAACTCCGCTCTCCGGCTTTTTCGGACGTACCTTCGGTAAAAATCTGTATTCTGTATGATGTTTTCATTGATCTTTTATGTTTCTGTCTAACATGGGTTCACGTTTTTGTCAAGTATTTTATACACGGGTGTCACCCCAAAATTTCCAGGGGAAAAAGGGGTAATTGTGACTCCGGGGGATCACCTCCCGCTCCGGGCTGTGCAGCAGCAAGAGGTCATGGCGAAACGCCAGGTGCTGTTGCTGCGTCTATCATCAGGATTGCCCGGATATTCCTCCTGCAGGCCGGCGGAACAAGGACTTTGCGCGGACAGCCTCCTGTCGCTTCGCGACCCGGACGACAAGTCGTCCGGGCCACCCTCCCTTTTCCAAAAGTCTCTCCAGAATTCCTTTTTTACGTACTGATGAATGCAAGGGATTAACATTCAAGGCATTTTTGATAAATTTGTGTGGATTATGGGGCAAAGTCCTGTTTTATACACCATTATTGCCATGCGGTAATTTTATCCTTTTGTCGCAAGAAGATGGGCGAGTTCATCAACCAGCATGGCCAATTGTAATTGCTGCTGTCCCTGTTGCTGGCCGATATCCATACAATCGAGGTAAAGGCGGGCCGCATCCAGGATGGACCGAGCTCTCCGCGGCGCCACACTTTTTGCTCGAATGCCCGTAATAGCAGTATTGAGCTGCGACTTGATCTCCTGGAGATTTGACCACTCCTCTACTGATACAGGGTCCACCTGCCACGTGCGGCCTCTCTTCTGTCCCCTAATTTCACCGCTTTCCAGCAATTTCTTTAATTGGAGACGAGAGAGCTTCAAATACCGAGAAGCTTGCGCAAAATTGAGAAACTCGTGATTCAGCACCAAGATCCGCTTCCTCAGTGGTTACGTGGAAAATGTCTCATGACTGTGACATGGGCTGTGTCCAAAATACCATTGAATTACTGTCCCTTCGCCCCGCTTGCGGGAAAGATAGGGGCGCATCGCGATGCGCCCCTACAAAATCTCCCCTCCCCTCCACCCGTTCCCCCCTGAAATGGAAAGGTGCGGGCGTTGAAGTTCCGTAAGCCATCACCATTTTCATGCTCCGCGGGTGCAGCCCCTGCATGACAATTACGTATGACGACTATTCGTGCAACATCCATAATAAACGACCCAAAAAACCGCGTTCCGTATCTATCTCTATCATATGAGACAACTATTTTATATCATTTTTATATCATTGCGTTGAATGCAAGTCAATATAATTGCGCAATCAAACCGCACTCAGATCTGAATAAAAGTGTCAATATTAAACCTCAATATATAGAAACCATAAGGGGATCACCGTTATTATCTGGCCTTATCAATGGCTTGCCGGATAGAAGGGTCAGGGAATCCTTTCCGCCTCCATATTTTTCTTGACAAAGAGATTGGATTCCAATTAGAGTCTTATAAGACTCTAATTGTATGACTGAAAATTTTACATTTCGAGGTGTTGCGCAATGGAACAGAAAGGATTTACACTTTGGTTCACGGGGCTGCCAGGCTCGGGCAAGACTACCGTGTCCCAATTGGTGGCTCATGAACTCCGCCAGCGCGGTCTCCGCCTGGAGGTGCTGGACGGAGATGTGGTGAGGACAAACCTGAGCAAGGGGCTGGGTTTCAGCAAGGAAGACAGGGACATCAACATCAAGCGCATAGGCTTCGTCTGCAAGCTACTGACGCGCAACGGGATAGTGGCCATCGCGGCGGCCGTATCCCCATACGAGGAAATCCGCCAGCACAACCGCCGCGAGATTCAAGATTACTTCGAGGTCTTCTGCAAATGCCCCCTGGAGGTCCTCATAGAGCGAGACCCCAAAGGGATGTACAAAAAGGCCATTGCAGGAGAGATCCCTAACTTCACAGGAATTTCCGATCCTTACGAGGAGCCCGCCCAACCGGAGCTGATCCTGCACACGGACAGGGAGAAACCGGAGGAAAGCGCCGCCCGGGTGCTCCGACGGCTTGCTGAACTGGCCTACCTACCGCACCGATATGAAAAAAAGGATGCAGAAACAAGCCAGCGGGACGAGGAAATAATCCGCCGGAGACTTGAGGACCTGGGATACGTATGAGGAGCATCCCCGGCTTGTTTGCCCCCTATGGGCCGCTCAAAAATCTTCGACAGTTTCAAAACCGTTCAGATAAAAGAGGGAAAGTCATCTAACGCATTTTGCATGAGAAAGGTCCAATAAATTTTAACGCTCCTGGAGGGTTAGTAGGCCGCACCTGGAGATGTATGGTGGGTACTGCCCGCCCTGCGGGATTGAACAGCAGAGAGGTGAATTGCACTTCGTTTAAAACGGCTCAACATCTTAAACAGGCGCGTGGATTCCTGTGAGGCCCAATCCCGGGGACCCCTGGCTGCTCCCAGGAATTTCCCGTCTTGACCGATGATATAAGTTACAGGAATGGAAAAGGCGCCGTATTTACGCTGCACATCTCCCTTGAAATCAAGCAGGACTTCGAAAGTGAGCTCATATTTATTTACGAACTTCCGGACTTTCTCTCTGCTCTCCTTCAGGTTCACAGCCAGCATGATGAAATCACGTCCCTTCATGTTCTTGTGGAGCTTCTCCATGGAGGGCATTTCGAACCGACAAGGCGGGCACCACGTGGCCCAGAAATTCAAAAAGACCACCTTCCCTCGCAGGGATTTCAACGATATCGGTTTGCCTTTAAGACTGGGCAGCGTGAAATCTTTCGCCTCTACATTCCTTCTGTTAACCGGAGGCTCCACGATGCCGAGAACGGAAAAGAGTCGTCGATAATCTTCCCTGGCATGCGTGATGGCGGGCAACAAAAGGGTAATAGCGGCCCATCCCACGATGTATAAAACGGTGTTGAACCGCGGTCTCCATTCTGGCCGAACTTTTATTCCCATACTCCACCGAAATCTATCTCATTCAAGCCTGCATCTTTGTCAGATGGATTTTTGCGATGTTGAATCACTTCCAGCAAATGTCTGCATATATGACGGCAATCCTTAATGTCATACTAACTCAGCGTAATGGATTGCGTTACGAAACAGAGATTCTCGAATAATTCAAGTTTGCCCAGAGATGTTTTCGTATCCTCCTTTGCCCTTGCCGAGTCGCGGCAGGCGCGGGCTACCCCCTGTGGAAGAACGAGAGTACCGGTCAGTCTCCGCGAGCGTCCCCGGCGCTCGCCGGGGGCATAACCAGGGCTTCGCCGGTGAGTATGGTTTCACCTCTCTGATTGATGCAGACGGTTTCCAGACGGACGCGGTTTTTTTCCTCGATCCGTTCCAACACCCTCAGGCGCAGGGTTATTTCGTCGCCGATAAAAACAGGCTTGAGGAACTTGAGGGTCTGGGACAGATAGATAGTGCCCGCGCCCGGGAAACTGGTTCCCAACACTCCGGAGAGAATGCCGGCCTGGAGCATTCCATGTGCAACCCGGGTTTTGAAGATCGTCTCTTTGGCGTAATCCTCATCCATATGTATGGGATTATAGTCGCCGGTGGCCCGGGCAAAACGCTCGATCATCTCCGCGGCGATGATGACACTGCTTTCATGAGTCTGATCGAGGTGTAACTGGTCTATAGTCAGCCCTTTCTCCATGGCATTCCCCGTGATGAATTCTGTTTATTATTATTTCTCGCGATCTTTGCTTGTCAACAAAAAAATGGGCTGAACTTGACACTCTTTGTATGCCGTGATAGTTTAAAATTGTTTATTTCGGAGCGGGTATTTTATCATCAGGGAGGCTCAGATGGCGGGAAGACTTGCGTACGACTTGATCAAATGTACCGGATGCAGGGTCTGCGAGCTTGTTTGCTCCATGCACCACGAGGGAAAATTTGAGCCCGAAAAAGCCAGGGTGAAAGTGGTGCGGGTGGGGATGCCGGAAATTCCGGTTCCTGTGCTCCAGAAAAATTGTGATTACTGCAAGGGGGACCCTACCTGCGTCAAATACTGCGCATACGGGGTTATCTCATACAGTGAGGACAATCCTAAAGAACAACGGGGCATGGACGATGCCCAGGCATGCAAGATTGCGGAGGATTGGCTTAAAGGAGTGATGGAATCGAGAACGGGAGTCTGGAAGGATTGAGCATCGATCCGGTAGAGGAGAGAGAAGCACATGTTACAGTGCGAACCTTTGCTACGCTCCGGGATGCATTGGGCCGCGATGAATTCACCCTGACCGTTAAAGGGCGAAAAACTCTTCACGACGTGCTCCTTCAATTGGAGGAGGTGTACGGCGAACCCGTGAAGGCCCAGTTGAGGGATGGAGTCAGCGGTGAGTTCGTCCCTTTCCTGGTCATGCTCAACAGTCAGACCGTTCCCATAAGCCGCAGATGCGAAGTGTACGTGAAGGATGGCGACAGGGTCACCATCCTGCTCCCCATTGATGGAGGGTAAGACGAATATGGGCACAACAAATTTTCCTTACGGCAGTTATGCAGGGTTTCTCCTGCGGGTTAACCTGAACACCGAACAAATAGAAAGGGAACCGGTGTCGCCCGATCTGGCCAGAGAATTCATCGGATCTCTCGGGATGGCCGCCAGATTATTTTACAGGGAGGTTCCGGCGCGCACCGATCCGTTCACGGAGAAAAACAAGCTCATGATCATGGCCGGGCCCCTGGTGGGGACCCATATACCGGCCGCGTCGCGGGTGGGGGTGTTTTCAAGGAGTCCGCTGACCGAAACCTTCTTTTACAGCCATGCTGGAGGGCATTTCGGCCCTGAGATGAAATACGCCGGCATCGACGGGATCGTGCTGGAAGGAAAGGCGCCTCATCCCGTATATCTCTGGATCAACGACGAGCGGGTGGAGGTCCGGCCCGCGCGCCATCTGTGGGGGAAGCGATGCAGCGAGACCATTCACGCCATACGTGAGGAGGTGGGCGATGATCGGGCCGAGGTGGCCGTCATTGGACCTTCCGGCGAGAGCCTGAGCCGCCTGGCCTGCGTGATTTTCGGGGTTCGCGCCGCGGGACGCGGTGGTCTGGGGGCGGTCATGGGGGCAAAGAACGTCAAAGCGGTGGCCGTGCGCGGCCGGGGGGCAGTCGAGGTGCCGGACATGGCCCGATTCCGGGAAGTAATAGATGGGATTTACGAGAAAATACGCGCCAACCCCGCGCTCTCCAAGGTCGTCCCCAAATACGGGACACCGGGACTGGTGATGGCGAATAACACCCTGGGCGTCCTGGGAACCCGCAACTGGCAGCAGGAGGTATTCGAGGAGGCACAGGGCATCAATGCCGATGCCATGGTGGAACGAATCAAGGCACGCAACAAAGCCTGCTTTGCCTGTCCGGTCGGCTGCAGCACATATTCCGTGATCCGGGAGGGAAAGTATAAGGGCACGGTTGAGGAGGGACCGGAATACGAGAACCTGTTTTCCATGGGCTCCATGTGCTGTATTTCCTCCGTCGATGCAGTCTCCCACGCGGAATGGCTGTGCGACGAGTACGGCATGGATGCCATCGAGGCCGGTGTGTGCGTGGCGTTTGCCATGGAGGCATACGAAAAAGGCATCCTGGGCCCCGGGGACACGGGCGGGCTGGAATTGCGCTTCGGCAATGAGGACGCCATGGTTCAGGTGATCAACATGATCGCCCGCAGGGAGGGATTGGGCGACGTCCTGGCGGAAGGCGTCCGGCGGGCCGCTCAGAAGATAGGCAAGGGGTCGGAAGCCTTTGCCATGCACAACAAGGGCCTTGCCGTGGCCGGCCATTCGGCCCGGGGCATGCCGGGCCTTGCCCTGGGGTACGCCACCGGCCCGCGCGGAGGCAGCCATCACGACGGGCGGCCCAGTGGTGAGCGGCTCGGCCTGCTGGAGCGCAACACCATTGAGGGAAAAGCTGCTTACACTGCGAAAATCAACGACCTCATGGTCTTCACCGATGCTTTGGGTCTCTGCCACATCCTGGAAGGAATCTGGGGACCTCTGGAAATCACGCCTGTCAGCGTGGAATGCCTCAATGCGGCCACGGGAATGAACATGAGCCTGGAGGAGGCCCGGCGTGCCGCCGACCGCATCTGGAACCAGATACGGGCCATTATGGTCCTCGACGGGCACAGCCGCCGGACAGACCGACTCCCGCGGCGTTTCATGGAGGAACCCATTCCCGAAGGACCATCGGCGGGAATGCACATCACCGACGATCAGCTCAACCGTATGCTGGACGAGTACTACGCGTATCGCGGCTGGAACGACAACGGGATTCCCACCAGGGAGCGGCTGGAGCGGCTGGGTCTGGCCGACGCGGCGGCGGACCTTCACAAATGACGGCAAACGAGTTGGGTGGACATGAGCCACAGGAACCGAGGATGAACATCAAAAATATAATGCAGGCTTACCCGCGTTAATCATATTTTCCTGTTTTGTAAAATTTATAAATGGGAAATAGACTTATCAACTTAGTGCAGAGAACTGTTTACTAATTACTTCGCTGTTAAATCCTTTTCATATAGATATATTGGACTGAAACCAGTGATTCAAGAGTATTGAGACGTATACACTACCATGATATCCATGGGGCGGCCCGGACGACAAGTTGTCCGGGCCGCCACTAACACCGATCTCCACCGTTGTTAACATCGAAGGGCTGAAAGCGAACCATCGAAAACGTACTATCGGACATTGCCCACCCATCTCATTATTGATTTTTTCCTTATTTCTTGCAAATCGGAAATCCGATGATGTAGCGCTATTTATAATTAGTGTTTATCCGGAAACCCCACTTTTTCTTTTTTTCATGTGAGGAGAGAAGGGTTCTATTATAAAATAAGTTAATGATATCACTAGCCATATTATCCATCTTCAATTTTTTAAAGAGTTGAGAATAAATTTTTGTAGTTTCCGGATGGACACTAATTAACAACAGACCGGGGAGACATCGTGATCGAGATTTGCTTTCACGGTCGGGGAGGACAGGGGGCCGTAGGAGCGTCCAAGATTCTGGCCTCCGCCCTCTTTAACGAGGGGAAGCAGGTACTGGCCTTTCCCGCCTTCGGGGCCGAGCGCCGTGGAGCTCCCGTCAAGGCTTTTCTGCGGGTATCGGACCGGGAGATCAGGCGCCGCTCCATGATATATCGGCCTGATGTGGCCATAATCCTGGATGCCACGCTCCTTCAGGATGTGGAGGCCGGCCGGGAGGTCAAGGAGGGGGGCTGGGTGGTGGTCAATACGCCCGATCCCCCTGAATCCCTGCGCTGGCTGGGCAAATATCGGCTGGCCACGGTGGATGCCGACTCAATCGCCGAGCGCCTGGGATTGGGTTCCAGGGCCATGCCGCACGTCAATACCGCTATGCTGGGGGCCTCAGCACGCGCCACGGGATTGATTTCCATGGAGCCTCTGGCCCGTTCCATTCGCGAAAACATCTCGTCCAGGGCCGATGAGAACGTGCAAGGCGCTCTGGAAGCTTACGAGAAACTTCGAACATACTCAGTTCAGTAAAAGATTTCCGATCGGATAACAGAAAAGGTTGCGGGTTTTTTCTTTATGCGCAACGCGCAACTTACACGGCACACACCCTGTTATGCTGCCACAATTATAAAAATGAAGGTTGAGATCACAAAGGAATTATTGCCCCTCTCCATGTCCCTGGAAGGCACGGAGGGTACGCTGACCGGGAAATGGGGAAGGCTGCGTCCTTTCCTGGCTGACCGGGTGGCCCCCTGTATTGATGCCTGCCCTAACCGGGTACCCGCGGCACAATTCATAAAAAGCCTGCAGCAGGGCGACCTGGAAGGGGCGTGGGAGCGAATCCTGGAAGAGAACTGCATGCCCCGGGTGATCGGCAGGGTCTGCTTTCACCCCTGCGAGGCTCAATGCAACCGGGGCGCTTTTGATGAGACCATCGCCATCAATGCGCTGGAGCGTGTGGTCGGCGACGAAGCATTCGCCCTCGGCCTGCGGCCGCAGCGCCTGAAAGAGGGCCGCAAGGAGAGAATGGCCGTGGTGGGATCCGGCCCTGCTGGTCTGAGCTGCGCCTATCACCTGGCCCGGCTGGGGTATGAGGTAACGATCTTCGAGGCCGCATCGCGGCTGGGCGGTATGCTCTGGAGCGGCATTCCGGAGTTTCGATTGCCGCGAAAAGTCCTCCAGGAGGAGATCGATGTAATCCTTCAGATGGGCATTCAGGCGGTCACGGGCGTGGAGGTGGGACGCGGCCGGGCGTTCTCGGCGTTGTTGGACGAATTCGATGCCGCATTTTACGCCCCTGGTGCGCAGAGGGGAATACCGCTCCATATACCCGGCGCGAAATCGGAAGGGGTGTTTGAAGGAGTGGATTTTCTGCGCGCGGTACATCATGGGCAAGCACCGGAACCGGGACGCAGGCCCCTCATTATCGGCGGGGGCAACACAGCGCTGGACGCAGCCCGCTCGGTGCTGCGCATGGGGAGCCGGCCGGTGGTGATCTACCGCCGCTCCCGCGAGGAAATGCCGGCCTTTGCCGATGAGCTCGCCGAGGCGGAAGAGGAAGGAATTGAGATTATGTATTTAACCTCTCCCCGGGTCATTATCGAACAGGAGGGGCGGTTCATCGGGCTGGAGTGCCAGCGAAACCGGCTTTCTGATCCGGGCCCGGACGGGCGGAGGCGGTTTGTCCCCGTGGCGGATTCCGAGTTTGTGCTGGAAGGCACCAGCATCATCGCCGCAATCGGGCAGAACCCCGAACTGGCGGGGCTGCCGAAAGGGACAACAGTTCGCTATGCCGCGCTGGAGGTGGACGCAGGCGGGCGGACAGGCACTCCGCGCCTGTATGCCGGGGGAGACGCGGTGGATCAACCCCGGAGCGTGGTCCACGCCATGGCATCGGGGAAGCGCGCCGCCATGGCCATGGATCTGGCGCGCCGCCAGAAAGGCGAGGAATTGCCGCCGGAAATCAGGCACTGGATGGAGCGGCCCCCTCTTTCCATGGCCCGCTACCTCCGGGGGCAGACCGAAGATCCCGGCGAGCTGGTACGGCCGGATCAGATTCGTCATGAGTATTTCCACGAGGCCCGGCGAGCCCTCCCTCCCCGCTTACATCCAGAGGAACGCTCGCGGAGTTTTCGGGAGGTAACCGGACCGCTGCCGCCTGAGGAGGCATCGCAGGAGGCTGAGCGTTGTTTCGTCTGCGGCATCTGCAACACCTGCGGTTATTGCTTCCTCTACTGCCCGGACATGGCAGTGGAGCTTGACCCCGCGGGAATGCACATCGTCATAGATTACGATCACTGCAAGGGCTGTCTCGTCTGTCTGGAGGAGTGCCCGCGGGTGGCCGTGGCATATGAGATCAAACCATGAAAAAGCTGATGACGGGAAACCAGGCTTTCGCCTATGGAATAATGCTCTCCCGGGTGGAAGTAATAGCGGCATATCCTATCACGCCTCAGACCTCGGTGGTGGAGGAACTGGCGGATCTGCACGCCCGCGAAAAGCTGACCGCCAATTTTGTCCACGTGGAGTCCGAGCATTCTTCCATGTCTTGTGTGGCCGCAGCGTCGATGACAGGGGTGAGAACGTTCACGGCCACATCCTCCCAGGGCCTGGCTCTGATGCACGAGATGCTGCACTGGACATCAGGATCGCGGCTTCCGGTGGTAATGGTCAACGTGAACAGGGCCATCGGAGCCCCCTGGAACGTCTGGAACGAGCAGACAGACAGCCTGGCGCAGCGGGACACGGGGTGGCTGCAGATTTACTGCGCCTCGGCTCAGGAATGCCTGGATTCCGTCATTCAGGCATACCGGTTGGCCGAAACCATCCTTCTGCCCGTCATGGTGGTCAGTGACGGCTTTTTCCTTTCGCACACCTCAGAGCCCGTGAACATTCCTCTCCAAGAAAACGTGGATGCCTTTCTCCCGCCTTATGAGGCCGCGCACAGGCTGGATCCCCGGAATCCGCACGTATTTAACTGTATTTGCCTGCCCGAAGACTATACCCGCTTACGCCGGACCGCTCAGCGGGACATGAAGGAAGCCGTCAATGTGCTCAAGGACTTGAACGGAAAATTCCTGAAAGCCTTCGGCAGGGAGTACGGGGTGCTGGAGAGTTACCGCACCGACGGGGCCGAGGTGGTGATGCTTTCAATGGGCACCATCTGCACCACTGCAAAGGATGTGGTTGATGAGTTACGAGACAAGGGTTTTCCCGTGGGGCTGATACGCCTGCGGTTGTTCCGTCCCTTTCCTGCGGATGACCTGGCAGCCGCTCTGCGGAACGTGAGACGGGTGGCCGTGGTGGACAGGGGCTTCTGCCCGGGCGTGGGAGGAATCCTTGCTCAGGAATTCAAGGCAGCCCTCTTCGGGATTACGGACCCGCCGCAGGTGTATGAGTTTATCACAGGGCTTGGAGGCATGGACGTAACGCCGGAGATGCTTGCCGAAATGATGACGCAAACCCTGGAGGCCCGGGACAAGCCCACAGCGGCTATCTGGGCGGGAGCGGGGACATGAAAGAAAATACCCGATGGAACTGGCATGAGCCAAGGCTGTTGGACAGGGGCCACGCTTTTTGCGCGGGGTGCGGGGGAGTCCTCGCGCTGCGCCATGTGCTAAGGGCACTGGGAGAAGACACCATTGCCGTGATAACTGCCGGATGCGTGGGGACAAACTCCGGAGTTTTCCCTTCCAGTCCCATCAGGGTGGCCTGTTACAACACGCCGTTCCCATCGCTGGCCGCCGCCGCATCGGGTGTGAGGGCAGCGTTGAACGCCCGGCGCAATGACCACACCCGGGTGCTGGCCGTTGGAGGAGACGGGGGGACGTTCGACATCGGCCTCCAGGGCCTGTCCGCAGCGGCTGAGCGCAATGATGACTTTGTTCTTCTGTGCTACGATAACGAAGCATACATGAACACCGGAATCCAGCGAAGCTCTGCCACCCCGCAGGGCGCCTGGACAACCATCACGCCCCAGGGAAACCTGAAAGACCAGCCTAAAAAGAACCTCACCAGGATCATCATGGCCCATAACGTACCTTACGTGGCAACGGCCTCCGTGGGCTATCCTGAGGATCTGATCGCCAAAGCCCATAAGGCCGCAGAGATTAGGGGCTTTCGCTTCCTTCACGTCATTTCGCCCTGTCCGCCCGGGTGGGGATTTTCTCCCCAGCATACCATCCGGCTGGCGCGGCTGGCGGTTCGGACAAGAATTTTCCCCCTGTTCGAGGTGTTCGGCGGAGAAAGGATCATGCTGAGCATGGATCCAGAACCTGTGCCCGTGGTGGAATACCTGCGGATGCAAAACCGGTTTCAATACATTTCTGAAGAAGATATCCAGCAGATCCAGCGCGCCGCGGATCGGGCGTGGCAACGCCTGGCGAAGGAAGCTGACAGGACCGCTCAGCCGGCTTAGACCGAATGACAAGAAAGAACATCAAGCAGAAAGTGTCGTCCGCGCACCATTGGGAACAGACGCCTTCATCCGTAGCTGGACGATCCCCGATACAACGAACTGGCGCCGGAAAAATTGTAATGGCCAAGACGCAATATGCTCGTTTGCGGAGATTTTGAAATCATTCCGGCTCTGCTCAATGTGATTTCCATTATCAAAACATCCGCTAAGTTAAAGGCCTTTGTATATCCCGGGCGTTAGCCATTGAGAGGTGTCAACTTCATGTACGCACGCTGGTGCAGGAAATGAACGACAGTCGACTGCGTAAACACCTCCTGGACGGCTCTGTGGGGGTGAAATTCCAAGCTGTCCAGCTTTCTGAAAAATCACCACCCGAAGCGGCAGATGTTTACGTGGTATTCAGACACACCTGCGAGTGTCTCAAGACTCACCACATGACTCCGGTCAATGGAGGGAATGTGAGTATACGTTGCGGCGACGGCTTTTTCATATTCGCCACGGGATAGATGGCGCGGGCAATGCAACAGATTGAGAATTCAAGGAGAATGACATGCACCTGATCCTGCTCTCGCTCCTTTTTGGTCTGGTTTTGGGATTGTGGCCCCGCACACAGGAGCTGATCGTCACCCTTTCACAACGTCTTCTATCTTTCGGACTGATTCTTCTCCTTTTTTTCCTTGGAGCCAGCCTGGGATCCCATCCGAATATCACATCTCAATTGGAAGTGATTGGTTTAAAATCTCTGGTTCATGCCTCATTTACGGTCGCGGGCAGCATACTGATCGTGTGGATTCTCGAACGCTGGTTTGTGAAACACGACAATAAACGCCGGTGAATTCTCGATGCTCTGGATGATCTTTCTATCCGTTGCGGCAGGTCTGATTGCCGGATTCATGGACTGGATCCCCCGGGGAATTCTCCCCCATCTGGATCGCTTCATTACCTTCGGTGTCTGTTTGTTGGTTTTTTCCGTGGGTGTGACTATAGGACAAAGCCGTGATATCTGGCGCCAGATGAAAGCCCTGGGAGCGCGGGCGCTTCTCCTTCCCGCTGGGGTGGCGGCAGGCACGTTGCTCGGGTCTCTGGCAGCACCCGTGTTTATTCCCATCGGGTTTCGGGAAGCGCTGGCAGTGGGAGCCGGCTTCGGCTGGTACTCTCTCTCGGGAGTGCTTCTCATGCAGCTTCACAGCGCGGAATTGGGAGCTTTGGCGTTTTTGACCAATGTGTTCCGCGAACTGTTAAGCATTGTACTCATTCCTTTCCTGGCCCGCTTTACCGGCCCTTATACAATGATCGCTCCCGGGGGCGCCACCACCATGGACACCACCCTCCCCTTGATACACCGCTTTTCCGACGCCGACGGCACTCTTTTGGCCTTCATCAATGGGTTCCTGCTGTCGCTGCTCGTTCCCTTCCTCGTCCCTCTTTTTATCGGTTAATCGCTGCCCATTTTCGAATGGTCCCGCCTTTCAATTTGAATGGACTTTTGCCGGTATAACAGGATCAATTGGACTTTCTTAATCATTTTTATCCTGTTATACTGACAGAATGTCAAATCGATTCAAATTTCTTTCCCTGGTTCGTATGACTGATCAGGAGCACCACAAAGCCGACAAGAGCGAGGGAAATTATCCCCAGGGAGGGAAAGGCCGTCTCAATCCCCCAGACCCTCTGAATTCCTCCCATCATCTTCACGGCCAGCGCCCCCACCCCGAAGGTCAAAACGAACTTGGTCCCATAGGCCGAGTGGTGAAGCCGCTGAGGGGTGATACGAGCTACCAGGGTATTTTCAATGGGCTGAGCACCGAGCATGAAAAAGAAGTAGAAAAGGGCCAGGGAAACCAGGGGGATATCGCTGGCGACGGCCATGAGGAATGCGGCGGGTATAATAACGGCATGGAAGAGGAGGTATGAAAACCTCGGCTCGAAACGCTCCGCCACCCGGCCACCCGTATACTGCCCCAGCATCCCCACAAGATAAATGAATGAGATGGTGGTGGTCGCCACCAGGTTGCTTGACAGCGCTTCCGGCCACAGGCCAGAAAGTTTCTGAAAGATCAATTGGTTCTTCAGCTCAAAGTAAGCCGGCATGATAACCGTAGCTCCGCGGTAGGCCAGCCCTCCCATCATCACCACCGCAAGCAGGATCAGAAAAGCTCCAAGAAGCCCGTTGTCCTCTTTCGACCCCCACTGCTCCTGTTGCGGCGGCTCCGTCAGAGGAAAAGTGGTCATCAAGACCACTCCGAGGAGGTTCAGCCCCCCCAGGACAAGGTACACAGCACCGGGACCCCAGAGCCAGTTGACAATCCCTGTAAGAAGCGGGGCTGTGGCCAGGCCCAGGTTCCCGAACATCCCATTGTACCCCAGAGCCATGCTCATGCGACTCACCCCTTTGGAAATCATGCCCAGGCCGATGGGATGAGAAATTCCTGAGAAGAGCCCCACTCCGGCCAGGGCTAGTGAAAGGCCCGCGGGTGAGTCAATCCAGGCTGCGGCAGCCAGACCACTCAGCCCGGCACCCAGGAAAAAGAGCGCCATGAGAGACTTGCCCCCCCACCGATCGGCCAGCATTCCCCACGGAAGCGCCGTGAGCCCGAATAATAGGTACATCCAGAATGAGAGCCCCAGCACCTGGGACATATCCATGTTCAGACGCGCGGTCAGGGGAAGAAGCACGGCCGGAAACACAAGCATGTTGAAGTGGCTCAAAAAGTGTCCAAAGCAGCTAATGAACAGAATACGACGCTCCCGGGGATTCATGACAGGGTGTCTCCTTCTCGAAAAAGAACTCTCAGAACGCGAAGCCGAAACCCTTTAACTCGTCCTTAAGAGTTTTGGCAATTATAAGAGCATACCCTAATTTTCATGCAGGGGCTGCACCCGCGAAGCATGAAAATCATTTTATCAATATATATTGTAGTGCTTGATATCAGCCATCAATATAAAGTGCAACAAATTTATTTTCTACGTAAACAACACCCAGAGGCAACGAGGCAATGAATACCAGCCAGGGGTTGAAAATGTTACGCGGGGCGAAATTCAGGATTGCAGGGACCGGTTTTCCCCGCCCGAACTGGTAAGCTTTTTTGATCGTGCATTGCGAATGGAGGGGCGGGGAGCAACCGGGGGCGATCACGCAGTCCCTGGAATAACGAGCACGATTCGCCGGGGGTTGCGGCGAGCCTGCCAGGGAATGGCAAAACCTTGACCCGGAAGCCGACCGGGATAGCCGAGGAGGTGACGACCGGGCTCCAGGAAGCACGTCACGCCGGCCGGACAGAGGTCAGAGCGCCCATAGCAGCGAGAAAGCGGGGCAGTGCCTGTGGAGTGAAGGGGTGCAGGGAGGTGGATGCGTGACGTCTGAACCCAACGAAAAGCAACCCGTGCAAGCGCTCGGCTGCGGCGGGGCTGAGCAAGATGGAAATATATGTATTTTCATAGAAACCATCATGCCCTATCAAGCACAATGAAACATGAAAAGAGCAAAACAGTCATTGCAAATTTAGCCATCAGCATTACAAAATCAGCAATTTTTTAAATATTTGCATTGATAGTTGCTGATTTTTTATTTTACAATGAATTTTCATAGAAATTAAACAAGGAGGTAGAATCATGAGGAAAGCCCCTCTGGATGGAATCCGGGTGTTGGATTTAACCCAGGTTATGGCCGGGCCATATGCAACCATGATCATGGGAGACCTGGGTGCCGAGGTGATCAAAGTCGAGTCGCCGGGTACCGGAGAGATGTCGCGCACGTTCCCGCCCCACTTTATCCAGGGAACCAGCGCGTACTTCCTCAGCCTGAACCGGAGCAAGAAAAGTATTGTCCTCAACCTGCAAACGCACGAGGGAAAAGAGATATTCTACCGAATGGTCAGGAAATCCGATGTTGTCATCTACAACTTTCGCCCGGGGATTGCTGAAAGACTCAAAATCGACTACGGCATCCTGAAGACCGTCAATCCCGACATCATTTGCTGCTCAATGACAGCGTTCGGCCCCGATGGCCCCTATGGGGCACAGCCTGCCTATGACCTGACCATCCAGGCCCTCAGCGGCGCCATGAGCATGACCGGCGAGCCGGGCCGGAGCCCCCTGCGCCTGGGGATACCCATGGGAGACCTGGCGGCATCCCTCTACGCAGTCGTCGGGGTGGTCAGCGCCCTCTATGCCCGCAAGGCGGAGGGCGGCGGCGGCCAATTGATCGACCTTGCCCTGCTGGACGCCCTGTTCTCCCTGATCACCTATCCGGCGGTATATTATTTTATCGGTGGGGAAATCCCTCAGCCTCTGGGATCAGGACACCAGTCAGTCGTCCCGTTCCAGGCCTTCCCCACAAAAGACAGATACATCACCATCTGCGCGCCCACCGAAAAATTCTGGTCGGCTCTCTGCGGCGCCCTGGGGCGGGAGGATCTGGCGAATGATCCGCGGTTTGCCACCGCGGCCGACCGGCTTCGAAATAAAGATGAACTACACGCGATCATGGAGGGGATATTGAGGCAGAAGAGCTGCGAGGAGTGGTATGGAAGGCTGGTGGACGCCGGTGTTCCCTGCGCTCCGGTAAACACGGTGGACCACGCCATCCATGACCCGGCCATAAGGCACAGGGATATGATCGTGGAGGTGCAGCACCGCGAAAAGAAATTCAAAATGGTCGGCAATCCCCTGAAATTCTCCGGGCACCCGCCCAGCACATACCAGGGGCCCCCTGGACTGGGCGAGCATTCGGAGGAAATTCTCGTGAACCTGCTGGGCTATTCAAGAGAAGATGTTAAGCGGTTCCGAGAAGCAAATGTCATACAATAGATACCGTAGATACCGTATGATGTGCTGTGCCAACCATTAACAGATTGATAATATTAATTTTTCCATAGGTTCTCGTCAAAAGCTATCTATTCTTCAAGTTCATGGCCTGTAGAATCCAAAGTTGTTTTGGTGGGCACAGCCTACTCTGCCCGTTATTGAGAGAATTTCATATACCGGCGGAATCGCCTCTCGTTGGTGGCGAGATTTTTTGCCTTGCCATAATAAGCGGGGAGGATCCGGGTCTCGAGCCTGCTGATCCTATTCCGTGTGTCGGGATGGGTGGAAAACCACACGGAGCGCTTCTTTCCTTTATAGCTCTGGAGGGTCCGGATAAAGCGCATCAACCCGGCCGGGTCATACCCCGTTCTAAAAGCATACTCGGTCCCCTTGCGGTCGGCCTCGAACTCCATCTCCTTGTCCACCCCGCGGTTGAATAAGACTTCAGTGGTCAAATTTGTGAGCTGGTTGATGAGTTTTGGGTCCTTTTGCATGGCCGCCATGGTAATCTTGCCGATGCCCTGGAGCACCCGGTTGCGCCGGATGGTGGTCAGAGCGTGCTTTTCGGTGACGTGGGCAATCTCGTGGGCCAGGACCCCCGCTAGTTCTGCCTCGTTTTTGATTAATTTCACCAGTCCCACTGTCACGAAGATATATCCCCCGGGGCAGGCGTAGGCGTTGGCCTCATCCGAGTTGAGCACTGCAAAATGATACGGGATATTGGGCCGATCGGAATATCGGGCAATGGAAAGACCTACTTTGTTAACGTATTCGTTGGGCGTTTGTTTCGGATACCACCCATTGTGTCTGGACATGACCTCGATGGCCACGGACTGCCCCAGCGCTCGCTCTTCTTCGTAGCTGAAGGGCATCATTTCCCTGGTAGCCTGTAACACGGCGGTACCGAGATTGAAAAATTGCTCAAACCCCGACTTCTTGTCTTCCTTTTTCTTCTTATCCTGTGCCCAGGCCGAACCACCCAGGAACAGCACTATCAGCACCGAAGAAACCAGCGCTATCCGCGATGTTCTCATTATCTCATCCTCCGTATTCACCAAGGCGGCCTTCTTTCATGAAGGCGTTCAGTTCCTCGTCTTTGATAACATAGGCGTCGAGCACCTTGAACTGCTCGATGATCCTGGGGTCCGTCCTGTTTTGAATCGCATTTTGTTCCGCCACGGGTTCCAGGCCTCGAATGGCGCTGCCCGTTTCGGCTTCGGACGCTCTCACGTCGCGCCCTCTGGCCAAAAGGAGGAACTCATCCTTCGACTCCTGGTCCGGTGGTTCCGACGTTGTGCGGTACACGTATACCCATCCCCGCTTCCCGTCTTTAGTCCTGACCTGTAAAAAACGCTCCGCTCTGTCAACGACCTCAAGGGGTTCACCCGCATCCATGGTCGCCACTACTTTGGAAGTCGCATTCGGCTCCGTTCTTAAAGTGGTCCTTGACTTGGACACATAGACGGTTTCCGCCCATGCGGGCAATGCAAACGCCATGAATACCGCCGCGATAAGAATATATTTCTTCATTGATAACCCTCCATTCTGAATAATGTGGATGTTCCTATCCTCTGGTTTTTCCCGCCTCAGACAACGCCAGGGTAATTTTTCCCTTCTTCAGCCTGGATCATTTGCCGGTGCTGTTTATTTAAGAGGGGCGGATTTGAAATTCGCCCCTTGTATCAGCGCTCATTTTCTCACATTCACGCATCAGCGGAAATCGCCGAACAATGACAATCCCGCCCAATAGGCAGGATGATGGAATGACCTCCGTACAGTCAACTGGGCCCGCCGGAGGCTCTCGGCCTTGTTTTCGTCATGGTACAGCCGGTAAAAGTGCTTCATCACCAGCGCTGTTGACAGGTCATCCACGCGCCAGAGGCTGGAAATTATGGATCGGGCCCCCGAATAGAAAAACGCCCGGGTTAACCCGATCAGCTCATCCCCGCTGCCTATCTCCCCGAGTCCTGTCTGACAGGCGCTCAAAGCGACAAGATCTGCCTGGAGTGGTAATGCGAAGATCTCGTTGACCTCGAGGTTTCCATCATCCTGCTGATCGCCGGTCAGCTTCAATGCAGAAAAAAGCGGGTTGAGTTCGTTGAATTCTCCGTGAGAAGCAATATGAATCACCCGGTACTGCCCGATGTCTTCCTTCAGCCGGCTTTCTCTTGCACGGTCCTTAAGCAGCAGTTCCAATTGCGGGAAGTTCCACCTCAACGATGCCGCCTCCATCTCGGCCAGGGGGAGGTCATAGTTCATGCCGGCCAGTTGCGGGTTGCCAAGGGCGAGCGCTTTCTCTTTTTTCTCCAGGTTTCTTGGGGGTAATTTATATAGAAATGGTGTTATGGATGCGCTGGAGAGGTAAAAGATCGCATACCGGTCGATCAGGTGGCCCTCCGGGGCCTTGAGCGATGCGAACGCCAGGTAATGGAGAATGTCGTGCGGGACAACGGCCAGGATTTTTACGTCCTCGAGATATGCCGTGATGGGCGAGATGAGTGTCCGGTACAGTCGCTCGGGAAGCCCGGCCAGCGGGCCGATCTGTTGGATCCTCCTTCGATATCCTTTCACCAGGCGGCGAAGTTCGGCGCGAGGCATAGCTACACTCGTCCAGGTCATGCCACTTTTCTTGATCACCCACACCGCAATCCGGTCTTTCATGACTACATATTCCACCAGGGCCACTTCCCGCGGCAGCAGTGAGGAAAGCCCTTCCACGCTGATCGCCTCTACAGAGACCATCTGGAAGAGTTGGGGATTTTGAGCCTTGATGTCCACCAACAGGTCCCTATGCCTCCTGCGGAGGGATTTCAACCTTTTCGCCAGAGCTTCTTTTTCCCGGGAATCATCGGCGGCAAGGGCCGATTGAGTGAGCCTGATATTCCTGGCGACCTCCTCCAGTTGCCGCACCAGTGTTTCCTCCGCCTTACTCTTCAATCTGGGGTTGCGGTTGCCCAGGATGTCGATGAAATTACGCGCCCGCGCCCTCTCCGCATACTCGAAGGCTTGTGAGGCCTGTCCCTCATCCAGAAGGATACTGATGAGCTCATGATACAGCTCCTGCTTGTCCACAAGGAAGCCGCTTTTGAGTTCCTCGATCCGGATAGTGGCGCGCATCTGCTCCACGATTTCCACAGCACGGCGGTAATACTCGATTGCCGCACCTTTCTTTCCACCGGCCAACCGTTCCCTGCCCAGGCCATGCAGGGCCCGCCACGTCACTTCGGGGATGTCCAGGCGCTCCGATAGCTCCAGTGCTCTCTGGAGGTTCTTAACAGCTTCTTCGGCCTCTGACAGTTCCATCCGGATGAATCCGAGCTCCAGGAGGGCTTTGGCGAGGTTCACTCGATCTCCAATTTTTTTGCTGAGCTCCACGGCCCGGGACACGGGAGCCATGGCGCCCGAGGCGTCTCCCATGAGGCGTCGAGTCATCCCGATGTTCCTCAGATCATACGCCTCGCCCCAGGCAGAATTGCGGGATCTATCTATCTTCCGGGCTTTCCGGAACATCTCCATGGCCTGATCATACTTTTTTTCCCACCGCAACACCAACCCCAGGTTGTTGTAGGCCCCCGCTTCGTCGATGGGGGATCGTGCCCGTTTTGCCATTTCCAGCGCCTTGCGCAGGTTGTCTTTCGCCCGCTCAGGATCATTGAGCGTCCAGTGAACCAGGCCCAGTGTGTTGTATCCAAGGTTCAACAGGGATGGATCGTCTAACTCCTGCGCTCTCCGGATAATGCGCCTGAGCAGCGAGAAGGCCTCCTGATACCTTCCCCTGAACCAGTTCGTGTTGGACTGGTAAATGGAAGCGCGCAGTGCCGTGAGTTCATCCCCTGCCCGGGTGGCCGCCGCAAACCCTGCCTGATAAAGCTCCATAGCCCGCTGGAAATCGGCCATCCTCTCGTAAACAAGTCCCTGGTCCAAAAGTGCCAGGGCCAGGCCTTTGAGATCCCCGGCTTTTCGGGAAAGGGTCTCTGCCTGTTCAAAATGATCAAGGGCCGCTGCGTACTGATCCAGGCGCTTGTAATAAATGCGTCCTATGCGGCGATTCTCTTCCGCCTCCCCTTTGGGCGTCCCGGCCTTTTTCTGCACGCTGAGGGCATACCGGAACATTTCAAGCGCCCGGTCATAATCCCCTGCGCTTTCCTGCACCACGCCCAACTGAGAACTCGCCTGGATCAGGGACTTCAGCTCGCTGCTTTCCCGGTACAAGTCGAGGGCCGCTTTTAAATCTTTGATAGCGTCATCAAATTTCTCAAGCCCTGAGCGGATAATCCCCCGCAGGTAGAGCGCATCGGCCTGTTCGGCCGCATTCGCCCTTTCTTCCAGCCTGTACCGGACAAGATCGCCGGCAAATCGCTCCGCCAGTTCCATCTGCCCGGCTTCTTTAGCCGCGATGGCGGCCGCGTACCAGACATTTTCAATCCCGGTGAGTTTTCCGGACGCACGCATGAGAATGAGCAAACGATCGAGAGAGGAAGCAGCTTCAGCCCAATTTTGCTCTTTGAACGCTTTGAGCGCCTTCTTTCGCGATTCACGATAGTGTTCTTTCGCAAACAGACGCGCTTCTTCGCGGTTCATCCCCGCAAAGCCGTATAAGCGAAAACCCCTGGCATTCAGTTTGTTTTTGTGTTTTCCCCACAGTTGATCGGCCGTTTTGCGAAAGGCATCGGCCGGGGTAGAATTCACAAGGTTTTTTAGAAAATAAGAGAGAAAAGCACTGTCCGTATCAGGGTCCCATTTCCCGGTTTTCAGCAGCAAAGTCGGGAACCCTGATTCCGCCAATATGCGGGCGCACAAGGGCGACGCGGGAGGCATCGGCAGCCCTCCAAGCGTCTCTCCGCCCGTGATGATCAAGAGGTTGTTGGCGCCGGGGACAGATGGGAAGGCGCGAACTGAAATTCGCTCCAGGCCTTCGTCGGCCTTCTTGAGCCGGACCATGGAATCCTCCGGACTATGAGGGGTAACCTGTATTCCTCCTCCCATAACCACGATTCCGTAATGCGGAACGTCTGCCTCCAGGTTGGAGACGGAGGCGTTTTCCCGCTCCAGCACACGAACGGGGCTGAACGCGTCGGGAACCGACACACCGGGGGGAAGAGACACGGTCAGCAAGCGATCAGCTGAAAGATTGGCGCGGTGGGTTGCGATAAAGAGATGAGCCAGGGAACCGACCTCGCAGAGAGGCACGCTTTTAGCCAGCGGCACACCCTGAACGGGAATCGTCGGCCAGGGCAGCCGGGCCAAAACCCCGTCGGCAATCAGGTATACCCTCTTGGCGGAGTGAATCCTGGATGCCAAGGGCGACAGGACCGAATTACCCCATGCCTCGCTGTCATTATCATCGAGAACCGTACTTTCCTCTCTTTTGCTCCATAATCCATCGGCCAACCGCCGTGCAGGAGAAGCCAGGGTCCGGACAACGCCTTCCAGGCTGTTCACGGTCATGGATAGGATCAGGATCCTCCCTCTCCGATAAATGAATCGCAGCAACAGATCGCCCTCATACAATGATGTATTCTGCACGTCTACGGCTTCCACCCGGTCTATCGGAATATCCGGGGTTTTAAACTGCGCCTTTCCTGAACTCATCCAGGAGAGGCGGGAGCCCTTCTCGGCCATGCCCATTGCCTGTTCCCAGTTTCCGGCAAGTGCTTCCTCCAGGGCAAGCGCTGCAAACAGGTCCTCGATCATTATCCGGGACATGACATCTTTTGAAATGTTCGGTTTGTCCGTTGCCTCGAGGAGCGCCTCTAACTCACCGGCGGCCTTGGCAAGGAGATCTTTTCGATGGGCTTGATCTTTCGGGTCTGAGGCATTTTCAAGGTTCAACGCATCCAGGAAGAGCAGCTTCCAGCGCAAGCGGCGCGGCGACGAATCGACACGTTCTTCGGCGCTGTATGTGGGACCGCCTTTTCGGGGCAACGCTGCCGCGTCGATCTGCGCCAGGTTCCGACGGAGCACCGATTCCACTGCGTTCCTTTCCATAGCACCCGGGAGGGATGCAGCGGCCTGGAGGCCGATACGGAAGTGCGCTTCGGCCTTTTCCATATGGGCGAGCTGCTGTCTTGCCTGCAAAAGCCAGGAACCCACGGATGAAATGTCAATCTTTTTCAGGGGGGCCGGATCATCCATGGAAAACATATATCGCAATATTCCCAGGGCATTTCTCCCTGTAGCAATAATGGGGGCGATCCTTTCTTCACCCGACGGAAGAGCCTCAAAGACACCCTCCAGTTTTTCAAGTACGCCGGGGTCTTTGAGGAGAGTCCGGTCGCCCCACATCGCCATATGTGCCAATAACAGGGATGAATTGGCCGCGTTGACGGCTGCGCCATAACGGTTGTCCATGTCCAGACAAAGCTGCATGGATGCCATGAATTGTTCCAGCGCCTTTTCGCTTTCCCCTGTCTGCCAATGCATCATGCCGATCTGGTTGAGCACAATGGCCCGTTCGGTGCGAGCGGCCGGGGTATCACCGCCGGTCTTTTCCAAAACGGCCAGCTTTTTCTCAAAGGCATCAATGGCCGCCCGGCTCTCTCCGGCGTCGGCGTAAATCCTGCCGATGAACTGAAAGATCATTTTTTCCTCTTCCCACCGATCGAACCCTCCGGCCGCCCCTGTCAATTCATCGCCCTGTAACCCGCCTATCAGCAACTTCAGACCGAAACCCCCGCCCTTTTCGTCTTGAAATACATCGGGCAACTTTTGAAGGACCTCCCGATACGCAGAAAGGGCCCTCTCCAGGACCACCCCATGATCTTTCACCGGGGTGGAATGCGAAAGGAAGTACAGGTTGTTTGCAATGTTCCGCAGGGCCCTTGTCAACATCTCCTCATTGCGTAACTCCTGGCTCAGCGTGGCCTGGCGGGAAAAAGCATCCACCGCCAGGTCATACTTCATCTGGTCCTGGTACACCAGCCCCAGAAAACCCTGGAGGTCGGCCAGCGCTTTCTTGTCGTCCGCCGGGGTCATTTCCAGGGCCTTTGAGAACAAATCGGCAGCCTCGTCGCTTTTTCCAACATGGTACGCCGCCCTGCCGTACCGCATGAGATATATGCGCTCCTGAGCAGGGGCGGGTTTTAAATCAGCGCCTACAAATGGCCGGCCGGAAAGCTCCCTTCTCCGGTACCACGTGTATGCAGCGGCTTGATTTCCCAGGAGAAACGCAGCGTTTCCCATGTTTAACAGGAGATTGGCATAATCCCGGGGGAATTCCCTCGGATCCATCAATCCCAGTGCAGCCCGGTAAGATTCCAGAGCCGCCTCCAGGTAATCGCTCCCGGGACTCATTGATTCTTTTTGCTCAAGGAGCCATCCCAGCGTCTGGTGGAAATATGGGTCCTGCCCTTCTCTATCAATGGCGAGAGATATTTCCCGGAAGGCCTGGTCAAACTGCGGCGGCTTCAGGTAGGTGAGGGCCAGGCCAAGGGCGTAATGGTGAACGGCCTTCCCGCCCTCCTCCTTTATCCACGCTTGAGCCTTTTGCACGGCCCTTTCGACTTCTCCCAGGGCCGCGTAGGCAGCCACCAGCCCGCGATGGGCCGGAGTAAACTCCGGTGCTCTCTCCAGAAGCTCCAGGTAAGTCTTCACGGCAAGGCGATACTCTCCGCGGGCCACCTCGTCCTCGGCCTTGCTCAGCATGCTGTTACTGTAACGTATCCTCGCTTTATGGCGTATCTCGAAAGGTGTATCGGGGTCATCGATAAGGCCGGCGCAGATTGCGACGCTCTTCCGATAGTCCGCCTGTTCGGTAAAGATGTTTGCCATGGCCAGACGGGCACTGGAACGTATGCGGATAAACCCCTCCCCCGCTGTCTGGTCCGCGAATCGCTCCAATAGCTCCCGGTATGTATCCAGGGCCAGGGCGTTATCGCCGTTTAAATGATGGAGAGCCGCTGCCCGCAGCAGGCATTGAGCGGCCAGAGCCGGGGCGATGTCCGGCGTGCGCGCCATCTCCCCCAGGGCCGCGGTTGCGTTTTTTGGCCCGGCCTCCTCTTCGATCAGGGAGACGATATCATTCACCGCCCTTTGGACCCAGCGGTCCGTGGAGGGGATTCTCCGGATCATGTTGGCCAGAGAAACAATCAACGTATTGCGGTCCCCGGCCAGGATGTACAGCCTGTTTTTACGATACAGGGCCTCGGCAACCAGGTCTTGCTCTTCGGAAAACCGGGTTACCATTGCTTCATACATATCGAGGGCCCCGGCGCTATCGCGCAGTTCCGCCAGGAGGTCGCCGGAGCGAATCAAGGCCAGGGCTTGCGCTCTCCTCACACCCCGGCGTTGCCGGACTATTTCCTGTATTTCCGCAAGGGAACTTTCGGCGGCTTCGCGGATCAGGCTGCCATCGGGGTTGCGCCTCATCTCCGCGCGGATGGAAGCAAGCTCCACCCTGGCCATGGCCTCATAGAGAGGGGAAAAGCCCGGGCCGAGGATATCTTCCAGCACCTGAAGAGCGCGGGGAAGCTCTCCCCGTTCCTTAAACCGGGCGGCCAACTCGAAGCGCGACGCGTCAACCGTTTCCCGCGATGCGGGATCTCGGTAATCCTGCGAAATCACGCTATAGGCCAGATCCACAAGGTGCGTTTCATCCGGGTATTGTTTCGCCATCCTTCGGGCTCTCCGCAGCGCTTCCGCCGGATCGGACAGGATCGGGATCAACCCTTCCTCGGGGATACGGAATACATTGACGCCCCTCGGTGTATTTGACGTGAAGTAAAGCGTTCGGCCGAAAGGCACGGGAAACTGGTCATACGTGCCCAAGGAGGTGAGTGTCCTCAGGCCCCCGGGACGCGCCACTTGCGGGCCGGGAAGCCATCTGAGCCCCATTCGCCATAGATCAGGGCGGTCAGACGTTGTCAACCGACCATCACCGTCTGTATCCACAGCATAGCGCACGAAGTAGACCCACCGGCTGTCGCCGGAGAAAGCAGGGAAGCCGTCCAGTACGTCTCCCCCGGTGATATGAACCTCCGCTCCATCCTGGAGGCGCAAAAGGAAAAGATGCTTATTCTCCCGGCCGGTCCAACGGGAAAAAACCAGGTGCGAGCCATCCGGAGACAGGGCAGGTTGGCCGCCGGCGGTGATCACTTTCCGGCTCCCATCTTTGATGGAAACGCGGTGAATCTGCCTCAAGCCGCCTTTTTCAGCGCTGATAAAAAGATGGGACCCGTCCTTGTCCCAGGCGGGCTCTCCATCTCCCCATTCCCTGCCGGTCACTCTTCGGGATGGTTCGGTTACCCGTCCGGTGTCGGGGTTGATGCCCACGATGTATATGTCGCCGCGAGGGTCGGTGAGGTTGGACCGATACGCCAGGTAACGACCATCCGGGGACCATGCCGGGTCGGAGTTTCCGGCGCTTCCGGTGGTGACGGGTCGGGCCCCCGTCCAGGTCCCTTGAAGGCTCCGGACCCATAGATTGAGCGCCCCATCACGATCGGAGACATAGGCCAACGCTTTACCGCCGGGATGAATCGCCGGGTCAAAATCTTCTCCGGTGTGCATGGACACGCGGACCATCGGGTTTATCTCAACCTGTGAGAGAGAAAGGCCGGGGCTGGAAACTGCGACTGCTGCGGCGTTGACCCCGCGGGCTGGGATAAATCCCGCCCCTAGGAACCCTGCCGAACAGGCCGGCAAGATGATTATGAAAAACAATATCCGCCTTGCTGCCATCATAGGCTCCTTTTTCAGCGGGCCGAGAGGCCGGTTTTTCGCGTCCAGGAACCCTCCCCGCCCTGGATCCATGTCCCGGCCGGGGCCGCATCACGATAGAGGTGGGCGAAAACTTTCTGCACTTTCTCCAGGTCGCTCTCCTTGAAGTTTTCGTTCTCCTGGACCACCCGTTTCATGATGACGAGCCGATCCTCGTTTTCCTCGGCAAGGATTGTTTTTATGAAAATTTCGGAATCATGTTTCCCGCCTGACGGTGGTGCGGCACGTAACACGAGCAGCCCGTTATTGCCCTCGCCCAAGTAACCCATGGCCCGGAGCCGGTCCACATCGTCGCGATTGAACTTCATCCGCTGCAGCGCCCGAATGACCCGTCTCTTTTCCGGTGGAACGGGAGGAACTTCAATGAGACGGCCTGTGGCATCCACTGACCGAACAGAGGCCATAAGCATGACCTGCCGATCCAGTTCCTCAAAGGTACCAAGTACCTGACGCTCCAGGGCGGTCCTTTCCCCGACTACGTCGACCTTGACCTCCACGAGGCTCCCACCGCACGACCAGAGCCCCGGGCCCAGCAGGGCCAAAACGAATACCGAAATGAAAAATAGTTTCATGGTAACCTTCCAGGTGGATATCTGTTTATTTGCATGTATCCTCAGGACGCTGCCGTGAGCGTCAGAGGTTCCTTGTATCTATGATTATCCTATCAGGTCTGCAAATAAAACTTTAATCGCTTTTATAAAATTCTTATTGCTTGACCATTGGACCGAAAGCTGTGATTCAATACCGGCCAAACCTCTTGTCGCTTCGCGATCCGGGCGACAAATCGTCCGGGCCACCCCAACAACATCCTTCATCCATTATCGGCGGCAATTTGACCGTAATATCGTTGATCAATATTTTGCTGATTAAAGTGGATAATTCTATTGTAACAATGGTTTTCCATCCGCGTCCCATGTCAACGACCGGGCCCCCGCGAGAGCCAGCGCCCGAACAGGGGCGTTGATTTTCCGTACCATTTCCTTTATGGCAGGAAAGTTTCCCAGGCTTTCGATGGGGACTCTCTGCAAAGGGCTCATGTTGATGATCTTCTCCGTGGCCAGGAAGGAACGAAGCTGCAGTCCCATGCCCAATAATCCTTCTCGAAGATGAATGCTTACCTGTGAGGGTGTGGCAAATTTCAAAGCCATCCTAACTGAGGCAATGCCAGGATCTTTCTCCCTAGGGTCAATGAACAGAAGAAGGCTGTCCAGCGCATTTTCGCCGATATGCGTGATGTTAAGCGTCAAGCTCACAGAACTCAGATCCAGGGCATCTTCCTGAAGGCCGAGTTTGAGGGGAAGGACAAGCGTAATGTCTCCGTTCACCTGGGAGTCTTCCGCATTTTTCAGGGTGCCGGATGGCAGGAGCTTTCGAAGATCGATCCCCGCCGCATTGGCCCTGAACGTACATTCGATTCCACCCTCAGCGGGCCGCAAGGAAAGGCTTCCTCCGATCAATCCGTCCAATCCGCTCAGCACGAATCGCTCCAGTGCTATGCTTTGCTCATCCACGGCGACATCAGCGCGGAAGTCGGTCAGGGTCAACCCCGGAATGCTGATGCGATCTATTACAAGATTGTCCTGCTGCTTGGAAAAGCTCCGCAGCCGCTCAAAAAGCAACGTTTGACGGATCGACGACCCGGCAGGCTTCTTATCTCCCGCCTCCTTATCCAGTACAAGCGTTTTCTGAAAGGGAATGCGCGCCAGGACAGGGCCGATGAAAATATCTTCTCCCTTGCTGACTACAACAGGGTTGGCGTTGAGGACGCCCTTGACTGTTACATACTTTCCGCCGCGCATTGACAGGGAAAGGTCAATATCCGCGCTGCCCCTGGTTCGCAGCATTGAAACCATTTCCATCTCTTTTTCTGTATTCAATCCGAACTTCATCTCCAGTGCAGCCGATATCCTGCTGAGTATCTCCCTCGGGGAAAAGGATGCCCCGCCCCTGAGGAAAGGGCCCAAACCCTGAATTGTACCGCTCACTTCCGCCGTTGCCAGCGCCCGGCCCATCCGGGCCGCGATCCGATTGATTCGCAGCTTCTCCAGATTCTCCATTCGCAGTTCCACCACGGCTTTCATGGGGAAGGCGCCGTTTCCCGGAAGCTTGATCGCTCCTATATCTTCCGCTCCCAGTTCAGCCCGTACCTCAAAAACTTCAGGGTCGATCTTCGCCTGCATCCTGCCAGTGCCTCCGCGAACGAGAGGCTCTCCTTCGCGGGGGTGGATCTCCAGATCCCTTGCATTCAGGGTAGCTACCGCTCTGATCGGCAGGGGGAGCCGAATCTTTCCTGGTTTCGGAAGAACTCCATCAGCCTTGACGCTTGCTTCCAGGGAGCCGGAAAGCCTGTATTTCTCCAGTCGGGGCACTATGGCGGAGAAAATGCTCATGGTATCAATCCTGCACTCGACGGCGGCGCGTGCCGACTTGCCCAATCCTTTCATCGAAAAGGCCGCTTCCAATGCACCCAGGTCAGCCGCGTATAACGATGCTGTCAGATCATCCACAGCGCCGGCCTGGAAGTCCCCCTTGAGCTTCGCCTTCAATATCAATCCCCCTTCCGGGGCCAGGGTGAACCCGCCTCGGGAGATCCCGGCCGCCGCGGCATTGACCGCCACGTTTACATTCTTCAGGCTCGAGTCTCTCAACCGGGATATGACCAGGATTTTGCCCTGATCAAGAACCGCGGCCCCGGGCAGCGATACTGTTTTCCAGCGAATTTCATGCCGGCCTTCAATGTTTTTCAGGCCTTTGACCCGGCTGTATTGGAATGTAGTGTTCGAATCCACATCGAGCATTTCCGCCGAAACCGGAGGAGTTGCGAAATGCAGGCTCGCCGCATTCGCGCGAAGCCTCACCCCGCCCTCAGCGGAGGGGACCCATTGCTGATCCAAGCTTCCCCTGACCCATCCTTCTATGCCGGCTTCCGCATCGGGCGGCCTAATGGGTATTTTCTCCAACAAAGGAGCAGGAAGAAGCTGGACAAGCGGTCCGATATGGGCTGTCAGGGAAAAGCGTGCCTGAAAATCCCTCTTCTCCCACGAAGAAAGAGTGCCATGAGCTTTGAGGCGGGCGGCGGTCCCCAGCGACAGGGAAATATCCTTAAAGTTCATACTCCCTGCGAACGGGTCTCCGAGCATTGCGGCATCGAATGCCAGCGGCGTTCTGAATGTGCCCGCGGCCGGATGTATGTATTTCGCTTCGCGAACCCGCAGTCCAATGGAACCTCGGGAGCCGCTCTTTCCCGAAACAATAGTTGATTGTAATTCCGCCCGCACGCCCTCGAACGCGGCGCGGTCAAACTGAAACCGTTGTCCTGTAAAACGCATTTGGATGGATGCCTTATCGAACCCATCCGGAGTAAATCCGGCCTTTTCCAGTGTCAGATGCAGATCGGCCTTTTGCATCTCACCATGCCCGGCCCTTATTCTCCGGATATCCGCATCCAGAGAAGCGGACAGCATCCCGCGTTCAAGGGCGAGCTCCCGGGTCAGCGCCCCATCCAGGAAAGCCTTGAGTCTTGCCGCCGCGTCAAGCTGCTGGATGCGCCAGCGGCTTTTCATGGGCCCTGGAATCAGCGGGAGAACTTCCTTGCCGACGACATTGATTTCGACTTCGGCCTTTAAATGGGGTTTCCGCCAGGAATCGAGGCCCCCGGAAGCCTGTATCCGAGCGGCATCGCCGATAAGGGCCGACAGTGAAGTGAGCGTAATCCGACCGGAGACGAAATTGCCCGCGGTTCTCACGGCGAGGCTTGCCGGTACGGTAACCCCCACCCACCCGGGCATGTTTACCGCCAACGATGAAGCCTTCAGATCCAGCTTCATGGTCCCCTTCCCCTGTCCTTGAGTCGGCACCGCTGCAGAAGCTGAACCTTCCAGTCCGGCAAGTCGCGCCCAGGGCAAGGAAACGGCATGTACCCAGGCCGAAAGGCTTGCATGTATCTCCCCGGGCAATTTCCCTTGACGGTCCGGGAGAGACCCGGCCCCTCCTGTTACCGCGTTGAGCTCAAGGTTCAACCCGGATATGGACAGGCCCTGATCCTCCAGGAAAACGCCTGCATCCTTGATGTTTAATGCACCCCGGGCCTCTACCAGCCCCGGCGCTTTCCCGGGCGTCAACGGGGACAGCGAAACAGAGAGTCCGGAAATTCTGACAGTCCCGCGGGAAGGGGGAATGGCCGGGACAAGGTGAGAGATTTCAGCCAATTCGCAAGAAAAGCGTTCCACGTGCAAAGCGACCCTGGGGCGGCGAAACAGATCCACGACTTCAGCGTTCAAAGCCATATCCACCATGCTGCCGAGCGCGAATTCAAATTTCTCAACGCTCAAACTCTGGGTTTTAAGGCCGACTGCGGCCAATAAAGTAAGGCCGGCATCCGGGATTGCGCGGCCGTCCGTGTTGTGGATATTAGATCCTGCGGCGACCATGGACAGAGAGATTGTATATTGATCAAGGTCCTCAGATAACAACTGGACATGCATTTTTACTGGTGTTCTCCACTCCAGGGGCTGAGGTTCCGCTATCTTGAGGTAGGATTGAAAAGCGTGGTCGGGGCCGCTGCCTTCGATTTCCACGCGGAGGCTGCTCCTGGCTGCACCCATAAACGCCGATGCACGCAGATTGATCCCGTCAAGTTCAGTTTCGAGCTTCTGTGGGCCGTACAGCTTGAACGCCAAATCCCTCACTTCAAAAGATTCCAGGTCAATTTGTAAGGGTAAGACGGGGATTTGAGGGGGGCCGGAAGGTTCTTTCGTCCGGCGTGCAGGGATGGCTGGTCGGGCCTTTGCCTTGCCGGGAAGGTTCCATGAACCTGCTTCGTACTTGAGCGAAATGACAGGCCGGTCCAGCAGGATTCTGCTGATTCGCAGCCTCCCCTTCAAAAGCCGGCTAAGGGAGATATCCAGACGAATGGATGGAATCTCCATCAGGCCTTCAACCGTCAGCCCCTGGATGAGCACATGATCCAGTGTATCAAAGGCAATGGACCGGACCGCAGCCGGAACGCCAAGCTCGGATGCCAGCAGGCTATTTACGCGTGAGGTAATAAATCTCGCCGGGGGGAAGAGATACAAACCGGCCGCTGCAAGCACAACGAAAAGGACGAGTACCAGAAGCGAAGCGAACAGGTATCGCATGAAACGCCGCAGACCGCGGAATGAGCCGGGAAGCTCGCCCCTGGGTCCGGCGCCCGATTCTGTCGTCCCTTCACCTGTCATCTTATCGCCCAACCGGTGATGTAATTCACCACCTGCGGCAGAAATAAATATACCTGCTTAACGAAAAAACATTCCCGGGTTGAAAATTGCGCAACGAGACACCCGCTTATTTAAGGAACGCAAGCAATGAATCTCTTAAACCATAAATTCCAATTAATAAGGCTATATTCAAAGTGTACCGCAAACCGGCGAGTTGTCAACCTATGAAAAGGACCTACTTGTACGTTCCAGCAAGCAGGGGCGAGGGGACAATAATTCAATGGTATTCTGGACACAGCCCATGCCACTGTCATGACACATTTTATAAGTAACCGGGACCGATGTACACCGAATATCACCTTGACTTTCATACGACAAAAGGTGCAGGCTGAAAAAATATCTCATTTGAACAACCATGACATGCGAGCACATCGAAACACAATGGAGAAAAAGCTTTTGCCGGGATAACAGGATCAAGAAAAACAGGGATATCCTGGTATCCCGTCAAAAAAATCTTTTTTCGTATAAAGGGCCCGGATAGATAACGGAGAGAACGTTTAATACACAAATCCACCTTCCCGGGGCTGCCGAACGGTGTAATCCATGCACTCCAGCACTGACGGTAAAGAGGCGATAAAGATCAACAGGTATGCTTGGCTGATATTCAGCGTCATTGCTGTCAACTATTTTCTGGTCTTTTTCCACAGGGTTTCGCCGGCGGTTATGGCCCTTCTGATAAAAGAAGAATTTGCAACCGGGGCCACGACACTCGGCTGGATGTCCTCCACCTATTTTTACACCTATGCAGCAATTCAGCCCGTGGTCGGCTACCTTGTGGACCGCTGGGGTCCCCGTAAAACTGTGGTTCTTTTCACGCTTATTGCATTCCTGGGTTCTGCGGTCTTCGGTTTGGCTCCCGACATATGGATGGCTTGCTTCGGTCGGGCTCTCATCGGCCTGGGAGTGGGCGGTGTTTATGTGCCCGGGATGGCTCTTCTGGCCAGGTGGTTCTTGCCGGAGCGGTTTGCCACCGTAAACGGATTGTTCCTGGCATCCGGGAGTCTTGGTGGAATGGTGGCGGCCACCCCGCTGGCCTGGCTCAGTGGTGAAATCGGCTGGCGGCCGACGTTCCAGATCATCGCGGGCGCCACCCTTTTGCTCGCGCTTATCGGCTGGCTTGTTATCCGGGATCGTCGGCCTGACAAGGCGCCGGTGAGCCTGGAGAGTGAAAATGCTCCACGCAGAGAGTTGACGCGTATCGGCCTGGACTTCCGGCAATGCGTGATTGTCAGCTGTTTGCTTCTGGGCGTAGGAGGCACGGGCCTGACGTTTCAGGGTCTCTGGGGCTACCCTTTCCTTCTGGATGTTATGGGCATGGGAAGCATAGAGGCCGGGAACGTTATGAGGCTTTTACCTCTGGGATTCGTGATAGGCGCGCCGGTGGTGGGGAGAGTTTCGGACTGGTATGGTCGTCGCAAACCTTTCCTGATACTTGCCGCTGCGGGCTTCCTGGGCTTCTGGTTGGTGGCGGTGTTTGTCCCGCGGCTCATGGGCTGCTGGGCACTGGGAGCGATGATTTTTGTCCTCGGCGTGCTTTTCGGCTCTACGGTTAACTTAAGCTTCACGGTAATCCGGCTTGAGACCCCGGCCCCAATACTGGGCAGAGTCCTCGGCTGGGTGAACCCATTCGCATTTGTCGGGGTAGCGGTTTTTCAGGTGATGACCGGATGGCTTATGGACAGGGTTGGAAAGGCCGACGCCGGCGGCTTCCCTCCCGAGGCATACAGGAGTGCGTTCATGCTGCTGCTGGTGGTATCGGCGTTTACGTTCCTCATTGTTTTTGTGCTCCGGGAGCCGAGGGCGAAAGATCATATCTCAACGATTCCCGATCGGTCTGCCGACCATTCAAATTTATGAGCACAGTTGTCCCCTGTCATCAGGTCAAGACACTTTCAGCGCTATCCGGGAGGTGGATGATCCCTGATCTTCAAACCAGGTAACGCGCTCCGCCACCATGTCCAGTTCCACCGAGTAACTCCCTGGACGTTCCGGGGCGCGTAATCTTAAAAGAAGAGTCTCGTTATGGCCCGGCGGTATATCCCTGGGCAGTCGGGCACGGCCATAGTCCAGTTCCTCAACCCGTTCCGCAGCATCAAGCAAATGTGCCCCGAGGCAGACGTCCCCGCCCTTCTCCAGCGGCCCTGCCAGCCACCGGGTGTCTCCAACGTTCATTACCGTGCAGGGGAGTTCCCACAGCTCTCCCGCCCGGACTTTCACACTTTCCGTCCTGTGAAGTCGAATCTCAGCCCGAAGGGTTTTGGGGTGTCGACTATCCGGTTCCCTCCTGCCCTTTTGGAGAAAAAAGAATGGCGCCGTCCTGGCGGAGTGCCGAAATTCACCGATGGGGAAGGCATCATCATCGCCTGTTAAAAAGCGCTGCGCTTCATTCCAGGCCATTTCAACCCTGCCTCCAGGGTGCGGAAGCGGCCAAACGGTTAATCGGTCGAAGCCGGCACGCCGGGCCCATGTTTCCACTTCCTCCAGAAGGACATCGCTTTCTAAAACGCTGTAAATCCTCGCCTCCCGCTGAGATTCAGAAGTACGGGAATGTCCCTCCCCCGGCTCTGAAAAGGCCACTCTTCCACCCGGAGACAACACACGGAACATTTCGCTCAGGACAACCTGCTTGTTGGGGACATGGTGAAAAGCATCGAGACACAGGATGGCGTCGAAATATCCGTCCTCGAAAGGGAGGCGATGACCATCATACACAACGAACCTGGGCGGCACGCCACGCTGGTCGGGGGGAATGGATTCGAAAATCTTCCGGCCTATCTCCAGAGCCGTGGCCGAAACATCCACAGCCACGGAATGAATTCCTGCACGGCTAAGCAGCAGCGAGACCCAGCATGTTCCGGCGCCGAAATCCATGATCAGGTCAGTGGCATTCACATCCATGCCCGCCACCAGGACGCTGAAACGATAGAGCGATTCGGCCATTTCCCGGGGGCTGGTGAAGGGCTTTCGCAGCAAATGTTCGGTATTTTTTTTGCGGACAAAGTAGTGCTCCGCGGCCCGATTGTGAAAATCCGCACGGAAGGCGGACAGGTCTTCTTCCGTCCTGCAATGGTCGGATACATTGGGGTTCTCTCGTGCTTGTTTTTGCCGGTCATACATCATGTTACTATTTTAACACAAGCAAAGCATAAATCATCAAATGCTTTTCGAAGGGGTAACGTAAAACATCTTGTGTAAATTGAAGAGGGGTGGCGCATCCAGCCGAAATGAAGTGAAGGCAAAGGTGTACTCAGCACAAGAAGGTATTTGGCAATGGAGGTATTTTTCCCTGTGTCTGCATCAACTGATTTGCTGTCTGCGCGGTCAAGGCGGGCTACACTTCGCTATAACACGGGCGTCCCGTTTGAGTGATACCATGGCGGATACGGCTCTGCCGGGACGTCACAGGATGATACCGCGATATCTTGTTAACGGTTACTAGAAAAACAGGAAACATCTTTTCCTGTATGCACGTAGGAGCACGCCGATATACTATCGCCCGGAAGTAATATTCAAGTTTTGGCCCGGAGTCTGTACGCTCAGTTCTCTCGGACACAGCACGGGCAATATCGCGCTATGACGTCGCCGTTCACCTGAAGCTCCCGTAGAGTATCGTCCAGACTTTGACCCCCGTTCCACCAATGGTATCTCGGGTCGCTTTCAAAAGGAATTATCAATATGCCCTGCTCCGTGATGCTCGGTTTTTCACTTTCCGTTGTCTTCGTCTTCATGATTATCCACCATTGATCGTCTGTGAAGTCCGTACTGGCGAAGTGTGCTCCAGCGCTTGCGAATGCTGTTCGGGGTACGGTGCAGCAGCCTGGCCAATTGCTTTTTCGTCAAGTTGAGGGTCAAAACTGTGAGATCTTCGGAAATGGACCAATTTTTCCCCGACCGGATGTTCCGATTGAACCTAGGGACATTTCGCAGGCTTCGAAGTTCCTCAGGCGCCAACTGGGCGGCCTTGGCAAATGTTTCCCGTATAACCCGCATACGCTCATCCGTGCGGTCAGGTTTGGCTCGGCGATGAGTTTCCCGCCAACGAAGTTCCCATTCAAGGAACGCGTAGTCATCGTCTCGGAAGTCGTCTACATCATCCATCTCACAGATATCATCGGCGACTCGAAAGCCATGTATTTGATCGAAATCTTCCATGGATTCGAAATCCCTCCTTGCTAATCCTGGAGCCTTTCATTATGGACAAGAATCCAAGGATATGACTCCTTATAGAAGGATATTTTCTATTTGTCAATAAAAAAAATCTATATATTGTAGATTTATTGAAAATAAAGTCTAAATATGGTAATTTTTATTAAATTGAAGAAATCTTTGCGCAAAAGAAGGAAATGAAAGTGAGCGGTTTTTATTCTTGTGGGGATCACCCGAAGTTCCTGGCGGGACCGGGCGACAAACACATATGCAAGCACCTATGATTGTTAATGCACGGTAGGCGAGGATGACTATGAAGGCTCTTCCACGTTATCGGAAATGTTTTGTGTGCGGAAGGGATAATACTGCTGGACTGGATGTCTTATTTTATCGTTCCGGCAAGACCGTGACCGCCGACTTTTCGGGGGATCATCACCATGTGGGCTTTCCCAACCATCTCCACGGGGGGATCATCTCATCGCTGCTGGACGAGGCCATGGGGTGGGCTGCCGTCGGGTCTCGCGGAAAGATGGTACAGACCTGGGAGATCACCATACGCTTCCATCGACCGCTGCCCCCGGGAAAATCGGTACGGGCAGAGGCGTGGCTGGAGGAAGATAAGGGAAGATACTTATGCGCGGCGGGGAGGATAGTGGACAAGGAAGGACACGTCTATGCCCGGGGGATCGGAAAATACTTTCCCCTCCCCGGCACGCAGGAGAAAGAAATCCTCCGCGAACTTTACATCGAGGGTGATGAAGACAGGCCCGTGACGCCGGAGGATTACTGAGACAGAAGGGGTTCCAGCGGCGGGCGGCTTTGCTTTCTCCCATCCACCTGCCTGCCGGATTGGACATGGAGTGAGTTTTCTTGATCATAAAGGCAAGGAGCCTGCCTCTGCGAGATAGAGAGCAATAATTGCTGTTTGCTGTATCAGGAACGCTGGTTTTCGCCCTCCAGGAAAATCTCCCGGGCCTTCCGCCGTCCTGATTCGGTTAAAAACAACTGGTTGATCTTTTTTTCCAGCCCATCGCGCGTCATCCCGGGAAAAGTTTCCTTCCCATTGACCAGCCAGTCGGAGTCGCTGACGATCCGGAAGTTGAGGGTCTCTTCGGCGCCGGGGCTGTGATGATGGGCGATAATGTCGCAAATTTCCTCGATCACGTCCCCGTCAACGCCCGCCCGCTCCAGAATCTCACGGGCGATCGGGGGGCCCTCTTTCTCCTGGTAAGGGCCGGCAGAACTTCCGTATTTGCGCAGAGCTTCCGGGATCCCCACATCGTGCAGCAGCCCTGCTGCGATTACCACGTTGGGGTCTCCTCCTTCATGGCGCACCAATTCTTCCGCGTATCGTGAAACCTGCATTGCGTGGGCCAGGCGCTTGAGATCGCCTCCCCAGAACTCCCGAATCTCCACGGTAAGGCGATCCTTCAGCGGAATGTTTCGGCGGTTGCGGATCTCCTCGGGGAGGTTCCCGACGCACTGTTCAGCATAACGGCAATAGGCCGCACAGCCGAAATCAAGCTTGGGATTGATCATCCGATGGCCGCATTTGCGACATTTTCTCCGGACATCGTCCTTCCAGAATTCGATGGTGGCGCCACACTGATTGCAGGGGACCTCAAAGATGTCCCCCGGCTTCCAGTACCGCAAATCTTGTCCAGGACACTGCATGGCTTCCCCCTTATCCATGTATCAGCACTGGGAGACAGTGCACGCAGACCCAGAAGGCATCGCCTTCTTTGCGGGCTTGAAGCAGCACGGCCTGATTCTCGTCGGTGCCGCACATGAAGCAGGACTGCTTCTCGTCGGTTTTTTCCTTTTCCATTGTTGTTCCTCCTTTAATGTATCATTCCTTGCCGGAACGAATAGCCTGGTTGAGGGCTTCAAGAATTTCCGCCTCATTGACATTATGCATCAGTGCACTCTGGGTGATGGTTTCGAATGCTTGCCCGGGGCACGAAAAGCAACCTTCCCCGTAGTATTTACGGAAAACCGACGCGGTTTGGGGATAGGCCTTGAGGACATCTCCAATTATAGCGTCCCGCGTGCATCCATCAGGTCCAATGGGTGACGGTGCCGCATCTGGAGCCTTTCCCTGTAACTTCGCCACCACCTCCTGCAGGTGTAACCCATGCCGACTGCAGGCCATTTCCAGAGTGATTCCCACCCGGCGCAGTCGCTCCAGCCCATTGGGTTCGGATAGACCCTTGAGTCCCGCGCTGATCAAAATTTCCTTGGCTTGAGGGTATCTCTCCAGGACATCGGCCACTTTCATGTCGCCGGTGAGAGACTGATATTTAGCCTCTCCGGCAGGCATGGGTGCAGGAGCGGCGGACTCTTCTGCTGTTTGCTGCTCTGTCAGCAAGGTGGCCACCAGATTTATCACGAACAGTGCGACAGATGCAGCCGATGCGGCCGCGAAAAGCGCGAAAAGGGCCTGTCCCCCGGCTGAAGCCAGAGGATGGGTGAGGACCATGCCCACCAGGCCGACGTTGGCCAGCCAAAAATGCACGTCAACCATGCGGTTCCAGCGCAGGGTTCGTGCATTGAATCGCGGCAGGATGAAGTAGCCGACGCCGTAAATCATCATTGCCATGAAGCCCAGCAAGTTCAGATGAACGTGTGCGAAGCGTACCCCGATCCCGCCCGCATCCATGGCCAAGCCGACTCCAAGGATAGAGGCGACGAGAAAATAGACCAATGACATGATAATGAACCATCGAAGAGTGCGATCCATCTTTTATTAACCTCCCACTTCACTAAATATGCCGCACCGATCCAGGAAAGCACCGAAGCGCTCTCCTGGACGGCCGGATTCGAGATACTGCTTGAGTAGATCGGTCAGGCGTCGAACCGCCGTCTCGCGCCGGGCCAGATCGGCCAACCGATAGGCCAATCGTGGATGCCTGCCCATCCGACCTCCCACCAAAACAGCAAAACCTTTTTCCCCTGGATGCATGGCTCCCGTGGTGCATGCCCGGATGCAGTTTCCGCACAGCAGGCATTTCTCCCGGTCCAGGGAGGGAAAATCGCCCTCCAGAGATACAGCCCCCTCGGGGCATGCCGAGACACAAGCGCCGCAACCCGTGCATGCCTCTGGATTCAATTGAGGCTCTACCTGCCCCACCAGCCCGAAATCGGCTATCTGCGGCCTGGAGCATGCATTGGGGCAGCCTGAGACTGAGACCCGGAATATGTGGTGGAGCAGAACGGGTTCTTCTCCCAGTCGCTCCCGCAGTCGGGCGGTAAAGTCCAACCGACTGAATATCTCTTCCAGGTCTGCCGCAAGATATCCCGCGTCAAGGTTCGAATTGGGACAGCCGACGGCCGCCCGGCAGGTTTCGATCTGAAACAATTGATCAAAATTCATAGGTATGTTTTTCATGGAGAAAGTCCCTTTCTAATGAGTATATCGCCGGGTTGCTCCGTATTTCCTGCGGGCCAGTTTTTCAGGAACTGCTGAATAGTGGCGCCCTCAAGTCTCCGCCGCACCTCTTTCTTAACACCGCCCCAGAATCCCCCGAAAAGGCACCGATCCGAGATGGCGCAGCTATTCTCATCCAGGAAACATCCGATACTGTCTATAGGCCCTTCATAAAGTTCGATCACTTCCAGCAGGGAAATATCCTCCGCAGGCCTTACAAGTCGGTAACCGCGATGCGCGCCGCGGGAGGCATTCACGAGGCCCGCACGGCTGAGCGTCTGGAAAATTTTAGCCATGTAGTTCTCGGGCATTCCCAGAGCGCCGGCGATCTCGCGCAGTTGGATGGGCTCACCATCATTATGACGAGCCAGGAAGGCAATCCCGTGCAACGCATAGCCGGTACTTTTCATGAACCTCAAAAATCCCATGGAAGTCCTCACAAAGAATACTCAAAGGAGTCAATGACTCTTATGAGTCTATTATAAATATTGCAATACGCCCTGTCAAGAAAAAAATTCATAATAACCGATTGTGCTTCATTTTCTTTCTGAAAAAAGGTTGATTCTCGTAATCATCCGGGGGGGGAATATCGATGGTATGGAAAGGATGTTACTGTCCGGGAAAAGCATGAGGCAGGCTTGATTGCGGTAAAAAGGCATTGAAAAAAGCCTCGGAAAGTTTATCCAACAGATGGGGTAAAGACGAAGGTGCAATTCCGACTTTCCTCAATCTTCGGGCCAGTTTATCCGTCTTCATGGAATCCATTTCCAGACCCACTTTAAAACAAATCATGATAAAATCCGCAATGTTAATAATATGGACCAGGAAGAGATCATGTTGAGTCTGTTCGGGTTCATGGTGATGCTTGATCACATCCCGAAGATTCTCGTGCAGCCCCCAGCGCGTGGCAAGCATGTCCCCCGTATCGGTATGCCGCAATCCCAATTCCTGGTACTCGACTTCGATCATCGGGCGGCCGATCATCTGGATGGTACGATAAAAAAAGGGTTTACGCCGACTCACTGCCTGATCGAGCACAACTTTTCCGATATCATGCAATAAACCCGCTGTATATGCTGTGTCCGGTTTACATTTCCCTGTGAATTTCGCTAGTTCCTCCGCCACCAGGGCGGTTCCCAACGCATGTTGGTACAGTCCGCCCATGCTTAATGCGTATCCTCCCCCTGCTTGCGAAAAGAACATCTCCGACGCCGCTGAAAAAGCTATGCGCAGCAAGTGTTTCTCACCCAAAATCACCAGCGCATGGTCAACGGAGTCCACGTGCCAATTGCGTCCCAGAAACGCTGAATTGCACAATTTCAGTAGAGTGGCGGCAATGGTCTGATCTTTTCGAATCTCGCCGGCTATTTCGTCAAATCCGATCCGATCGTCTCTGAGCATCTTGATGATCTTCAGGGCCACCTGCGGAATCGGCCTCACCTGCTGAATAGCTTTGTCCACATCAATGGGCTCTGGTCGCTCAATGGGGTCTTTCGTTCCGGGAACGCCGCTCCACAAAGGATCAATCGAAACCCCCCACTTCCACGGGTCCAGGGTCATACGGCAGCCGAAATATCCCCCCGCCTCCAACTGGCGCAGCAGTACTTTATGTTTGAGCAGGATTTCCTGAACCGCCTGCCCGTTGCGCCCTCCTATGTTGAGTTCCATGTCTTGTCCGGTTGCCGGCCCTGGAAAAGCTCCTCCGGCCACCCATGCCTCTAACCTGTTTTTGTCCGCTCCTGCCTTATCGAGGGCTTCAATGAACAGGGGAAGTCCCGTCGCTGCATAGCGGTAAGGCATGTCCGGCGGTCCGGAATGGGGCGGCTCCGGAAGGAGAAGATGAAGCAGCCCTCCCACATCCGCCGCGCGGTCACACAGAGCCACTCCCACACAGGATCCCAGGTGCGCCACCAGCATCTTTTTATCAAAGTCGACTATAACCGCATTACCTGCCGGCACATGTTGTGCCGGTTTCCCGGATCCGGCGGAGTACGCTCCTTTCCTCTGGGTACGGATTAAGCTCTCCATGATGTTGTTACTAGAATCAAGAGGTACAGGGTGTTTGCCGGTAAAATTGATTTATGTATCCAGTTTATCTCTTATTTTGCCGGCAAGGACATCTATCCGGTACGGCTTCTGGATCAGGGTATGCCCCTCCGCGGCGGAAAAATCATCATGAATGGCTTCCGTGCTGTATCCTGTGACAAAGATCACCTTCAATTCCGGCTTCAGCCGCTTTATGCTCTCAAAGGTCTCTTTGCCTCCGAGCCGGGGCATCACCAGATCCAGCACTACCAGAGGTATCTCATCCTTATGAGATTCAAATATCCGGCAGGCCTCTTCTCCGTCGGCGGCCAAAAGAATACGATATCCCAGTTGTTCCAGGAGCTCCTTGCACAGGACGCGCAAGGAAGGTTCATCCTCAGCCACCAGAATCGTCTCGTGCCCACCCGTTACGGTGATGGACGGCGCTTTCTCATCGGCTGTTTGCTGACCCATCTGGGCCGGCAGATAGATGCGAAACTCGGATCCACGCCCCGGGTGGCTGCTCACTTCTATGCATCCCCCGTGCTGCTGCACAATTCCATATACCATTGACAGCCCCAGGCCCGTTCCTTTTCCTGATTCCTTGGTGGTGAAAAACGGCTCGAAGATGTGTCCCAGAGTCTCCTCGTCCATGCCGATACCGGAATCCTTTATTGATATCAACACATACTCTCCGGGCAGCGTTCCGGGATGGGTGCGGCTAAAGGCCTGGTCCAGCGAAACCTGCTCTGTTCCGATCAACAGTTCCCCGCCTTTCGGCATGGCGTCTCTGGCATTGACCGCCAGGTTCATCAAGACCTGCTCGATCTGGCCCGGATCCACCCGCACCGGCGGTATATCTGGAGAACACCGCACTTTTAATCGAATATGCTCCCCTATGACCCTCTCCAGAATTTTAACAACTTCACCCACCACTTCATTGATGTCCCGCAACCTGGGCTCCAGTATCTGCCGCCGTCCGAATGCCAGCAATTGCCTGGTGAGCTTGGCCGCCCTTTCGGCCGCTTTCTCCACCTCGATCAAGTTCTTATACCCGGGCACCTGCGGATTCATAGACGCCATTGCCAACTGTATATGCCCAAAAATGGCCGTGAGCAGGTTGTTAAAGTCGTGAGCGATACCTCCGGCCAGCGTACCGATGGCCTCCATTTTTTGCGCCAGGATAAGCTGCCTCTCCAGCACTTTATGCTCGGTTATGTCCCGTGCAATGCCGCAGATGCCATATATTTCGCCTTTCTCGTCATAGAGTGGAACCTTGGTGATGTTGAAAGAATACGTCCGATCGTCACAAACCTTGGTATATTCCTCCTGGATGATCTCCCCCTGCAGCACCCTGTCGTCCGCCATTTTGTTTTGTCTGGCATTCGGTTCCGGAAAAAGCTCAAAATCGGTCTTGCCGATCACTTCCTCGCAGGGTAATGCGAACATCTTACTACAGGTCTTGTTGCACATCACATACCGGTGCTGCATGTTTTTGGTGAAAATGGCGTCCGCCGCTCCGTCAAAAATGGCCCTCCATTGATTGTTTTCCTCTTGCAGTTCCCGTGTCCTCCCGGCGACTAAAGTTTCTATTTGCCGCCGCAATCGGCGATTCGCCTCCTCAAGCCTCTTTTGGATTGCCATCAGACGTTTGGTTGCAACTCCTTTTCCGGCTGACTTCCTGACCACTGTTTCCCCCCCATATTTGCTAAGACGTACCATGAATAAAATCTGAAATAACCGCTTCCCCAATGTTTGAGGGAAACTCTCTTCTACAATATATGATTAAATACGATACTGTTTTTCGCCTTTCCTGATCCTGTGCGGTCACCATCCCCTCGCTTGGCTCCGGTTAAGGTGCAAAACCTTTGCTTTCCGCTGAATTCCATACCCAGGTAATAGTATTAAAGGGGAGAAAAGAAAAATGGCCCACTCACACCGTGATTGAACGGACCATAAAAGATAAGTCTGTCTGTGTAGAGTCGTTAAGGCATCTGCCATAGGCTCTTCCCTGAGCCATGAAAAATGAAAATCGCTTGCTCAATCTGAACGAACTAAAGCACCAGCTGCCGGCAAACGACACGAACGCGGAAACGTTATTTTCAATTTTATATAACGAATCGCAAAATAAACCATTCTTGCTAAAAAATCAAGGGAAACCATGCAGGAGTTTTAGGGAACGGGTGGCGGGGAGGGGAGATTTTGACAGGCGCGCTTCGCGGTGCGCGCCTGCGTTGGAACCGCCTCACAGTGAAACTTTCCCGCAAGCGGGAGGCGGGGGGGGGCAGTAATTCAATGGTATTTTGGACACAGCCCATACCACAATCATGGTACATTTTCTACGAAAAAAGTTGTAATTGTGGCTCCGGGGGATCACCTCACGCTCCGGGGTGTAGCAACGGGGCACATGCGCGGCCCGGACCATGTATTGTCCTGGCCGCGCCGGGAAAAAACACACAATTGATCAAGCCGTTTCCTATAGCTGTTTCTGGGGAGCCTTCATTAACGGTGGAGTTGAAAGGACGGCGGCCAGCAGGCTACACAGGGCCACCAACACCAGCAGGAGTTTATACGAACCAAATTGCATGACAAGATAACCGCTCAACCAGCCGGAAATTAATCCGGCCCACGATTTGGCGGTATAGGTGATTCCGTAATTAGTGGTGGCATATTTTGACCCGTAATAATCCCCTATTGTGGCGGGGTACAGGGCAAAAGGCGCCCCTCCTAACAGTGCCGCAATAAATACAATTATCATAAAAAGAATTGGGATCTGGCCAAACTGTACGAAACATAATATTGCCACACCCAAAAGAGAATAGAACGCCATCATCGTTTTTTCTCTTCCAATCTTGTCAGAAACAGTTCCTGCGACAACTCTGCTTAAACCGTTTCCAAGCGGAAAAAGCACCAGCAGGAGGCTGAAATAATTTGCCGGAACATTAAATTCTTTAGCCACCATTTTCATTTGCGCTCCGAATATCAGCACAATCGAAACGGTAACAGTAAATGAAAAGTACATCAGCGGCCATTGATAAGTCTTCACCATCTCAACAGGTCTGAAATCCGGAGATATTCTCACCGGTTTGTTCCCGCCGTCAGAGGAAGGCAACCAGCCTTCCTGTGGATATCGATAGAGCCAGGAGAGAGGAACCAGTACTATCGTCATGAAGATTCCCGTCCACATAAACGTTGTTCTCAGACCCTCAGCCTCCAGTAATCCCTGGATGAGCAAATTAAAAATCGCCGTTCCCGCACCGAACCCAAACACAACAAGGCCGGTTGCAAAACCTCTTTTGTCGGGGAACCATTTGATCGCGCATGCGGCTGAAATGCAGTAAAGAACTCCCACTCCCAGGCCGCCCAGGCCGTAAAATAAATATAATACCTGAGGAGAAGAAGCTTGAGAAGCCATGATAAAGCCGAATCCAACTAAAAAGGAAGCTGCAATCGCAACTTTCCGAGGACCATAAGAGTCGGCGATATACCCGGAAAACGGCTGTACAAAGGTAACAGTATACGCGAAAACGGTGAAGGTTAAACCAACTGTGGCAAGATCCCAGTTGAGTTGCTTGTGGATGGCATAGGCAAATAAAAACCATGAATACTGGTAAATACTGATGATCATCATGATAACAAAGGCGGCAATAATTAATACCCACCGATACCTTGAAGCCGGCAATTGATTGACCTCCATTCATCACCTCCCGGTAGATACGTAATCAGCTATAGCGGCGCGCATGAAATTCATCATCAGGCTTCATCCGGTGTCTGCCGTCGGAGCCGCAGCCCTTAAGGATTTCAGGTATGTTGATTCAAACCTTCTCGTTTATAATCTGATCGACAATACCGGCCACTTCCCGGCACAGAACGGGGCTTGCAAAAAAAGGAGCTATGCCCCGGATATCGGCCCTGGACACCGCATCGTCGTAGGGGATATAACCCAGCATGGGGATCTTCTCCATCGCCTTCTCCAGGAATCGGCGGTCTTCTTCGTCCCGGATCTTGTTGGCGACCGCCGCCACTTTCACAAGGGTGATATCGGCGGCCAGTTCCCGTATTCGAAAGGCCGTTTCGACGCTTCTCCTGCCGGGTTCCACCACAACCACGAGGCGGTCAACCGCACCAGCCGTCGCACGTCCCAAATGCTCGATGCCCGCCTCCATGTCCATGATGAGGTCCTCGTCGCCGAAGAGCACCAGGTGCTGGACTAGAGCCCGAAGGAGCACATTTTCCGGGCAAGCACATCCGCCTCCTCCCTTTTTGACCGTCCCCATGACCATGAGACGCAGGCCTCTGATTCCCGGGTGGGATACTGCGCACGTATCCGGGATGTCGCTCACCCGCGGATTCATGCGAAACATCCCTCCTGATGTGCCCGGTCGAGCTCCCGTGCGCTCCTCGATCAAGTCGTGCATCTCGCTTATGGGCACGATGCGGAGGTCGGAAGCCAAACCCAATGTGGGGGCCAGGCCGGCCGCGGGATCGGCATCTATGGCCAGCACCCTCCGTCCGCGGGCAGCCAGTTCCGCCGCCATCGCCGCGACCAGCGTGGTTTTTCCGACTCCTCCCTTGCCGGAAACCGCCAATTTCATTTTCTGTCCTCCCGTACCATTTTCAGGGCGATCATGTTGCAAAGCACGGCGATATCCTCAACGGGAAAATATTGTGTTATATTCTCATCAAACAGCACATTTCCATCCGGAGGAAACTCCTCATCGCCTTTCCACAATACGTAGATGACGCGCACCATCGGCAGCGCCTCCACCTCCACTGCAGCGTCTCCAAAGGGGGCGCCGCCCCACCCCAGCCTGCCCGCCGCATCGAGCCAGTCCTCCAGTCTCCCGCCAAAGTTCTTCAGGAGGAGCTGTGTGGTCCGCCTTGCAAAAGCCGGATAATAAAAAGCACCGCCAGGAACCTGTTTGAAGGTGATCATCCTGCCGGTCGGCGGCGCCCCGCTGGCGGTGATGAGGTAATGGAGCAGCAAGACCCGCTCCCACTGGGGCGGTGCTTCGCCGTCAGCCTCGAAATATCCTTCCGGAAATCGAATGCGCACCCCGCGTCCCAAACAGCGTAGATCGACCACTCCGCCCTGAGGAGACCGCGGCGCCCAGACAGCCCCGGCTTTCCGGCATCGCTCTTCCATATCAGCGTTCCCGAGTTCCTCCAGCGCTATCTTCAAGGCGGTTCCATAGGGGTCTTGCCCGGCAACATGCGCCAATTCAATCTTTTTCATGGACATAGTGAAATCCCCTCTAAAATACAATACCCCTTTCACCATGAGGCGTCAACACCTCACCTGAGCATGCCCCGCAACCAGCATGCCGATCAATCTCTCCCCGCCCGCGGGTGCACGCGTGAGCAGGTTATTGTGTCAACCCGCACCCCGCAATGTTACGGCCCAAGATGTCCATTCGCAGTCAATCGGATCTATTTGGATGCCTTCCGGTAGGATTCACCCCGGCTTTCGCAGCTCCGCCTGGACGGCCTGAAGGTCTTTCCACGCAAGGCCTTTGCTCTGGGGGTAGCGCAGGAGGTAGGCCGGGTGGAAGGTGGGCATCACCGGGATGCCGCGAAACTCTTGGAATCGGCCGCGGAGGGCGCTTATGGACGCGTCGGTCTCAAGGATGGACTGGGCGGCGACCTTCCCCAGGGCGCAGATGACACCCGGCCGGATGGATTCGATCTGCATGATCAGAAACGGTTTGCAGGCCTCGATCTCCTGGGGCAGCGGGTTTCGGTTGCCGGGAGGCCGGGATTTGACGACGTTGGTTATGTAAACGTCTTTTCTCTGGAGCCCGATGGCCTGGATCATCCGGGTGAGGAGCTGGCCGGCCTTTCCCACAAAGGGTTCTCCCCGGCGGTCTTCTTCCTCGCCGGGTCCCTCCCCCACAAACATGAGACGAGCCTTCGGATTTCCCGCTCCAAAGACGATGTTCGTCCGCGACCTGTGGAGCGGACAGCGCCGGCAGTCCCCCAACTCCTTCCGGATATCCTCCAGAGTCCGCACTCGTTCTGTCTTCTTGTCCATGCGGATCGCCAGGGGCTCGTCTTTGTTGGGGAACATGGCCCGCAGGCTGGTCTTTAAGGAGGAAATTATTTGTGCAACTTCAGCCGCCGGGTCATCACCCGATTTATACCTTTCGAATCTGGAGAACATGGTCAAGCACCCTATGGGCCACCTCATCCTTGGGCATGAGGGGGAGGTCTTCCACGGAGCCGTCGCGCCGAAGGATCTTGACCTGGTTTGTGTCGTGTTGAAAACCGGAGCCCGGGGCGGTGACGTCGTTGGCCACGATGATGTCCAGATTTTTCTCTTCCATCTTACGCCTTGCATTGGGCAGGAGGTCTTGCGTTTCGGCTGCGAAGCCCACCAGGATCTGGTGTTTCTTGGCGGAACCCAACCGGGCGAGAATGTCCTGGGTTGCCGTCAATTCCAGCGACAGGGGGCCGCTCTTATCTTTTTTGATTTTATGGAGGGCCGGCTCCCGGGGGGCATAGTCAGAGACGGCGGCGGCCTTGATGACCACGTCCACCCGTTCGAACCGATGCGCCACCGCCTTCTGCATGTCGGCGGCGGTCTCCACCGCCACCGCATCGGCGCCTCTGGGAACCGGCAGTGCGGTCGGCCCGGTGACCAGGGTGACCTCGGCGCCGCGGCGGCATGCTGCAAGTGCCAGGGCATAGCCCATTTTGCCCGATGAACGGTTGGAGATAAAGCGCACCGGGTCCAGCGGCTCCAGGGTGGGGCCCGCTGTGACGAGAAACTTGAGGCCCTGGAGATCCTGCGGGGTGAGAATGCGCCGGATATCCTCCAGGATGTCGGCCGGTTCGGCCATTCTGCCCTTGCCCTCGTATCCACAGGCGAGGAACCCGGCGCCGGGCTCCGCGAATCGGTACCCCAGGCTGCGAAGCCGCTGGATATTTGCCTGGACAATGGGGTTCTCCCACATATGCACATTCATGGCCGGGCACAGCAGCACCGGCGCTCGGGTGGCGCTGATAACGGTGGAGAGGATGTCATCGGCGATCCCCGCGGATATCTTTCCGATGGTGTTTGCCGTCGCCGGTGCGATGACCATTACCCGCGCCCGGTCGGCCAGGGCGATATGCCCGATGGAGGATTCTTCGACCAGGCTGAAGAGTTCGGTTGCAACCGGGTTTCCGGATAAGGTCTGAAATGTCAGGGGAGTGACAAATCGACAGGCCGCATCGGTCATGATCACATGGACACGGGCGCCTTCGCTCACCAGGAGGCGCACCAACTCCGCCGCCTTGTAAACGGCAATGCCTCCCGTGATCCCCAGGACCACCTCACTGTCATTGAGCACGGTGATCATGCCGGTCAGCCTCACCGGATGGGTTGAATACGGAGGGGCTGGGCCTTGGGGGCTCCCTCTTCCGCCGCCGGTGCAGGGGGGGAGACGGGTGCTGTCCCGGTCGCCGCGCCCATGGGTTCAACCGGGGGGAATATGGGGGTCCGTCGAATTTCCACCTCGGTGGTGAAGGGCTTATCGTAAATGGTGACCTGGCAAAAGGCCCTTTCTTTCTGGAAGCTCAACTGGTAGTCTTTCCGTTGCCGGAACGTGTTGATCAGCCTCCATCCGTCCTGGGGCATTTTCTCCTCAAAAAAAGCGGCCAGAGAACGGGCATCCACGCGTCCCTCGAAGAACAGGACGCCGGCCACCACGCGGTCATCCATGTAGACACTTCGCCGCTTGGCATTGAGCTTGAGATCTCCCGGGATGAGCACATCCTTGAAATCGTAGTATATGGGCACGGGGCCGGTTGCCACGGGGGCCGCCGGAGGGGCCGTTTCTCCACCGCTTTCTTTCCCGCGGAAATGCTGGCACCCCGTAAGAAATGCAACGCTCAGGGCCGTGATCCAGACCAGAGCAACGATTCGTTTTGCTCGCTTCATGCCCGTTCCTCCTTCATTAGGCACCAATTTTCCTCCAGTGCCTCTGCGGAAGGCACCGCGTATGCCCCCGGTCAAAGCAGTGTGCGAAAGCCGGAGGCGCCGAAATAAAGGCCAAACCCCACAAGGAAAACAGCGCAACAGACGACGACTCCCCGATATATCCGGTCGCTGATAAACCGCCGTCCCATGGTAACCGACAACGCAAGCAAACCGTACCACGAGGCATCCGCCAGTATATGCCCGGACAAAAAGGCCGCGATTCCCTGCACACCGCTTTTCATGGAAATCAAGATGTAGCCCAGGCCGATAGTGGCCCACCAGATGATCCAGTAAGGATTCGCCAGGCTGACCACCGCTCCCGCCAGTATGGGGTGCATTCCGCCGGATGTCCGGGGCGCAGCGGACAGCGTCAGCCGCGCCGCTCCTCTCAGCATTCCGGCCCCCATGATAATCAGAATGACCCCGCCCACTATGCCCACCAATCCCATGACCCGATCGTCGCGGACGTACGCGGCCAGGCCGAGAAAGAGAGCGCATGCCAGGGCCAGCTCAAGGATGCCATGACCCAGAATCAGCAGCGGTCCTGTCCGCGCCCCTCTGCGAGCGCTTTCGCTGATGCAAACAGTCGTCAACGGGCCGGGCATCATGGCCCCGGAAAGGGCGACCAAAAAGGATGTAAAAAAAATTCCCGCCAGCATGACACAGCGCCTTTTATCCAGTCAATGCGGCGAATACGCCCCGCGGGGACGGATTTTCATTATTCGGCGACTCCGCCGGCCTATGGCAAAAAAACCTCGATGATGCTATCGATATATTATTGACAACGCTGTGATCTGTCAAGCTCTTAATCCTGCGGTTCTCTTTGCCTTAACAATCGATTTCTGAAGGCTGTTTTATGCGGTTGTAAACCTCTTTGCTGTTTGTTTCACGCCTTTATTATCAAAATTTGTTACCATTATCTCTCGGGCCTTGCTCTGGAATGGTCGGGGCTGATTTTGGTTGAATGTAGGGAGCGGGCGTGATAAACCTGATGGAAAAGAAAAAACCGGAAAGGAGGCGCGGAAATGGCTAAGACAATTATTCAATGGCTCGGGCACTCGTTCTTTCGCATCACTTCCCCCGGAGGCAGGGTCATCCTCATCGATCCATGGGCGGAGGGCAATCCATCGGCCGCCGTGGGTGTGGAGGAAATAGACAGGGCCGATCTCGTCCTGGTGACCCACGACCACTTCGATCATCTGGGGCAGGCCGCCGATCTGATAAAAAAAACGGGCGCCTTGGCCGTTGCCAATGTGGAAACGGCCCAGCGGATGCAAAACGAGCTGGGAGTGGACTCGGAAAAGGTTATATTCGGCGGATTCGGCATGAATATCGGCGGCAGCGCCGATGTAAACGGCATAACCGTGACCATGACCCAGGCGTTTCACTCCACGGCGTCCGGCGCTCCGGCGGGTTACATCATCAAGATGGAGGACGGTACGACCATGTACCACGCCGGAGATACCGGCATATTCAGCACCATGTCGGTGCTCGGTGATCTGTACCCCATCGACGTGGCCATGCTGCCTATCGGCAGCGTCTTCACCATGGACCCGGTTCAGGCGGCCTGTGCCCTGACATTGCTGCGGCCTAAAAACGTAATCCCCATGCACTTTGGGACGTTTCCCATTCTTGAGCAGAACGCGGACACGTTCCGGTCTGAAGCGGCTCGCAGGGCACCGGATACTAAGATCGTCGAACTGAAGCCCGGCGAAAAAGCAGAATTTTAAACCGCATTATAGGGCGGGCGGCTACAGGTGTCGGGGTGACCCGGACGAGAAATTGTCCGGGCCGCCCCGCGGATATCGGGGTAATCAGTACACATTTCTCTGGACTGAGTTGATAATCCCAAATGATAATAAACGGACCCGGAGGGAGAACCATGCAAAAAATCCCGTGGAACAGCGTAGAAGAAGAAGGTCTCAGCGAGCGGATCCGCCGCCGGGCCATTCACGGCGGCAACATCAGCCTGGCCCTTTTCCAACTGGCAAAAGGGGCCGTTGTGCCGCTGCACTCGCACCAGAACGAGCAAATGAGTTACATTCTCGGTGGAACCATAAAATTTTTCGGGAGCTCCGGGGAAATCGTGGCTGGGAAAAACGAGGTGATCACTATTCCGCCCAACGAGGAGCATGGTGTAGAAGTGCTGGAGGATTGCATCAGCCTGGACATTTTCAGTCCTCCAAGATCCGATTGGATGAAGGGAGACGACTCCTACCTGCGAAAATAGGGGAAGCACATACCCCTCCGTATTGTACGGGCTGCGCAGCAGCAAAAGGTCACGGCAAAACGCCGGGGGCTGTTGCTGCGTCTATCATCTGGATCGCCCTGATATTCCTCTCATGTTCACCTGTATGCCGGCGGAACAAGGACGCAGCATGTACAGCCCCCTGTCGCTTCGCGACCCGGACGATTCGTCCTCAGGGCCGCCCTCCCTTTTCGATAAGTCTCTCCAGAATTCATTTTTCACGTATCGATGAATGCAGAGGGTTACCATTTCAAATGAATATCCATTGACGGCACGTAAAAGAAACGATAGAATTATTATAAGGAGTGGAAAAATCCTCATCCCTTATCAACAGCGAATGCAAAACATCTTTATGCCTCACCCGGGGCCCTGTTGGGGGCGACTTTCCGAATGGAGAGCCGTGAGGCGGCTTTTCGCAGTACGGTCTCCGCTGAAGCATAGTAATAAACACAATGCTGCGATACGGTGAAACCGTGGAGCTCCCTCGAAGACGCAAAACCAGACCTGTTCACGTGGGCGCTGTGGTGGTGGGAGGAGATGCGCCCATCTCCGTCCAGTCAATGACCAAGACCGACACCCGGGACGTTGAAGCAACGATTGGCCAGATTCAGGCCCTGAAAAAAGCGGGTTGCGAGATTGTGCGGGTGGCGGTGCCCGATGAGGACGCTGCGGAAAAGATCCTCAGTATCCGCCAAAAATGTCCCCTCCCCCTGGTCGCAGACATCCATTTTGATCATCGATTGGCCCTCAAGGCGCTTGAAGGGGGCGCCGACGGCCTTCGGATCAACCCGGGGAACATCGGCTCACCGAGCAGGGTGGAAGAAGTGGTGCGCGCTGCCAAAGATTGGGGGACTCCCATCCGCATCGGCGTCAACGCCGGATCACTGGAGAAGGATCTCCTGGAGCGCCACGGAGGGGCGACGCCTGAGGCCATGGTGGAGAGCGCACTGGGCCACGTGGCCATCCTGGAGAGGCTCTGTTTTGATCAAATCAAGATATCACTCAAAGCCTCCGATGTGGTCCGCACGGTACGAGCCTATCGAATCCTGGCGGAGCGCGTGGACTACCCTCTTCACGTGGGAATCACCGAGGCGGGACCGGGGACTTCCGGGGTGGTCAAGTCATCGGTAGGTCTGGGAATCCTGCTGTCCGAAGGAATCGGAGATACTCTACGTGTCTCACTCACCGACGATCCCACGGAAGAAGTGCGGGTGGGTTGGAAGATACTTTCCGCGCTGGGAATCCGCCAGCGGGCCGTGAACGTGGTCTCCTGCCCCACGTGCGGACGCTGCGAGGGGGACCTTTTATCATTGGCCATGGAAGTCGAGCAAGCGCTGGAAGGGGTTCACGCTCCTTTAACTGTGGCGGTCATGGGATGCCCGGTGAATGGGCCGGGAGAAGCCCGCGAGGCTGACGTGGGAGTGGCCTGCGGAAGCGGCCGGGCGATGCTTTTCAAGCGGGGAAAGAAGATCCGCACAATACGCACCGGAGAGATCGTGGAATCACTGGTAAAAGAAGTCCGCATGGAGGCCCGAAATCTAAGAGATGCATCTTTCAAACATCCATGCCCTCCAGGGCGCGACAAAACATGAAACAACAGAAGAACTCTTGCAAGGATAACAGGAAAATCATTGTAAAAGTATCAATGAGCAATGCTAAATGCTGATGCTGGGTTTTACAATGTAATTGTCATGCAGGGGCTGCACCCGCGGAGCATGAAAATCCCCCCTGTCCCCCCTTTATGAAAGGGGGGGACCGGTAAGGCATGATTCGGGAAAAGCAATTCGTATGGTGTCCCTGAAATATATGGTGTTCTTGAAATTTATGGTGCCCCTGAAACAACACTCCTCCGCAGGCGGGGCGGGGGGACAATATAATTCAATAGTATTTCGGACACGGCACATATCACGGTCCTGAGACATTTTCCACCTATACATCATGATACGGATCGAAACCATCTTAGATAAAGTCAGGAGTTACAATGCGCAATCGGACGTGGATCTGATTCGGAAGGCCTATGTATTTTCAGCGTGGGCCCATGAGGGGAAGACCCGTTTCTCCGGCGAACCCTACATCAGCCACCCCCTGGAAGTGGCGGGTATTCTGGCGGACCTTCGGATGGATGATGCCTCTGTGGTTACGGGGCTGCTCCATGACACGGTGGAAGACAGTTACGAGGCCAGCCTGGATGATATCCAGAAAACTTTCGGGGATGAGATCGCTTTTCTGGTTGACGGTCTGACCAAGATGGACCGGATGACCTTCAACACCGCCGAGGAGATGCAGGCGGAAAACTTCCGCAAGATGCTTCTGGCCATGGCCAAGGATATCCGGGTCATCCTCATTAAGCTGGCCGACCGCCTCCACAACATGCGAACGCTGCAATATCTCAAGCCGGAGAAACAGCGCGAGATCGCCCGGGAAACCATGGATATTTACGCGCCCCTGGCCAATCGCCTGGGCATCAATTGGATCAAGTCCGAACTCGAGGACCTCAGCTTCAAACACCAGGAGCCCGATGCCTATCGCATGCTGGAAGAGCAGATGAATAGCAAAAAGGTGGAGAGGGAACAGTATATCCAGGAGGTCATAGAGATCCTGACCCAGAAGCTGGCCGATGTGGGTATCGCCGCTCAGGTCAAGGGGCGCCCCAAGCACTATTATGGCATTTACAGAAAGATGCAGAGGCGAGGGGTGGATTTCGAGGACGTTTACGACATCATCGCATTTCGAATTATACTCAACAGCGTCAAGGACTGTTATGAAGCCCTCGGGGTCATACATGCCCTCTGGCGGCCTGTTCTGGGGCGGTTCAAGGATTTCATCGCAATGTCCAAGGCCAACATGTATCAATCCCTGCATACATCCGTTGTGGGCCTTCACGGAGAACGGGTGGAGATACAGATCCGGACCAGGGAGATGGATCGGGTGGCCGAGAGCGGTATCGCCTCCCACTGGCGGTACAAGGAAGGTCGTCAATTCTACGAAAAGGACGCGGAAATCTTCAACTGGCTCAAGCAACTGCTGGAATGGCAGCAGGATCTGAAAGATCCCAGCGACTTTCTTGATACCGTTCGGGTGGACCTGTTCCCGGACGAGGTGTATGTGTTTACACCAAAGGGTGAAGTGAAAGCCTTTCCCAAGGGCGCCACGCCCGTGGACTTTGCGTATTACATTCACACCGATGTGGGGCATCACTGCACGGGAGCCAAAGTAAACGGCCGCCTGGTACCCCTCCGGTATCAACTGCAGAACGGGGAGATCGTTGAAATCACGACCTCCCCCCATCAAACCCCCAGCAAAGACTGGCTGACTTTTGTGGTCACCGCCAAGGCCCGCACCAAGATCCGGCACTGGATCAGACAGGAAGAGCGCACCCGCTCCATTTCCCTGGGACGGGAAATCTGCGAGAAGGAATTCCGCAAACACGGCGCCAGCTTATCCCGCTGGATGAAGTCCGACGATGCCCTGCTCGTCGCCCAGGAATATTCGTATCAGACCGTGGATGACCTGATGGCCGGGGTGGGATACGGGAAAATATCCGCCCAGCAGATTTATAACAAGTCGCTCCCGCCCGAACAGAGGAGACTTTCTTCCAGGCCTGAAACAGACGATTCATTGGTGCAGAGACCAGGTAAAAAGACGGCACATACCCCGGCGGGCAAGGATAAAGGCATCAGGATCAAGGGAATCCACGACATCATGGTCCATTTCGGCCGATGCTGCAACCCTGTGCCCGGGGAACGGGTGAAAGGATTCATCACGAGGGGCCGCGGTATCACGGTCCACATAGCGAACTGCCCGAGCATCCGGAACGCCGATCCGGAACGCGTGCTTGATGCTCAATGGGATACCCGGGACGGCGGCACCAGCCAGGTCAACATTCGGGTAACCTGCGACAACAGGCCGGGTATCCTGGCGTTGATCACCTCATCCTTCGGTGACGCAGAAGTGAACATCTCGGGAGCCAATGTCAAGATAATGTCCGACCAGCGCGCATCATGCACATTCCTGGCGGAAGTTAAAGATCTCCCTCAACTGGAGCGTATCATCAGTTCCATAAAGAAAATCAAAGGCGTTCACAGGGTCGAAAGGATAAGGACCTGAGGCGGGAAAATGCTTGTTTATCCAAGGCTTAATGTGCGACCTGACCTTAGACACCTCGTGCAGATCATGATTTTTTGCCGCCCGCCTTTCGTCTGCACCCGCACCCGCTGAAGATTAGGCCGCCAAACCCTTTTGGTCCGGTTATTGGCGTGGCTGACATTATGCCCCGTTATTTTGGATTTACCACAAATTTCACATTCAAACGCCATCTGCATCACCTTCACTTCAGGATTCCCGATTGAATATCCGAACGAAACCCACCGGCTCATATACAAAATACTTCTTATCCATCACTGATAATAACGTGTTTTATGTACCATCCACGCGAAAGAAATGCAACCCAAAATTTTCTCTTTCCTTCATCGGGTGCCACGGGCAAAGCAGCAGGCTTGCCCGTGCCTTCTCACAGCCGGTTTCACCGGCGGGTCTGCGGCTCCGCCAGAGGCACCCCGGCGCGATGCGCCCTTATAAAATCCCCCCGGCCCCCTTGAGGTGAAGAGCCGAAAATCAGGACCCGAAGGTCAGCTTCCCTCCGTAATAACCCAACAGTGCGACCAGCGGCGTAAAGATAAATGCCGCAATCACATAGAGCCATGCCAGTTTCAAATCGCCGGTGAGCACTTCCGGAACAGAGGCCCTCCAGATGACCATAACCAGGCCGACCACACAGAGCACCGCGGAAAGCTGCATTTTCCTTCGGATGATGTAGAAGACGGCCGCGTTGTAATTGTACCACCAGGTGATCAGTCCGGTGATTATGGCCACCGGAGCGGCGATAAGTCCAAGAGCCATGAGGTAAAAGCTGGTGGTTTCAAAAGCCCTGTGCCCCGTGAGCAGGTACAGGAGCACAAAAAAGGACACAGCCGTCATAAAGGCGATGGGATAGTGAACAGTCATCGGGTGGCCGTGCTTGATGTGCCATTCGAACGGCTTCATCCGGTCCCTGAACGTCGGTTCGCCCTCGGCGGAAGCAGGGATTTCCGCCGGTGCCTCCTCCAGGAGTTCCCCCGCAACGGAAAATCTTTCCAGGACCTCGGGCCCGTGGGGCGCGTCTTTGATCTCGTCAACGATCAGCGCTCCTGCGTTATGACGCTTCATGTGCCCGCCTTTGATCCAGAGCTTACTGTCGCCCAGGTCGTACACTTTCCCCTCGTAAGCGATGTAGGTCGGCTTGCCTTCCTTGCCGTTGGACGTTGCGAGCTCCGCGCGCGTGATCTTCTTCATGCAACCCTCCTCTGCTGCCGGCCCTGCAGGCCCTGTTCGATCCAGGAGAAAATTCTTAGCACGCCTCCTGAAAGTGGTTATAGCGGAAAACCACGTGCTTTATATGGCATAATTAGCATAAGGCGCCGATTCAAGCAAGAAGTATCCTCACTGTAAAGAGAGCACGTTTTTCCACTTCACCTTTCCTCATAACTATGGTACTATCCTGATGGGCGCCGGCGGGGAGCCCATGCCCTCAAGACAGGGGAATGCGCCTCTTTTCGAGACTCGCCCGAGTCTTTCTTGTTTGCCGCCCCGGGCCGTACAGGCTGAACGAAAACCCGGAAAGCCTTTATATAAACGTATGGTGTCCCCAAAATACGAAATACAGGGAGGATTTTCATGCATACCATCGCCTTGATGCCGGGAGACGGGATCGGACCGGAGATCACCGCCGCGGCCGTGCGGGTCATCGAAGCCACCGGAGTCGATATCCGCTGGATTGAGCTGGAAGGGGGCGAAGGAGCCCGCCGGCGGCTGGGAACGCCGTTGCCGGACGAAACCCTGGAGGCCTTTATCCAGTGCGGGGTGGGCATCAAAGGCCCCTTCGCGGTCGAAATGGAACATGCCGTCGTCTCTCCCGGATGGAGGCGGGGGACCTCGGGAGGGAGACCGCCGAAGTCATACAACAGCGCCACAAATGCGCTCAGGAGAGAGGCTGGAGGATTCGCGGCGGTTCGGGTGGCCAGAAATTTCCCGGGAGTTCCGGCACCCATTCAGGGCATAGATATAGTGATCATAAGGGAGATCAACGAGGATTTGTACGTTGCCAGCGAATATACCGTCGGGGACGATATGGCGGTGGCCCTGAAGATCATCACCCGCAAGGCATCCGAAGCGGTTGCCCGGTTCGCCTTCGAGTACGCAAAATCCCACGGCCGGCGAAAGGTCACAGCCGTTCACAAGGCCAATGTACTCAGGCAGACCGACGGACTCTTTTTGAAAGCGGCGCGGGAGATCGCCGGGGAGTATCCGCAGATAGAGTTTGAAGAGCGGTTCATCGACGCTGCGTGCGCACTCATCGTCGCCCGCCCGTCCCTGTTTGACGTTGCTGTCATGCCCAACCAGTACGGAGATATTTTCTCCGACCTCTGCTCGTCCGCAGCGGGAAGCCTGGGCCTTGGGGCAGGCGCCACGTACGGGACAGAGGCTTCCCTCTTCGAACCCGTGCACGGCACGGCGCCGGACATCGCCGGGAAGGGCATTGCCAACCCGGTCTCCGAAATCCTCAGCGGCGTGCTGATGCTGAGACACCTGAAAGAAAACCGCGCGGCCGACGCCGTCCAGCGGGCGGTGGAGGCAGCGCTCCTGGACCCGAACAACCACACACCCGACCTGGGAGGCAAGTCGACCACCCAGAGCCTCACCCAGGCCATCATCGAGCGAGTGCCGCAATTCATGTCCTGACACTATTGCAGAATCACCGCTTTCCTGAAGATTTGCATTGCCGTCCGGGTCGCGAAGCGGCAGGAGGCTTTACTCAGCATACAATGACGCCGGTGTGGTAAATTCAAGGAGACTGAAACCACCTCTTGCCGCCGCGCAGCCTGGACAATACATTGTCCGGGCCACCCGCAGGATCATAGAAATAAACTTACGATTACTTCCCTTTATGTCTCAAGGGTGATCAATTTCGCCTGCAATTGCACGCGAGTGATGAAGAGGGTCGATGCCTTGCCCTGTGTACGAAAAAGTACCGTAAGATCAAGGAGGTTGAACAATGTTGAATGTGAATGAGCTGAACACCCAGGCCGTTGAGATCGAGAGCGTACTGCGTATGAAAACAAAACCCCTTGCCGTCAAAATGCTGGAGAAGGAGGAGGATATTCCGCGAGGCGCCAAAAGGCCGATTAAAGATCTTGGCTGCCACCTTTCCCTCTGCCAGGCGGTCTCTCTGGCCCGGCGACAGGGCATGTCCATCGCCGAGCTCAAAGAGGACATGTGGTGCTTTGAGCCGGTCCTGGGGCTGGGCATGGCGGAAGCCCCGGAGTATTTTCTGGAAGGCCACAACCGGTATCCCGGAACAGCCAGTACACTGGAGGCTGGCCGTAACTGGGCGCAGGCGTTTCCACGCCTTGAAGCGGGCAAGTACATCGGGATCGCGGTCGCCCCACTGGCCTCGGCCGATTTTGTGCCGGATCTGTTTATCCTGTACACGGATAGCTCTCAGTTGACCCAGTTGCTCATTGCGAAGAACTGGATGGACGGCCGGGACATCACGTCCACCCTGTCCGGCCATGCTGCGTGCGTGTATACCATTGCGCCGGTGCTCAAGAGCGGACAGTTTCAGGTTGCAGTGCCCTGCTTCGGAGATCGAAGGAGAGGAATGGCTTCGGACGAGGAGATCATCTTTTCCGGCCCCTGCACACTACTGGGCGGACTTCTGGCAGGGCTCAAGCATATAAAAGAGGCCGGCGAGGGACTCCCCTTGCCTCACCTGATGCTCACGGAGTACAAACTGCGGGATTCCTATGTCAAAATCGGAAAAATGATCGGTATGGATCTTTGAGGATCGCTTCACTGTTTTTTTTGGATTATCCCGGGGGTGCACCGTGGTGATATCCCTGATCAATATGTTGCTGATCAACGTGGATGATTCTCTTGTTTCTTGGACGTTTCGCATGGACCCTCTTCTGTTTCCGACACGTACCAAGGGTCGGGCAATCTTCTGGAGGACAACACCATGGTTCACGGAGAACTGCTTCTTACCGTTGAGTCTCGAGCGGGAAGACAGGAACTGGTTTTCCCCGTGCAGCGCCTCGTGTGCGCCGGGTGGGTCGGCAGGGACAGGAAGGCCTTGCAGGCCCATATCGACGAACTGGCCCAACACGGAATCCCCGGGCCCACGCGCACGCCGATTTACATGAACTTCTCTCCCTATCTGGCCGCCACCACGGAGGCCATCGACGTGGTGAGCGGAGAATCGTCGGGCGAGGTGGAATTCGTCGTCCTTAAAAAGGATGACCGCACGTACATCGGGGTCGGCAGCGACCACACCGACAGGGGATTCGAGAAGTTCGGAATCCCCGCCTCAAAGCAGATGTACATGAAGGTCATGGCACCCGTGGTCTGGTCTTACAGGGAGGTCAGGGACCACTGGGACAGCCTCATCCTTCGCTCCTGGACGACCGAAGAGGGCAAGCGCATGCTTTACCAGGAGGATGCGCTGGCGGCCATCCTGGATGTGGAATGCCTGCTGGAGGGGCTGCCGAAGGACGACGGGCTTCCCATGGATGGACTGGTCCTGTTTTCCGGAACGGTGGCCACCAAGATGGGCCTGGTGTACGGCGAAATGTTCGAGTTCGAGATAGAGGACCCCGCATTGCGCCGCAAGATCAGACATGGGTATCGCGTCCGGGTGCTCCCGCAATACCTGTAAGAGATACGGAGCATTCAGGGGACAGCGCCGCTCATTTCAGATCCATGGAATGAGTCCGCCGGGCATAATTCGGTCTGCGACTGCATCCCGCGTTCCGGATGTTTTCACGGACAGTATCAATGCAAGGAAGGACCGCTTATGTACTGGGAACATATGACCACCGACGTACTGGTGATCGGGTCCGGGGGCGCCGGCCTCCGGGCCGCCATAGCCGCGGCTGAAAAAGGACTCAGGGTTCTCGTCATTTCCAAGACCGCCATCGGGCGCGGGAACTGCACGGCTTATTCCAACGGCAACTTCGCGGTGGCCGTGGAGGGGCTCTCACGTGAAGAGCTGCGCGGGCAGATTTTCGAGTCCGGCTGTAATCTTTGCGAACCGGGGCTGGTGGATGTCCTGGTTGAGGAAGGCGAGCGGAGGGTGGAGGAGCTGGCGCGGATGGGGCTGCCCGTGATCCGCTACCAGGGCAACATTTCCGCGGTCCGGGACCGCCAGCCGTTCTTCGGACTGGACATCACCACCTGCCTGGCGAATCGGGCCCGGGAACTGGGGGTCGAGATGCTCCCGGGAGTCCTGGCTATTGATCTGGCCGCCGGGGGAGGCCGCGCGGAGGGAGCCTGGGCGTTCGACCTGAGACGGCGCCGCGGGTTGGCCTTCAGGGCCGGTGCAGTGGTATTGGCCGCGGGGGGCGGCGGCGCCCTCTACCAGCGGCATGACAATCCACCGGCCATGACAGGCGACGGGTTGGCCATGGCTCTCCGCGCAGGAGTCACCCTGCGGGACATGGAGTTCGTACAGTTTTATCCCCTGGTGATCGCCGGGGAAGGAGTCTTCCCCTATATCGTGCCGCCTCTCATTGCCGAAAAAGCGCGGCTGGTCAACGATTCGGGTGAGGACATTCCCGGCAAGCACGGCATAACCCGCAGGCCGCTGGCTGTGCGCTCCCGGGACGAGTTGGCCAGGGCCCTGTTCCTGGAAAACCGCGATGCCGGGGGCCGGGTGAATACCTTCCTGGATCTGCGGGGATTGCGCGAAGAAGACTGGCCGGAGGACCTCTCGTGCCGGGCCATGAAGCCGATTCTTGAGGGAAAACTGGACTGCTCGAGAAAAATGGTGGCGATCTCCCCGGCCTGCCACTTCTTCATGGGCGGGGTGGCCGTCGATGAGCGATGCCGTACGGACCTGGAAGGGCTGTTCGCAGCCGGAGAGGTGGCCGGCGGCCTGCACGGGGCGAATCGGCGGGGAGGCGGCGCACTGACCGAAGCCGTTGTGTTCGGGGCGCGGGCGGGCGAGGAGGCTGCATACCATGCCGCGGGCCGTCCGGTTGGGAAGTCGCGGCTGCCGTCTCCGGGGAAAAGGGACAAATGGATGGGTCAAGAACGGGTGGCCGATATCCGCCGCAAGCTGGCCGAATGCCTGTCCGATTATATGGGAATCATCCGCGACGGGGCGAAACTGGCCGGGGCCGCCGGACGGCTGGATGAGCTGCGAGACGAATTCGAGCGCACACCGTGTGCAGATCAGGCTAATCCCCGGCCCGCCGTGGAATTGAACAACGGACTGGGCGTGGCGACAATGATAGCCAAGGCGGCGCAGCGCCGCGAGGAGAGCCGCGGGGCGCATTTCCGCGAGGATCATCCCCTGCGTGATGATACGAAATGGATGGGCAGCCTCTTTCTGAAAAAGCGGGAGGACAACAGTTCAAACAGTCTTCAATAGCCTTTGAATTCAAGAGCCTGACTGAAAGCACCTGAAGCCGCCCTGTCCTTTGTTGACCATTGTCGACCTCCCGCGGGTGAGACCGTTCATGACGGGTATTTCCCCCCGGCTAATGCTTTGTCTCAAGGTTTTTGCCATTCGGACCGGGCCATGAAATTACATCCTTTCACCAGCTTGAAGGTGATCTCCATCTTGTTCGGGTTTATCCGATCATGGACCCAATTCTTTGCCTTCACTATTTTGAGCTTCCCGGGCTCCATGGCCAGGTACAGGCGCGCCTTCTCCACGCTACGCGCCCCTCCCAGGCCGTAGTCCCTGTCGATATTCTTCTGAATCGCTATCACTGCGACGCCGTTTTTCAGCCTGTCGTACATTTGCTTGATCCACGCCCCCACTTTGTAAAATTCGTCGTGCACTTCCAGAAAATCGATGACGTTGACGGCATCGGGGCGGATCACGTCGGCGAAGTCGGAGCTCCGTTCCCATGCGTGGAATCTCCAGCTCTCTATCGGCATATCGAATTTAGCCAGGCGTCCCCTCAGTTCGCTTGCGCCCATTTCCGATGAAAAGTAATGAATCTCGTGCCCGGCCATGTTCAAATTAACGAAATTAAGCAGGAAGGCGGTCTTGCCGGAATCGCTTTCGCCCGCGACGACGATGATGTTCTTCGGAAGGGTCCGGAAAAAGCGTTCAATGCCGAACGGCCATTGCAGTTTGATTTCCTTCTCCGCCGTGTTCACAAAATCCACCTTTGCCGTTTCTTTATCGACCAGGCGGTAATGGCCGCGTTTATTCCCCGCGCGTTCTATCAGTCCTTCTTGGCATAGCGTATTCAATATTTTCGCGCGGTTGTTTGCATCGATTCTGGTAAGCAATGAAAGTTCTCGATCAAGTTGAGCAGTCGAAAAAACGCCCGGGGCCTCCAGCACCCATGCCCTAATCTCACTTGCTATATTTCTTTCTTTCTTATTAATTCTTTCTTTAGCACTTGCTATTTTTATATGAACGTCTTTCTCAGGGTATGCCGGCGAACAATTTTTCGCCAGAAATTTCAAGACCGCTTCGGCCTCCGATGCAGGCATACCGCCCTTTAACAGGCAGTTGGCTATGTGAAAAAGGGTCTCATCCCGGTGGCCTTTCTCGAACGAGATGCTTACTTTTGCTGACTCGTTGCTTACTTTTGCTTTCTCTTGCTTACTTTGCTTACCAATAGCTTCCAGATATGCTCCGGGCAATTCGGGCAAAGGCACCTCGAAGATGCTCAGCCCGCGCATCCAGGTATAATTTTTGCCGTTCCCGCTCCCGCTGGGCGGTGCGATGATGTAACCGCCGTTGGCTCTCAGATCGCATCCGGGGATCACCCGGGTGTTATTCCCCAGGCCGTCCGGACAGCGGAAATAATGATGCATCCCGCCCCCTGGAGTCAGAGCCGTGGGGCCAATCGCATCAAGCGGAATGAGCCTATTAAGTTCTTTTGCGCCTTCCGCTGAGTCTATGTCCACCACGGCCAGGTCGCTGATCTTTCCCGTTACGAGGCCGATAAGGGCGTTGGGCCATTTTCGCCACCATCTTTGGATTTCCCCGTGGCTTGCTTTTTCCTTCTGGTACTTTTCCCAGCGAATAAACGGCCTTTTATCCGGCCTGATGGGAATCACCGAAAATCCTTTTTTTAAATAGTCTAAAGCAGCTTCAACGAGCATTGAAACACCTCTCCAGAGCAGCCGGTGTTATTTGTCGGCACAGCCGGTCAATTCACCTGCCTTTTTCCCGGAACATGTGCAAATCAAGGCGGTCGAGCCACAACGAGACACGGCGGCTCCACGGCCAACCCGCAATTTCCAGCCCCGTCAGGAGGAAATAACGCAGAATTCCCACCATCAAACCGGACATGATCGCCGGCTCCTGTTGCATATTCGATACGTCTGAATCAGTGTCCGCCCGCCTCCCGCTTGCGGGAAAGTTTCACTGTGAAGCGGCTCCAATGTATGGGCGCGTCGAGCCGCGCCCCTGCGTGTTTTTCTCAAGAGTGTCATGTAGAACCTCCTTTACTTGGCATATATGCCTATGCCATTATAGTTAAAAAAAATCAGAGTGAATACCGCATAATTTTGCTTACTATCGGCGCAAGCTTGATGATAACGATTGTTTCGACCGGTCCCGCCGGGGAAACCGGTTTTCCGGTGCTCTTGTCTGTGAACATCAATGCACCGGATGCGTCAAAAGATTCACCGATTTTATCCATGGGGACAACACCACAATCACCCGAGGGCTCTTCCCCGGGATTGCCTTCCTCTATCTGGATTGCAACGGCCAAAAACATCGGGTCATAATTTTGATACTTCTCATCCAACTGCCTGCGGACAGCGGCGGCCACATCGCGAATATTCCCGTGGGGATGGCGCAATCTCAACAGCTTCGTAATTACGCCCGCGATTATCACGTCATGAAAGGAATACCTGCGCCGGGACCCCCGCCCCCTGACATCAGCGATTGATGGAATCAAAAGACCCTGGGTGTACCAGTATTCAACCGTGGGTTTCGCCAGTCCGAAGATGTTCTGGATATCCCGGCTTGAGAAAATCTTAGTCCAAACAGCCCTGGAGGGGTATTGCGTTGGTTTTGTTTTGACCTTGGCATACATGCCAAATATAATAACACGCCAAAACCAGGATGTCAAGAAAAAAATTCTACACAAGGAATCGCGCTCTTGTGTGCGATTGACACCTCGACAGGTTATCTGTAAGATGAGAATAATTTATCTGGCCTTGCAACCATCCAGGGAACACGGAGGACGCTATAGGCTTGGTGAAAGAAATATCCGGCCTCACTCTCTGAAGATGGAGAAGTGGGGTTTTCTTATTGGTCATTCTTACACCAGAGTAATTTCTGATATCAGGTATTAAAAAGTGAAAAGACCAGAACCAAAAGATTTTAATCTTACTGCTGAAGAAATTGAGCGTTATGAAAAATTTAAAGATAAATTTTTATGTTTTGATTTTCACCAAACCCCAATGGAGTTTAGAGGCATGGATACGATAAAACGTACATGGGAGCTCCCTGAAGAACCTCACCCGTTTCTGAAACAGGTGACCATGCGGGTTCTTCGGTCTCGGCGCGATGACGGGGCTGATGTGACGTGCATTCTGGTCCGCTGCCCGGCGGGAGCCGAGGTCGAGCGGCACGTTCACCCCGGGCAGGACGACCTGATCTATATCGTGGAGGGGAAAGCCACGATGTGGATCGAGGGCGAAGGCGAGTTCTCCCTGACGCCGGGGACTTTTGTGGCGGTACCCCGGGGCAAACAGCACCGGACGTTCAATGTGGAGGAGGATCTCCTGATTTACGATACCTTCTCGCCGCCGTTGTTTTAGGAGAGGCGGTGGAGAACCGGAGCCCGCCGATAACCAGGTGTCATGCGAAGCTGCGGTCAAACCGGCATGATAATTCAATGGGGGATCGGGATCGGAAAAATCTCTGCTTGCAGCAGGTTTTAGCTTGACAAGAACGATGGAAAAGTAATATAGCTTATCCTCTCTCCAGGTGTATTCTTCACCGGTTCATCAATCATCATCAAAACAGACAGAAGGGGAGCCGACATGCCCAAACCTGAAAGGGAGTTTACCGATTCCACCATCTTGCCGTGGAGCCCGGTGGAAATGGGAGTGATGGAGAAAGTGCTGGCCGAGGACCCGGAGACCGGGGACAAAACCCGCCTCGTCCGCTTCCCGCCCGGTTACGAGGGGCGGGAAGTGAAAATCCACGACTACTGGGAGGAGATCTACGTACTGGATGGATATTTTGAGGATATCACGCTCGATTGCAAGTTCCCCGCCGGTTCTTACGCGTGCCGTCCTCCAGGCATGACCCACGGCCCCTTTCGCACTCCTCTGGGGTGTACGGCACTGGAAATACTGTATGGCAACAGGAACATCGCCGGCGGCCTGCATACCCGGTGACCGCCCCCGGGGTGATGAAATCGGCATCATGGCAGGGCGATGGGATGAAACATGCGAACCGCGATGATAGGTGAAAGGAGGTGGTACAGCAGCCCGGGATACCTGTTTGATCGGCGTCATGAGTGTCAGGAATGAGGGTTCAGAAAAGGAGGATGAGACGATGAAATTCAGTTCACGGACAGTAATGGGCATTTTTGCCTGCATGTTGGTTCTGGTATTTACGGCCGCACCCGCTGCGGCCAGGGTCACCATGAAGGTGGCTCACCCCGGAAGCCCCGAGCATCAGTTCTACTTCCAGGGCGAGCAGTTCATGAAGATACTGGAGGAATCGGCTCCCGGTGAGTTCAAGGTGAAGATGTACCCCCACTCCCAGCTGGGCGGGGAGCGGGAGATGGTGGAGCAATGCTCACTCGGCACGGTGGATATGGTGATCGTCTCCACGGGGACCCCCACCCACTGGGTCAAAGAGATCGGCGCGGTGGACATACCGTATATTTTCAAGAACCGCGATCGGGCCTATGCCTCCTTTGAGGGCAAGGTTGGCGACGTGCTGCGTGAGAAAATGCTCAAGCACGGCATGCGGATTTTGTCCTGGAGTGAGGTGGGGATCCGCCACCTGACCAACAACGTGCGACCCGTGAAGGTGCCGGAAGATACAAAGGGCCTCAAGATCCGCGTCATGGAGAGCGTGGTTTACATCGAGATGCTCAAGTCATGGGGCGCCGTGGCGACGCCGATGGCGTTCCACGAGCTCTATACCGCGCTCCAGCAGCACGTGGTGGACGGCCAGGAGAATCCCACGCGGACCATCCGCTCCATGAAGTATTATGAAGTACAGAAGCACCTCTCCTTGACCGGCCACGTGTTTTCGCCGGGCGTGACCATGGTCAATGAAAAATTCTACCAGAAACTCCCCGATAAACTCAAGAAGGCTCTGGCAGAGGCCGCCGACAAAGCGGCGAGGGCCGAGCGCAAGTTCGTCGCCGACAATGAAGAAAACGACCTGGAGTTCCTCAAGTCCCAGGGGATGATCGTGTCCATCCCGGATGTTGAAAAGTTCCGCCAGGCATCCAGGCCGGTTGTGGATATCATGGCCAAGAAGGTGGGTTGGGACATCATCAAGATGATCCAGTCATACCAGCAATAGGACTATCCCGAGATGCCCGGGCGGTCCTGCCCGGGCGCACCCCTTTGGGCAAGAACGGTGAACGTCATGTCCCATGAAATTGCCCCCCCTGGTTGCATCCCTGTATTTTCCGCTGTTGGATGCCTGGAGAAATTCACAGAGGTAAGGCAATGAAAAAGATCATGCGAATCCTCGAAAACGCCCAGGAATACCTGGCGGCGTTTATCATGTTTTCCCTGGTCGTGGTCGTGTTCATCCAGGTGATGATGCGCTACGTGGTCCGCGCCTCCCTGCCGTGGACCGAGGAGATGGCGCGGTACCTGTTCGTCTGGTTGATCTTCATCGGCACCAGCGTGTGCGTGAAAAGGCAGGCCCACCTGGGCATCGATATCCTGGTGATTCACCTTCCGCCTAAAATACAGCGGCACCTCTCCACCTTCACGCTGGTTCTTTCCCTGGTATTCAGCATCGTGGTCGTACAGAAAGGGTATGAGCTGCTCACTCGATCCGGCGAACAGATATCCCCCATGCTTCATTTGCCCATGTCATATGTGTATATCATCATTCCGGCTTCTTATCTGATCATATGTCTGGTGTTGCTCCGGCATATCTACGGATCGGTCAGGGCAAAGAGCCCCCGGCCGGAAGAAAGGCGGGAATCATGGAACTGATGATCCTGCTGATTCTTTTCGTCCTGTTCTTCATGAACGTGCCCATCGGCTTCGCCCTGGGAATGGCCTCGCTCATCGTGATGTGGGTCACTGATTTGCCGCTGATTACCATCTCTCAGAAGATGTTTTCGGGCGTGGACTCATTTCCCCTCATGGCGGTGCCGTTCTTCATCCTGGCGGGTGATCTGATGGACGCGGGGGGCATCTCGATCCGCATTGTAAGGTTCGCCGATACCCTCGTGGGACACATCCGGGGCGGTCTGGCCCACGTGGCCGTGATGGCCAGTATGTTCTTCGCCGGGATATCCGGTTCATCCATCGCGGACACCGCGGCCGTGGGATCGATCCTGATCCCGGCCATGGAAAAAAGCAACTACGGCAAGGCGTACTCTGCATCGGTCTGTGCGGCCGCGGGCTCGGTGGGGTGCATCATACCGCCCAGCATCCCTATGGTGGTCTACGGGATCCTGGGCAACGTGTCCATCGCAGCCCTTTTCCTGGGCGGCATCATCCCCGGGCTGCTCATCGGCCTGTCGCTCATGATCCTGGCATACCTCATAGCCCGGGCCAGGGGTTTCGAGAGCGGGAAGTGGCGCGGTTTCGGTGAAATCTGGAAAGGTCTGAGACATGCCATCCTGGCGCTGATCATGCCGGGGATCATCGTCGGCGGGATAATGGGCGGGGTGTTCACCGCAACTGAATCAGGGGCCATTGCCGTGGTCTATGGACTGGCAGTGGGGCTGTTGGTCTTTCGGAAGATACGGTTGCGCGATCTTCCCCAGGTGTTCATCCGATCTTCCATTACCACGGGCATGGTGATGATGATCATTTCAACAGCGTCCATATTCCGCTATCTGCTCACCATCGACCAGGTTCCGCAGAAAGTGGCGGAGATATTCCTGAGCATCACCAACAACCCTTACGTCCTGTTTATGCTCATCAATGTGCTGCTGCTCGTCGTCGGCACCTTTATGGACACCCTGGGGGCGCTCATCATCCTGGCCCCCATCTTCCTGCCGGTGGTGACGGGGTTCGGTGTGGACCCCGTTCACTTCGGGGTAGTGGTGGTCATCAATCTGGCCATCGGCATGGCCACACCGCCCCTGGGGGTGTGCCTGTTCGTGGCGTGCAGCATTGCAAAGATCACGGTGAGTGAAATAACCCGTGCGGTCTGGCCTTTCCTGATCGTGCTGATCGTGGTCCTTTTCATGGTTACTTACCTTCCCCCCACCACGCTCTGGATACCCCGGCTCGTGGGATTCTGACCCTTACAGGAGAAAACGAACATGGCGAATGATGCTGCGAAAAAGCAATTCACGAGGCTCACCCTGCGGTTCACCGATCTCGCGGTTCCGGAGGGCAAAAAGGCGGAATTTGAAAAAGCCGCCGAGGAAATGGCGGATATGGCTGATTCCTTCGGATACCTCGATCCCCTGGACGAGGAACTCTCCGTGATCTTCAACCCGGAGGGCTGAAGGAACGCAGGGGCGCATCGCGATGCACCCCTGTAAAATCCCCCATCACCTCCCCCTTTATGAAAGGGGGGCCGGGGGGGATTTTCCTGCTCCGCGGGCGCGGCCCCTGGATGGCATTGAGGAGAATTTCCGAATTTTACTAAGGGAGATACATTATGGCGAAGCTGGATACGAGAACGACGACTATTTCAAGCCTTTCGGAACTCATCAGGAAAAAAGAACTATCCCCGGTGGAGGTGATTGAGGCTTTTCTCGAGCGCATCGAGGCTGTTCAGCCGAAGATCAACGCCTTCATCACCATACTGGAAAAGGAGGCACGGCAGGCGGCCAGGGCAGCCGAAGAGGAGATCGTCAGAGGGCGTTACCGGAGTCCCCTTCACGGCATCCCCCTGGCGCCGAAGGACCTGTTCTTTACCGCAGGGGTGAAAACCACCTGCGGCTCCCGTATACTGGCCGACTTCATCCCTGATCGAAATGCAACGGTCGTCTCCCGTCTGGTGGATGCGGGCGCAATACTCATCGGGAAAACCAACATGCATGAGTTCGCGTTCGGGCCCACAAGTCTGAACAACCATTACGGACACCCGGGAAACCCCTGGAGCCCGGGACGCATGACCGGGGGGTCCAGCGGAGGATCAGCGGCCGCCCTGGCCGGTTCGTGCGCTCTGTTGACTCTGGGCACCGACACGGGAGGCTCGATCCGCATCCCTGCGGCGCTGTGCGGCATCGTGGGCATCAAGCCCACCTTCGGCCGCGTGAGCAAGTACGGCGTCTATCCGCTGTGCTGGTCCCTGGATCATCCGGGCCCCATGACCCGCTCCGTGTCCGATGTGGCTATCGCCCTGGGCGTCATGGCCGGCCGCGACCCGAAGGACCCCTGCACCCGGGATGTGCCCGTACCCGATTACCTCGCCTCCCTGACCGGGGATATCAAGGGCGTCCGCGTGGGAGTGCCCGACACGTTTTACTTCGAGCAGATCGACCCCGAGGTGAAGGCCGTAGTGGAGAAGGCCGTCAACGCCCTGAAAGACCTGGGCGCCGAGGTCATGCCCGTGCACATACCGGACCTGCACAAGGCCGCGGCCGCGACTCTCATCATTCTTTCAACCGAAGCGGCCGCCTGCCTGGAGAAGTTCCATCGCACCCGCCCCAACGACATCGGGGACGATGTCAGGGCCAGGCTCGATGCCGGCGCCCTTCACCTGGCGACCAATTACGTCAAGGCCCAGCGCTTCAGGCGCAGGGTTCAGGAAAACTTCGCCCGCGTCTTCATGCGTGTGGACGTGCTGGCTACCCCCGGGGTGAGCATTACCGCACCAGGGTTCGAGGAGTCCTCGGTGCGGCTTGACGGGAAGGATGTGCCCGTGATTATTGCACTGCCTTACTGCACCCGTATCTATAATCTCATAGGGCTGCCTTCCGTGTCCATCCCCGTGGGTTTCTCCGGGGCGGGCCTTCCCATCGGCATGCAGATAGCCGGCAGGCCTTTCAATGAAGAGATGATCCTGAGGGTGGCCCATGCTTACGAGCGCGACATATATCAAGCACCCCCGTGGCCGGCCCTGACATGAGCGCCCTGTCTTTCGGAAGCCGGCCCCTGTTTTATTGCTTGATACGAAGGTGGGGTCAAATAAGTAAGATAATTCGAGGAATTATGCAGAGCGGGGTTTGCAATCCAGGAAAATTCCTTGCTATGACCTGGGTTACTGAATTGAACGCACCCTGGTATCAGCCGGCCCCAACCGCCGCGACCATTTTTCGGAGTCCCTGTTCGATGGTGGTTGTGGGGCGGTAGCCCAGCCGGCGGCGGGCGCGGGAGATGTCCGCCCAGGTATCCCGCGCATCCCCCCTCTGGCCCTCCTCATGGCGCACGGCGGGTGTCGCTCCCATCATCCCTCCCATTATTTCCACCGCCTCCAGCAGCGAGATGCGGGAGCCTCCGCCGATGTTGAGCACCTCTCCCGAAAGACCCCGCTCCATGCTCAGAAGGTTGGCCTCCACCACGTCATCCACGTACGTGAAGTCCCGGGTCTGCCGCCCGTCGCCGTATATCACCACCTCCCGGCCTGCCCTGATGGCCCGGATGAACCGGCTGAAGGCCATGTCCGGCCGCTGCCGGGGACCGTACACGGTGAAGTAGCGCAGGGCCACCACCGGCACGCCGTGGCTGCGGGCATAGAGCATGCACAGGTGCTCGGCCGCCAGCTTGGTCACCCCGTAGGGGGATATGGGCCCGGGAAGCGCTCCCTCGTCGGCGGGAAGCCGCGGGCAATCCCCGTACACCGAGGAGGAAGAGGCGAATATGAACCGCCCCACACCCCGCCGCGCGGCCGCCTCCAGCAGCCTCTGGGTGGCCAGCACGTTGTTGCGCACGTACCGGTCGAACTGCTCCCCCCAACTGCTGCGCACCCCGGGCTGGGCCGCCTGGTGAAAAATCACCTCCACCCCTTCCAGCACCTCATCCATGTCCGCACGACACAGATCAGCCTCCAGGAACCGAAACCCCGGATGCCCCAGGCAGCCGGAGAGGTTCTCCTCCTTCACCCGGCGAGGGTAGAAGCCGTCAAAGCAGTCCACCCCCACCACCTCCCGGCCCATCTCCAGCAGCCGTTCGCTCAGGTGTGAGCCGATGAACCCGGCGCAGCCGGTAACCAGTGCCCCCTTCACCCTACCTCCCCACGGAGACGTACTCAAAGCCCGCGGCCCGGAAGTCGTCGGTGTTGGGCTTGAAGGCCAGCCCCAGCACACCGATGCTCTTGCCCTCACAACCCCCCAGCGCCGCCTTGATCTTCTCCGCCTGCACCAACGGCTGCCGCCGGTTGACCTCGATGACCGACCGGACGATCCTGAACTCGTAGCCCCAGATGTTCATGTTGTCTCCTGGATCCCATATTATTAAATAGCACCTATCTGTTATTCGTCATCATTTATTGTTTAGACATATTGAAAAATTGTACTTTTCGTATACTCCCATCCCACCTTATGTCGGGCACCAAGGCATATCTCCTGGCCTCAATCCTTCCGCGGTACTTTATCAGATCCCTTATCATGATCTTCATCTCAGCCTCTATGTCGTGGGTGGGTGTGTACCCTAAATCCAGCAGGTGCTGATGATCAGGGTTATAGTAATGTTCCTCCATCTCAATGCGCGGATTCTCTGTGTTGCGCACCTCGACCTCCAGCCCCAGTGATTCCCCTACATTCTTAACCTTCTGCGCAAGCTCAGTGATGTCATAAACCTCCTCAAATTGATTGAAGACACGGTACTCGCCGCGTTCCGGCGGATTCTCAATTGCCAGAGTAAGGCACTGCATACTATCCCGCAGGGGTAGAAATCCCCGGCGCTGGTGTCCCTTGCCAAAGGGAGAGAGGGGATGTCCGATGACAGCCATGCAGCAGTAACGATTGATGACCGTACCGAAGCACTGGTCGAAATCAAGTCGAGTGAACAGCCGCTCGTCGTCTCCCATCTCGTCTATGCGAGTGCCGAAGACAACGCCCTGCATTATGTCCGTGGAGCGAAGGCCCCAAAACTTGCAGGCCATCATAATGTTGTGGCTATCGTGCACTTTGGTCTGGTGGTACCAGCTCCCTGCCTGGCGGGGGAAAGGGAGATAATCCTTGCGGCCCCGGTAATCGATCTCGAAGAATCCCTCCGGAATATCAATGTTGGGAGTGCCGTATTCACCCATGGTGCCCAACTTTACCATGTGTGCATAAGGGCAGACATCCCGCATAGCGTGAAGCATGTTCAGCGTGGTAACCAGGTTGTTTGTCTGAGTGAACACGCAGTGATGCACGTCGATCATGCTATAAGGGGCAGAGGGCATTTCCGCGAGATGGACGATAGCCTCGGGCTGGAAAGATCTGAATAGGTTCAGCACAAAATTGTAGTCCATTAGATCTCCACGGCGGAAGTCCAGGTTTGTTTCGAAGCGGTCCCGAAAGGCCTCCAGCCGCTCGGTCATCCTACGGATGGGTAGGGCAGACTGGGATCCCATCTCCGCCACCCAGTCCCGTCGTAAATACGCATCAGCTCCTGCCACCTCGTGGCCCCGGGCCGTCAGGTACATGCCAAGAGTCCACCCTAGATATCCATCAACCCCAGCAATGAAAACGCGCATTGATTCAACTCCTTTCTTAATGAATCGTTCATATTGTCAAGTAAACAGCCACGGCATTTCAGTTTTGAGCTACAGTCCATTTTTTTGTCCAAATTCAGGCCCTTTGCCTCTACCTTCTCTTTATTACATTGTTAAAACCCGTGTACATATTTTAGAACATAATATTTAAGGTTCGACGCAATCCATGTGCATAACAGTCCAGAGGATACCGCTTTTTACAGATTTTACTAAAAATGCCAAGAAATTGAGAAATCATTGTGATTCCTACACTATTGATATGAATTGTACTTAGCTACAGGAACTGATATGACAATTTGATTATTACTGTTAATATGAACTGTTTTAGGTTTGCCCAAAGTGACGGGGACTCTGTTGTTTCCTTTTCTATAGAGCGAAAAATAAACCTGGAAACGTGGAAATACTGCAATATGCGGACGGATCCGCCAATCACCCCATAAACGGCTTACGGGGGCTGTGCTGAGATATTGCGCTACGATGTATTTATCAATAGGCCATTTGTTCACTGGCAGCTCACCGTTTATCAATATGTTTTGTATATAAGAAACACCCTGCCCTTTATATGCACAGACTAATCCAAATTTAACATCATTAGGATCGTATTTCCATGGCTCCAGTAATTTCCAATACAACTTAACAAGAAGACCATCCTGAACTATTGGAACTTTGACCAATTCGATGCTATGAAGCTTTAAAAAACCATCAAATACGGCGTCAACGGGAATGATGAAGCTCGACTTTGGAATTTCGTCAAGAAAATTATATCTGGGAGGAAAGGGAAGTACGACCCTCTTTTTGGCACCATCGCTTCCTGCAAGATGACGATATGTTGTCTTGCCGTCTGTAGCAGTCAATTCCAGTTCGGTAACTCTATGCACATTTTGCCCATCGTAAGTAAATATTGATAAGTTTTCAAAATCATCAAAAATCAGCCGCTTTTTCTTATAAAAATGCTCAGGCAATGGCTGGTTGATGTAGAAATATCCATTTTTAAATCTAGAGGGATACCTTAGTAGAGCAAATTTGTTAGTGTCAGCGAAGAAATAAAGACTGGCTTGGAAATCCCTTCTTCCAAACATTTTCCACATGTCCGGTTCGAATGCATACTTGGCTCCCCATAAAAAAGCTCTAACACCTTCCCCGATCTGTTGTGGGGCGCCGAGAAGAACAATATAGCGGGTATGCCCCAACTGGGGCATATACTCGCGTATTTGTGCTCTTATCTTCTTCTGTTTATCCCACGATATTGCGTACGTCTCTCCAGCCACCTGATGGCTCATCATTGAGAAAAAGAAAAATATGCCGGACATAAGCCCCAGCACAACCCCAGAGCCAAAGCGCCACCATCGGTTTTTTATGATGTAAATCGGAAACAGCACAATCAGAGATAAAACAATACTTACACCAAGGAATGGATGATAATTGTGGTGGTCATTAAATCCTCTGGTTGTCATAACAAAAGGAAAATAAAATAAACCGCTTACAATGCCACCGATGATTAAAACAAATAAATATCTTTTCCATTGCACCCTGACCGGATCCCGGGTGAGAGCATACAACAGAACACCCCCCAGAATAATAACCGTCATAAAAACTCCGGAGAGAATAAACCATAATGGAAAATCATTTGTTCTTTCAATGGCATTTGCCAGATTATTTCTAATCCAGTAACCGAAAAGGTACCTAAAAAATTCGTTGAAGTTCCAATACGCTTGCGAGCTGAAAGGAACAACTCTATTATCGGGAGTTTTAAGCAATAATTTATATACTATAAATGGAATGGTAAGCATCAGATACAAACATCCAGCATTAAATATTCTTCTTAACCAATGCCCGCGCGTAATGATAACGCCGGTAAAATAGAAGAGTGCTGCCATTGGAATAAAAACTTCGTACCACCCTAAAATTAAAATGTATAAAATCAAAGAAAAAGCCAAATAAATTTTTTTCTTATTAAACAGGTAATCAAGAAACATCCAAATGGACATCAACAAAAGAAATACGTTTACCTGTCGGCCAAAAGAACCGGCAATCTTAAACATTGCCCTGTCCCGTATGGGATAGAGAAGAAAAATCAGAGCGGCCAAGAAAGCAACTCCTCGAAGTCCAGTATATTTCATAACCATTAAAAAAACGACGGCGGCGCTTAAAAAGTGAAAAACAAAGATCTCCGAATAATACATCCATGGTCGATCACCGTAAAAATGGCGCTGGAGAGCCTCATGTATGGTTGCTGTTGGGAGTAAACGTCCGATCGCTCCCATAACATCGAAATGAAGACAAATGTCCTCTATTAGGTTTTTTCCGAGCATCCAACCGAAAAGCTGGTTATGTTCGTCACCATAATAGCCCAAGTACGGAATAAAAATGCCAAACGCCAATACCGTGTAAACGAGTAGTATTAAAAAAATCGCAATGTCTATTTTTTTGAGATCTGTATTAAACTTCATAATTCTCCAATCCTTTACGCAATGTGCAATGTTTGATTAGAAGATCATGAGGTTGACAAATTGTTGAATGGTTCGCGAAGTGCTGGAGCGATACGCTTGGTCTTGATGAGATACCCCGCCAGCAGGAACATTACGAAAAAACCGGTAAACCCTACCGCGCACAGGACAGAAAGGACTTGGTACATACTGCTGTGAAAGAGAAATATTCCAATTGCCTGGAACACGGCAATAACGAGTAGTAAAATTATGGAAAATAAATTGATCGATATAAAGAAGAAATTAACAAAGAGCAGTATCAGTGATTGAAGCACCATCGCCGTCATCATTGGTACAAGAAGCCATGGTTCCGGGATTGATTTTGAAGGAAAAAGGATCTTAAAGGGAAGATCAGTAAACATAGCGGAAAAAGCCACTGAAATGCCTCCCAAACCAATAATAGCCAATGTGCTGTACAAAAGAAGTGGTGTGAGGCGCCGGTTTTCATCATACCTCCTGGCCATTTTCGGGAAAACGGTCAATATAAAAGACGACGATACATAAAAGAATATGCGACCTACCATGGATACCCGACCATAATCACCGGCAAGTATGGGCGAAAAAAAATGCTTTACGAGAATAATATCCATGTTGTTGATGATACCAAATAGAAAGTTGACGATGGTGACGCTTACAGCATAAAGTAGGACGCTTTTTTTTATTCCTTCTATCCTCGCTGGAGTCACACCCTTTAACAACGCATTTATATACCAATAAATGACTGCCGAGACGATCACCATAGAAATCAGGATGGAGAAAAGCACGCCGCCATACATTGTTCCGATGTAGATGGCAAACAGTATCCCTATAATCTTCAGTAATGCCTGCCCCAGGTATCCTAAACCAAGCGCAAGGAAATTTTCCATACCCTGCAGCACTCCAAAAAGAGAGAACATGACGATAAGGGCCACAAAAATCGGCCCAAGCCACATGAACCCCACCGGAGAGATAATGTTCAGAAAGTCCGCTATGTAAGGACTAAGGATCACAAAAAAAGGGATAACAGCGACGCACGCTATGATAACTTTTCTGCCTGTACGTTGGAGAAACCATACCAGGTTTCCTGGTTTTTCAAGCCTCATGAAAGTGACCGTGTACCGACAATATACGATTTGAATGATCATGCCGGGCCACATGAGTAAATTTATTAGGCTAAATAGCAAGTAAATATCTCCAAATCGAATATTATCCAGGCTATTGGCGAGAATTACCTGGCACATGTAGTGAATAAACTGACCCCCGGTACGTGCAATTATCAATATCATTGCACTGCTGAAGATGAAGGCTTTTTGAAATGTTGCTAATTTTTGATAGGCGTTAGAAGGTGTTATTATGATAAAAGCCATGATAGTTTTTATTCAAATGATTAAAAAAAACTAAATATTGGCACTGAAGAGCCTTAATTTATCCTATTCAAGTTTGTAATATGCCCCGTAAAATTGCTAGGAACTCTCCTTAAATTTATATAAAGCTTAACGAAATCAATAAAGTTAAAAATCAACTTCTTTATCAAGTGTTTTCTTTCTTGACGAATTTCCTGGACAGGAACGGGAATTTGACCAATTCGTAAATTCGCTCGTTCAGCTCGTATGACTATCTCGGGATCCGTCATTCCCCTGTAAACCGATACATTATCTAGAATGTTTCTCATTGTGGGCAAATATAGAACCTTCATTCCTCTAGAATCCATGGTTCTCATCCCTAAGAAATTTCTTAACGCTGTGTTCAATAAAAGCGTTAGTATTCGGCGCAATATTCTTCTATTATCAAGGCGAAAAATCTTGACTCCAACAATCAGATCAAAATTTTCTATATTATTAAGCGCAATTTCCAGAAATCGTCTATCCCAAAACTCAATTTCAAATCTCGCAGCAAAATCAAATTTACATTCTTTGAAACCAGCTAATATGGCCAAACCTATATTGCCTTCTTTCAATCTTATCATTCGAACACGAGAATCTTTACGCATTATTGATTTTATTATATTTGCAGTGTTGTCCGTACTTCCATTCTCGCAAAGAACAATCTCCCAAGCATCAACGAGTTCGTCAAGCATGGCAGTAATTTGAGCAATTTGGTCTTCTATAATTTCTTCCTCGTTATAAACATTAATAGTTACTGATAATTTTGAAAATTTTTCGCCATTATGCATTTATTTTATCCTTTGTTACGTTGAAAAGAAAAGCTAAGATTGTTAATCCATCATGTGTTAAATTTTTTTCAACGTCTTGATCTTGGCGGCCTTGCAGGCCCCGAAGGGTGTAAATGTCGGAGATGAGAAGCATTCCAGTTCCTCGGCCGCGCAAAACACCTCCGGAGTCCGCTTGAGAAAATGGGTCGCCGCACCGATGCAGGATATCTGGAGATCGAACCCGTTGCGTGTTTTCACTTCCTTTTTGCTCATAGATGGACTGCCAGCCTCCGGTGCTTCGGGGACGCACCCGGCGCCATGGCGCTCCGCCAGAGAATCCCGACTCTCGCCAAAACTTCCACGGGTCATGCGAGGGATACCGTCAATGACGGGGAATATCTCCTTCTCATCCTCGCCCGTCAGGTATCCGTCTATAATCTCACCTCTTTCCGAGGATAGAACGGTAAGCTCGAGAGGATTGAGTGTTTGTGGCGCTGCCAGAAATTCGAGAAGAAGTTCTTTCATGAAAGAGTTCCTGGAGGAAATCACAGTGTTTGTATGCATAATCAGATAGTCATTTTGGATCAGAACTGTTTCTGCCTTTCTTTGCCACGAGGGAGTTAAAAGGATGAGCCATCACCGGATCGTCAAAAGGGGGATGGACATTTTTAAACCAGCCTTTGATTTCTTCAGGGTCATGGTAGCTCTGATAGGTAGGATGCATATGGTCGAAACATCCTCCCACCCGGCGGCTCCATCTGTCTTGCGGTTGAAACCATGGATAAAAAAAATCACCCAATCCGGGCAAATATGAAAGAGGAATCAGCCCCTGGATCATCCAGTAAAGTAGTCTCGGCGGCAGATGGATTGTCACTTTACGCATCTTCTCGTAAAATCGATACCGCTTGTATTTCCAATATACACCCACTACCATTCTTCCGCCCTGTCTGGCAAGTCTGCATATTTGATTGAAAGCACAATGAGCGTCTGCGGTGTGGTGCAGCACCCCGACAGCATAGACCCAATCAAAGGTCTCCGGAGCTAAGGGTGGATGCAAAAGATCACCCTGGACCACTAGACACATAGGATTAGCTCTGGTGACTCGATAGGTCACATCACATCCGACAGACGACAGATCAATGCCTATCACTTTAGCGCCATAGCGCAAGGCTTGTAAGGTATAGCGACCCACTCCGCATCCGGCGTCTAAAAAAGATTTTCCTTCCAGAACAGTGGTAAGAAAGGGATCATTTTCTTCGAACCCCAAACTATTGGCAAATAGGCGGGCGTTGGGATAATGGGCCTCATCCAATTGGGATGTTTTGAGCTTTTCCCACTGTACGGAAAAGGAGGCTCTTGTGCGTCGAACCTTTCTTGGCAGCTTTTTGGCAATCTTGGCAATACCAGATAATTGTGAACGGAACGGCCATAACTCGCGGGCAAACGCCTCCCACGCATCGGGGAGGAATCTTGGAATTCCCCCAACCACTGGATATGCTGTGCCTGATAAGGTGCGCAGGACACCTGTTTCAATATGTCCATCACTGTGCCGATCAAACACTATAAGCTCAAATTGCTGAGCAGTATGAGGGCAGCGAAGATAATGAAGGAATTCCTCTCTCATGGCGAATTATATAGATCTGCTAAGAGTTGCTTGCGAAAAAATATGCTCCTTACACTTGATTTCCATATCAAGATGTTTGAGTAATCATCATAGTAGAAAAGAAGGATTCGTTCAATCGTTTTTCTGAGTGCTTTCAAAATGGATCGATTAAATCGAATTAATATTATGTCATTTCTTGGCCGCAACGAGAATGTGATCGAAAGCCCTGGAGGGCACTAACAACAAAATCAAAACCATGAAAAGGCAAGCCTATGGCTTTCGGGATATGGAATTCTTTAAACTTAAAATTATGGCTATTCATGAGACAAAGTACACTTTAATCGGATGAACCCTTTTTATTTACAAGAGAGCAAGTAATCATATTTGTGATAAACCAAAATTATAATCCTGTCTTGAAAAGACTTTTTCCAATACCTTTCTCTTGGCGGCCTTGCAAGCCCCGAAGGGTGTAAATGTCGGAGATGATAAGCATTCTAGTTCCTCGAACCAGCCGGAGATTTCCTCCACGGAGTAGTATCCTTGATAGGGTGGATGGAAGTGGTCGAACGCTCCGTTCACCCGTGAGCGGAAAGGCTCTTTTCGCTCCACCCATGGATGACAGGCTTGTTGCAGGCCTGGGAGGTAACTGATAACAGCCAGAGGGTAGCATAAATACCAAAGAAGCCGCAAGGGGATGCGGGTGGTAAGAATGCGAAGCAGCGTATAATATCGCCAGAAGCGGTATTTGCCGTAGACCCCTACCACCAGATCACCGCCCACGCGTGTGCAACGGGCCATTTCATAGAGTCCCAGTTGCAGGTTGGCTGTGTGATGCAAAACCCCAACGCTGAATGCCAGATGAATGGATTCCGTTCGAACAGGCAATTGCAGAATGCTGCCTTCCACCACGTGCGCCCTCGGGTGATCCTTGACCTGATCATAAAGGAACGATAATCCCACTCTGTTGATATCCAAAGCGATGACCTCGGCCCCAAGGTTCAGGGCGTCGAAGGTATATTGCCCGCCGCCGGCCCCCGCATCGAGCATACGCTTGCCTGAAAGCCGGTCCGCCGCCTCTTCCGGAGGCACACCGATAGCCGCGCAAAACACCTCCGGAGTCCGCTTGAAAAAATGGGTCGCCGCACCGCTGCAGGATATCTGGAGATCGAACCCGTTGCGTGTTTTCTTTTCCTTTTTGCTCATAGATGGACTGCCAGCCTCCGGTGCTTCGGGGACGCGCCCGGCGCCATGGCGCTCCGCCAGAGAATCCCGACTCTCGCCAAAACTTCCACGGGTCATGCGAGGGATACCGTCAATGATGGGGAATATCTCCTTCTCATCCTCGCCCGTCAGGTATCCGTCTATAATCTCATCCCCTTTCGAGGATAGAACGGTAAGCTCGATAGGATTGAGTGTTTGAGGCGCTGCTAGAAATTCGAGAAGAAGTTCTTTCATGAACATGTTCCTGGAGCATCCGGATTTATTATAAATACGTTAGACAAACAAAAACCTCGATACCGCCGGAATCGCGTCCCCACAGCATGCGGCGACCTCTAGAATGTCAAAATCGCCTTCAGGTGTCAAGATGTTTTCAACAAAGTTACGCCGAATTTTCCAGGGGGAAAAGGGATAATTGCGGCACTGGAGGATCACCTCCCGCTCCGGGGTGGAATAACGGAGCCCATGGGTGTGCGCGACAGCAAGAGGCAGTACATGGTTCGTTCAATGGTTCCCGGGCGCGGGGTGCAGCGTCTCTTTATAAAAGCGTCAACCCGGAAAAGGCAATACTTCGATAAAGTCCTGGCAGCTACCCTTTCTTTCCATACGGTGGTGTGCTATATGTTAGTCATGAAGATCGGAACCCTGGAGCTTTGTAACAACCTTATCCTGGCGCCTTTATCAGGGGTGGCCGACGCTCCTTTCAGGAATATGGCTGCCCGCTGGGGCGCCGGCATGGTGACCAGCGAGATGATAAGCGCCCACAGCCTGGCCCGCGGGGACGCACGGGCCATGGAAATGCTCCGACACGACTCCCGGACCTGTGCGTTTACCGCACAAATTTTCGGGGCGGATCCAGAAATCATGGCGGAAGCGGCCCGCCGTGCGGAGGTCTCCGGCGTACACGCAGTGGACATCAACATGGGTTGCCCGGTCAACAAGGTAATACGAACAGGAGCCGGGGCCGCTCTCATGCGGGAACCCCACAGGGCGGAGGCCGTTATCCGGGCTGTCCGCCGCGCGGTATCCATTCCGGTGACCGTCAAGATACGTTCGGGATGGGATGAATCCCACCGCAACGCAATGGAGATTGCGCAAAGGGCCGCGGGCCAGGGAGCGGACGCGGTCACGGTGCATCCTCGAACGCGGTCCCAGGGATTTCGGGGAAACGCCGACTGGTCGTTTATCGCCAAAACTGTGGAGGCCATCCCCATTCCTGTCATCGGCAATGGCGGTGTTTCATCACCGGCGGATGCTGTAACCCTGCTCAGGAGAACAGGATGCCTTGGGGTCATGATCGGCCGCGGGGCGCTGGGAAGGCCATGGATATTTGCTCAATTAGAGCACTATCTCCGCGGCGAGCCCCTGCCGGACACGCCCGGAAAAGTGCAACTTTTGCAGGAAATCCTGAATCACCTCCATTTAGCGGCGCAACGGACGCAGAGGCCGGGGGCGATATCGCGGATGCGCATGCACATCGCATGGTACACTCGGGGGCTTCCGGGCGCCCGCTTCCTGAGAAAATGCCTCCACCTCTCGAACGATTTTGCATCCATGGAAAACATTCTGGTTTCATATTTCAGGAATCTTGGGGAAGATCAGTTCATAGAGGATGGGTGTTGACCACCTTTCAGGCGGCATCGTGGATTGAAAACTGGAGGATAACATATGCAGAATGAATGGATCACCAGCAACCCGGGCGTACTGGGGGGCAAACCGGTCATCCGAGGAACAAGGGTCTCTGTTGCGTTCGTGCTCAAGCTGTTATCTGCTGGCTGGACAATGGACCAGATTATGGAAAATTACCCGCATCTGACGAAGGAAGGAATACTGTCAGCCCTGGAATATGCTTCACGGGTCTTAGATGGTCAATGGGTTGTTCCCGTGCGCGAGGAGAAGCCATGAAGATCCTTGTGGATGAAAATGTGTCTACGGCATTAATAAATAAATTGCAAGACCGGGGGTACGTGGTGAGCGGCACCATCGGCCTTGGCCTGGCAGGTGCGGAAGATCAATGGGTACTGACACGTGCGGTGCGTGAGGGGGCTATAATTCTTGCATCTGACAAGGAATTCAGTCGTCTCCTGCAGTTTCCCAGTGCAAACAATCCTCAACCTCAAGCCCTTCTCATCACGGTTGACCATTGTATCCATTCCCGGTTGATGGACGACGTAATCCTTGCACTGGAAGTGCTTCAAACCAAAGAAGGCGATGAACCTTTTGTCGCTATGTTGGAGGGGGACCGCATTCTCATCCAGATCGGGACCGGCGGGGAGGCATAAAAGAGATTCAACAAGAATTGTAACGGCAAAATGTTCGGCGGAGTTTAATCGAGAGCAATTTCTTCAGAATCGTCGTTCTTCCCGCTATCGTTCTTTCCCATACCATTCCCCATACCATTCCATCCGTTCATACGCGAGACATCTCTCACAGCTCCATCCCAGCCATTTCATCATAACGGCAAAGTCAAGGCAAGACTCGTAATGTCGGCAGTCTACATGCCGGAAGCCCGTCCCCTCAGATGCTTTAATAGGATTTGGTTTGCTGAATAATATCACATCGCCCATTGCTGACTTAGTAGTAATTGAAGGTTTTTTTGCAGTTGTCATGCGTCTCAATGAATGCTATCCAAAGCCCGGCAAACCTGCTAATCTTCGTCCTTTTTTTTGAAGCAGCGGATTTGCAGGATACCGCCCTGGCGATTTGACCCGGTTGGTCATTGGTGCCGAAGGGTGCCGAAGGCGGGATACGCCCGATGGCACCTAATTTGTTGAAATCATTGACCGTGGATAACCGAAAAATTGCCTGTTTTTTGCCGGAATCTGCACCCTGTACGCAGCCAGATTCCACGATGTGCAAGGCCATTTTCCTGATATTGTTTAACGGGTTTTCGGGAGAATGTCAATAAAAATCGGCAGGGAAAAAACGCTTCATTCGACTAAAGCGTACTTTGTCTCATGAACAGCCATGATTTTACGTTTAAAAAATTCCATATCACGAAAGCCATAGGCTTGCCTTTTCTATGGTTTTGATTTTGTTGTTAGTGCTCTCTGAGGTGTACCCCTTTGTCAAGACAAGAATTAGGGTTTATATGTCCAGAGGGGGATTTGTGTCACTAAAGCTTGATTGTCACAGCGATGAACCGGAGCAACGCTATTTTATGTACCCAAATGCCCTTGGTAAAAAGGTGGAAAAAAACGGTATATATGTCACAAGAAGAATAACGATAAATTCCATCATAATAAATGGAATAATTCTACGAACCAATTGCTCAAAGGTCACATTGCTCACACCACACGCGGCAAAAAGAGTAAGTCCAACTGGCGGCGTTGCCAGGCCCACCGTGAGATTAACAATCATAATCATTCCAAAGTGAAGAGGATGGAGCCCTATCTGATCTATAACCAGGGGAGCCAGCAGAGGGGCAAGAATGACAATATTGACGCTTAAGTCCATGAACATGCCGGCCAATAACATGATAATATTAACCAGCAACAAAATAATATAAGGATTGTCAGAAATACTGAAGAATAATCTTGCGACCTCATCCGCCAGATTATGAAAAGCAATCAGCCACCCGAACAATGATGCGGCACCTATTACAAATAAAATCATAGCCGATGTAATTGTACTCCGTAACACAATATTGAAAAGCATTGATGGTTTTAATTCCCTGGTCCAGAAAAAGCCCACCAGTAATCCGTACGCAACAGCGATAGCCGCAGCCTCCGTGGGCGTACAAATTCCTCCCAATATTCCACCCAGGATAATGAATGGCATAAGAAGTGCGTGGATTGCGCTTTTCAGCGCATTGAGAAACTCTCTGAAAGAAGCTCTCTTTTTATAAGTACCGTAATTCTTTAACCTTGAGCTGATATACGCCGCGCCCATCAAAAAAACTCCCAGCAACAGGCCTGGAAGGAAGCCTCCCAAGAACAGAGCGGCAACCGATTCACGCATTATGCTCGCATATATAATCATGACAATACTGGGGGGGATAATAGGTCCAATTATCGACGAAGCAGCGGTAACCGCGGCGCTGAAATCTTCATCATACCTATCTTTTACCATTGCTGGAATAAGAATTTTTCCTAAAGCTACAGTGTCAGCCACTGCCGATCCAGAAATTCCAGCAAAGATGATACTGGCCAGTATGTTGACATGTGCCATTCCTCCCCTGAGATGACCGACGAGCACGTTCGCAAATCGAACCAGTCCATCAGTAATTTTTGCCTGATTCATCACCTCGCCGGCGAGGATAAAAAAAGGAATTGCCATCAGGACAACATCATCTACACCTCCAAACATCCTCTGTGGGATGAGCTTGAATATTTTAGGATTCCCCATTTCAAGAAATACAAAATAGGTTGTTGAACCAAGAACGAATGCGATAGGGATGCCCGCCAACAGAAAAACAAAAAACAACACTAATATAAATAGAAGCATGAGAAGATATCCTTTATGACAAATTGAAATAGTCTTACTCGATCTTAATTAAAAGGAAATAAGCATCGTTAAAAAATCATCATACTCTGTCCACTCAAAACATAATCGTCAAGGCCATATCAATAATCCACGGGAACAGCCAGTGTTTCCTCTTGAAATTCTTTATCCAAATCTTCTTGATAATAAAAAGCCATTATTTCACGAAGCGCTAAATAAAGAGTCTGAATAAATATTAAAAAAGAACCCAAAGGGATTCCTAAATAAAACCAAAAATACGAAATAGTGAGATACGTTGAAGTTTGTGCCTTCCCAAAAACACTAAGTTTCCAGCCCCATATGGTTAAGCCGTAGAGAAAAAACATGACAATAATAAATCCAGCTAATTTAAGAATATGTCTCAAACGATAGTGTGCAAGGTTAATAACAGCAGTAAGTCCGATATGAAGAGCTCTTCTTGATACTAAAGCAGCCCCGGAAAAAGTCATCCAGACTAATAAAAGTCTCGAAAATTCTTCTGACCAGCTCAACCCGCTTCTTAATACATAATTACAAAAAACCTGTGCCATAACATTCACAAACATGGTGAGTGTCAGCCCGACGCAAAAGTACTTCGTTCCTATATCCAGCAACCAGGCAAATTTATAATACATTTTAACCAGGCGAATCATGAATGTATACCTTCCTCTCCACTATCGCTAATGGCCGACTTCATCCTCACATAAACCAGTGCTTTGCTCAAAGAGACAATCGCCTTTTTACCGAGATTTTTTTGCACTATGCAGGATATCGGCAACACTCTGCGGGCCATGGGGGCGAGTTCCTATGATTCCTCTGCGAATCGGTTTAACAATCAAAGTCGCTTAACTCTCTCCATTCACCGGGGCAGGGATGATGTGATAAAATGCCCAGTCACCCAGGAGGATCATGCAGATCATGAATGGCGACTGGGCAATTGCATCCACTTATAAGCGCTCTTTAACCTCTTTATCCCATTCGGCTTGTGCTTCTTTCACGGCGTTCAGGAACTTATCCAGCCATTTCTGTCCAACTTCTTTTTTAATCCATTTAAGGTATGGTGGTTGTCCTAATTTCTTGAATTCCCTGCGCTGGGCTTCGGAGAGGTAATTAACTTTCATTCCACTCTTCTTGAAGATCTGAATGGCTTCCAATTCAGATGAACGACTGAATCCTGTTGCAGCTCGATCGGCTTGATCAGCGGCTTTCAGAATTACAGCCTGATACTTTTCAGGGAGTTTCTTAAAATATGCATCATTGATTAACAGCGGTTGAATGTTGTATGCATGTCTACTGATGGTAAGATACTTCTGAACCTCGTTCAGTTTAATCACAACGCCTGATTGAATCTCTGTTTCGGAGCCCTCGGCCACGCCTGTCTGAAGAGAGGTGTAAAGTTCATTCCAAGGAATGGTCACCGGGGAGGCGCCTACCCCACGGAACAATAAAAGAAGTCCCTTATTTTCCGGAACTCTCAGTTTCATCCCCTTCATGTCCGCAGGCGTGAAAATAGGTTTATTGCTATAAAACTGCCGAAATCCGCAACCATCTGCCCAGTTCAACACTCGGATTCCGGTTTCTTTGCGAACATCTTCCGCAAGTTCCTTCCCAAATTTTCCTCTCAGCACTCTGATTGCTATTTCCTCATTTGGGAAAACAAAAGGAATTTGGAGCAAGGCAACCTTCTTGGAAAATATGGTAAAAACAGAGGTATAGGTTATTGTCGACTGAATCGCGCCCATCTGGGTCGATTCCATCATTTCACGAGTATCGCCCAATTGGAAATTCGGATAAATCTTGACCTCTATATCGCCATTTGACAGGCTTTCAACATACTGCTTAAAGACATAAGCGTTGACAACAGGTGGATCGCCCGGATATTTGTCGATACTGAAATGTCCAAGCTTAATAACATATTTTTTCGCTTGAACAAAAGAAGGATTAGTCAGAACAAATACAGCAGCAAGAACCAGAATAAACACAAAAATCACTCTTCGTTTCATTTGTACCCTCCTATTTATCATCTTTTAAATAAACGCAATTCTCGCCAATCCTTTCAACATGCTTCCAAAAAATTTATTCCATTCTAATTACACCCCCTTTCTCAACGACAAACTCTCACGTTGTGAAAGACTCAAATTAGCTAAATAGAAACTTTCAAACGGTTCTTGGTGAGCGGCTCCTCCAGGCCTTCCACCCAGCCGGCTGCTGCACCCGGGCAATAAACCAAAAGCTTGGCTGTAACAGACGGGGTCCCGTGCCAGCCAATGCCGCCACTTTAACAGAAAGCTGCAAAACTGCCTCAATGCCGGTTAGTCCAAGCACGTCAATCAGTTCTTCGATGGCCGGTTGCTGATCTTCGTTCGATTCCTCCATCGGCAGCATCAGAAACCTCCCACCTCTAACGAGTAACGCGGTGAGTTTCCCTTAAGGTGTACCTCTTTGTCAAGACAAAAATCAGGCTTTTTTAAGGTGGACTCCCTACCGGGTTGAGCGCCTCGGCCGGATCGGCGGCGCGTCGAGAATGGGCCTTCCAGAGAACCCGTCGGGGGTGCGCCGCAGCAGCAGGGCGATCCGCTCCTTCACTGACGTTTCTTGCACGACTTGTGGAATTTGTCCTCATCGGTCCGCTCCAGCATAAACAATGGCTGACGTCACATATCCCGGCGCTTGATGTGGTCTTTGCTCATTGTAAAATCTGAAATAGGCTCTCAGCCCCATGGCGGCCTCTTTACCGCTTTTACGCACTGATGTTTCGTTCGGATCACGAAGCGACAAGAGGATCGGCCCTGCTCCGAAGCAGTGATGTTTGGCATTGCCGCTGAAAGGCCGGGTGGAGGCCATCCTCCGGATGGACTGTCACCTCCTCTCTTTGCCGCCATATAAGTCCCGTCCCGAGACTCCCGGCTTTTCCGCCGCCCTCGTCCTTTTTACCTGTTCTGCCGATTCTTTACCCGCCCCGGCACCAGCCTCACGTTTCGCGGAGCCGCCAGCCAGATGGCGGCGCATGCCACTGCGAGAAGCGCCGCGGACAGGATAAAAGCGGGCATGTAGTTGCCGGTGAATTCAAAGATCCAGCCGCCCAGCCAGGGTCCTATGGTGCCCCCCATGGCGAAACTGAACCAGACAAAGCCGATGACAGACCCAACCATCGGCCCCTGGAAGATGTCGGTGAGGGAGGCCGTTATGGTGGGAGAGATCATCCCAAGGCCGAATCCCAGGCTGATGGCATAGCAGTAAAGCATCCATGGGTGGGAGGTATCCTTAATGAGCATCAGGACCAGTATGCCCGCGATACCTATGGCGGCTCCTATGGTAAATGTCGGCTCACGCCCGATCCGATCGGAGATAATAGCTGCCAGGGATCCTAAGGCAAACATAATGCCGAAAAGGGATATAACCGATGACGCATAGAGCTTTGAATAGCCCGCATCAATAGCGAACGCCACGTGATGGGCCACCATGATATGCTGAGCTATGCCCCATACGGAGAAGGTCATCAGGCATAGCAGCCAGAAACGGCTGGTCCTTGCGGCCTTGGACAGCGTCCAATCCACCGCGGCCCAGGCCCCATTCGTAATCCGCAGCGTCTCATTCACGGATGCCGGAGAAGGATCGCCGGCTTCGACAACGCCGTCGCGTACAAGGCCTTTCTCCCTGGGATGATACCGCATGACAAACGCTATCAGAGGCAGCACGACAGCGGTGATGATGAGGGCCTCCACCACAAAAGTGTTGCGCCAGCCTGTGCGATTGATCAGGAAAGCGATGGCGGGATAGGTGGCAAAGGAGCCCCCCACGCCGCAGTGCACCAGCGAGAAGGCAAGGCCTCGCTTTCTTTCAAACCAATTCCTCAGTACAGCGGTGATGGGGACTGAACCCATAAGACAGAGACCGGCCCCGCTCAGGACTCCAAAGCTGAGATAAAAGTGCCACGGCTCGCTTCCCCAACGGGAGAGGAACATGCCCAGGGACAGCAGCATGGTCCCGAAGGCCATGGTTTTGCGCGGACCTATCCTGTCTACCAGGCCACCTGCCACGGGTGAAACAAGACCATAGAACAGTAAGTGAACAGAGAGCATGCCGGCCGTTGCGTCTCTGGGCCAATGAAATTCCTCCAGGAGTGAAGGGAAGATAACGGAAAAGGAATATCGGGCGCTATAAGCCAAGGCCTTTACGATAAGGCTGGTAGCCACTATAATCCAGCCGTAGAAAATGACAGGGTGTTTTTTCATGGGTGATGATATTTTCTGTTTCTCAAGATTGGCGAGAGCGGTCAAACTTCTGCACAATACAGCATGGCATTAAATGCAGAATCCATCGGCAAGCGATCGGCGCGGACCACTTGCCTTGCCGGCGGCCGCCCGCCCGGAGTCCGGGCCGCAAAGCGATGGGTTGCTCGGCATTGCACCTTTAAAGACAGCGAAAAGACGCCCTTTCTTGCTGCAATGCAGCCCGGACAAATGAATTGTCCGGGCCACCCGCGTTAGTTGTATTAAACTATTGTATGAAAATTTTAACTGGAAATCAACTTATTAGTATGCGTTCGCCTTGTGGAAGGTATTTACAATAAAGGCGGGCGGCGTGAAAAACGGCGTTGGGAGAGTAAAGGCTCAACGTAAGACATCCCCGCAGCAAGGCGACCGGGATGATCGGCGTATTTCTTCTCATGTTCACGAATCCATACCCCATCGCCCCGCGGCACGGCCCGGACAAATACATCACCAGGCCGACCCCCTCAGCCCCTGGCAGGCAATGACAAAACCCCGCTTCAAAACGTTAAGGCACAGTAAATCCGGTTTGCCAGGTAAAGAAACTGTCAAAGCTTCCCGCAGGTGTGACGGCTAAAAACAGCTCGTATGTGCCTGGAGGAAGAACTGAAAGAGGTAAATCTAAATCGCCAAAAACGTTTACCGTTATATCACCGGGCGTGTTGGTCATCCACGGCACAAGGCCATCTGAAAGAAGCTGGATCGTATTGTCGGATGTCAGGATGAAAAAGTCATCAGGAACCAACGACGGGGCAAAAATGGCGAAATAGACATCCACCTCGCCGGCAAAACCGCCGAGATCCACGCTGATTTTGAACGTATCCCCATTATCCGCCACAGCACCGACCCCGATGGGCCTTGCCATAGATGGGTCCTGGTTTCTTGAGGGCATGTTCGACGCATCATACGAAAAAATATCCTGGCCTGTGGGAAGAGGCGCGGCGGCGCTTTGCACCGTTACCGTTCCCGTCATTCCGGCCAAGACATGGAATCTGCAAAAATACGGGAATGTTCCGACCTGGTTAAACCTGAAGGAAAACGTATCGCCTTGCGACATGGTTCCTGAATCCCATATTCCATTAAAGGCGCCCGATGTTCCACTGGTGGTCGTGTGAAGTAATGACCCCTCGTTTGTCCAACGGACCGTATCTCCCACATTGATGGTGATATCGCTCCGCAGAAAAAAACTATCTCTCATAGCCACGTCAATGGTGGCGGCAATGGAGTTTGTGCTGAAAACACACCATAACACCACCGGTACGACGAAGGACAGTGCTCTCGTCTTCATTTCCATTCTCCCTTTGTGTGCTGGGTTGCCACATCTTTACTGTGAACTGATCTCATGCGCAAAGCGCATTCCCCCCTGGCGGAATGACACGTTTAAGTTTCTATGTCTCTTAAATAAGTACAACAATTATAATTGTCAAGTAATGTTATCAAGAATAATGATTTCACCCGGGCCTGTTGACTTTTCCCTTCCGGTCTTGCATTATGGAAAACAGGAGGTGATGGATTTTGGACCAGGCCGGGCGTGATATAGAGCGGGCCGCTGAGCTTATCTTCCAGTCTCAGAGGATTGTGGTGTTCACCGGCGCGGGCGTCAGCACGGAGTCGGGCATCCCGGACTTTCGGAGCCCGGGGGGTATCTGGACCACGTTTGAACCGGAGGACTTTACCATCCAGAGATTTCTCTCCTCGCCTGAGACCCGCATCAAGATATGGACCTTGGGGAGGGCATTCAAGTTCCAGCAGGCCTTTCCCAACGCAGCCCACCATGCCATCGTCGATATAGAAAAGATGGGAAAGCTTTCAGCCGTCATCACACAGAACATAGACAATCTGCATCAGCGAGCCGGCAATCGCCCGACGCTGGTGGTCGAGCTTCACGGCAACATGCAGGAAGTGGTGTGCACGTCCTGCCGGGCCCTGTGGAGCTGGGAGCAGGTGGAGCAGAGGGTTCTGGCCGGCGAAGGGGACCCGCGATGCAAACAATGCGGGGGCATCCTCAAGCCCAACGCCGTCTTCTTCGGAGAGCCGCTGCCGGTGCACGCTTTCATGAAGGCACATGAAAAATCCTGCCGGTGCGACCTTTTCGTGGTGATTGGCTCATCCCTCGTCGTCTATCCCGCTGCTGAAATGCCCAGGTACGCCAAGTCCAACGGCGCAAAACTGATGATCATCAACCTGAGCGATACGGATCAAGACTACTTGGCGGACATGAGCATCAAGGGCAGTGCGGGGGAAGTAATGCCCCGCATCATCAACGCTGTCGAAAAGAGAATGAAATCAGCGGTTGAAAGCCATCTCACATCACTTTGATCCACTCTGCCCGGGCAGTAATTCCCCCCGGTGGGCAAACCAGGTGTGGTGAAAAGGGCTGTGCCCGCCGAAATAATGCACTCCCGATTCATAGCGTATTTGAATCGGAATTCATCGCCGATTCCAGCCGCGAAATCCAAAAAATCAGACAAAATACTGAAAGACGATATCAAAGCGCCGACCTTGAAGGTATAACATCAAATCCCGCAGGCACCCTGAATAATCGATGACAACACTAGACCGCAGCTACCGCATTTATCTCGATGAGCGCATCGGGATGGACGAAACCTTTGACTTCAACCAACGTGCTTGTCGGATACGGTTTCTGGAAATACTTCAGCCGGATATCATGGATGGTTTTCAAGTTACTCATCTCTTTCACAAACACGGTCACCTGAACGACGTCGGCCAGTGATGCCTCCAGCTTTTTCAACGCGGATTGAATATTTTTGATGCATTGTTCGGTCTGCAGCCCGATGTCCCCTTTGCCGACGAACCGCTCATGTTCGTCGAAGGCGAGTTGACCTGAGACCCATATAAGTCGCCTGGCCTGGGATACGTCAAGCGCCATCGCAGTGCAGTAAGCCACATTGAACCCCACAGACCTGGTGAACGGGATACTTTCTTTTTTCATCGCGCATCTCCCAATCTTCTATGTCATTCACAGGGATATAAGCCTGCCGTGAAACTTTTTCCGTTTTTGTGCCGGCGATTATCCAGTTCACGGCCCGCCATCACCGGTTTGAGACAAGTCGGTAAAGCGGCCGGAGCGGACGGCGGCGAACAGGTAGGTTGTCACGTAGCTGCGGAACGGCGACCAGCGGCGGGAATAGGCCAGCGCAGCATCGGCGTCGAGGGGGCTTCCCGCGTTGAGCAGCGATCCCATGGTTCGCAGGAGAGCCAGGTCGCCATGGGGAAAGCCGTCGGTGCGGCCGAGGGCGCGGATCAAGAGCCACTGGGCTGTCCACGGGCCCACGCCGCGAAGGCCGGTGAGCGTGCGGATAACATCCTCGTCAGGCTTTCTCCGCAGGCTCTCCAGGTCCAGTTCTCCCGAAGCCACACCGGCTGCAATTTCCGCGATGTACCGGGCTTTTCTGCTGGAGAGTTTGATGGAGCGAAGGCCTTCCGCACCCGCCGCCATAAGGGCCTGGGGTCTCGGAAAGGCGTGGTACGTAACCGCAGACACCTCTAAAGAGGGCCCATACGTCTGAATCAGCAGGGTCCGCAGCATGCGCGCCACATGTGAGCTGATCTGCTGTCCCAGGATGGCCAAAACAAGAGCCTCGTATACGGACACGGTGTTGGGGACGTGCAGTCCCCTTAGCCCCCGGGCCAGCCGGGCCAGCATGGGATCCTCGAAGGCCATGCCGTAGAAAGGAGCCATGTCCTGGTCGGCTCCCAGTATGCGTGCCACCAATCGCCGGGCTTCGGACACAACCGTCTCATCCAGAGCCGCGCCCTGTACCTCCAGCTCCAGGAGGGGCGAATCAATCGTGCCCGTGGAACGAACACTGACAAGGCAGAGGCGGTCCCCGAAGTCCAGCAACCGCCGGAAGACATTATCCCGGAATGACTCGGCACCGTAGTGGCCGCGGAAATACGTGGCATAGGCCGCGGTAAGGTCAAAATCATACGGCGGAATAGGCCTCAGTGTGGTGACAGCTCGTTCCATGAGTCGATCCAAACGATACATTGCATGTAATCGTGCCACTGTGTCGCGGGCGGCGGACCTGAAGAATGTCTCGCGGGCTACTTCGGAGAGACCTCCAACACCTTGCGGGCCTCAAGGTCCAGAAGGGCCTTCTTCCTGTGCAGTCCGCCCGCATAGCCCGTCAGCTTGCCGTTTGACCCTATCACCCGATGGCAGGGCACCACAATGGCCGCAGGATTGCTCCCGTTGGCGCGGCCCACGGCCCTGGCGGCGTTCGGACGGCCAAGGGCTTCAGCGAGCTGGCGGTAGGTGCGGGTCTCCCCGAAGGGAATGCCGCATAAAAGCTTCCACACACGGCGCTGGAATGGAGTGCCGCGCAGGTCAAGGGGTATGGTGAACTGTCTGAGTCTCCCAGCGAAATATGCGTCCAACTGGAGCGCCAACGCACGATTGTGTGCGTCATCGTATCGTAACTCGATATTTCCGCGCTCCCACCGTGAGATGCGGGAAGGGGCCTCCTCCTCGGACGCCACGCAGACGACTCCCCGTTGCGAGCCGGCCAGGAGATATGTGCCCAGCGGACTGTGATAGTGCGTCAAAAAGAAGGTTTCCGGGGCGGCGCCGGGCCCGTCGGGTGTATATACAATTTTGTTATGCATATGTTAAAACCAAACCCCCGTCAAACAGGAGATCTCCTCCTATCAGGTATTTAGAATGACGTGAAAATCCGAAGATGAACAGGTTCGCCACTTCGATGGGAGACATCATCTCTTTAATGCGGGATTTACCCATCATAACATCACGCACAACCTCTTTTTGTGTTATACCGCGCTGTTTCGCCTGGTCAGGGACTTGGGCCAGCGCCAGATGCGTCTTTACAAAACCGGTGCTCAGGGAGAACGAACGAATCTTGCCCTCTCCTTCTGCGGCAATCGACTGGGTGAGAGCTCTCAGACCGAACTTGGCGATGTTGTAAACCGGCTTGTTGACGGTGCAGACATGGGCGTGTATGGAGGCCATGTTGCCGATGACTCCCGTCCCGTCGCTGCTTCTCTTCATGTGCGGAATAGACAATTTAGACAGGTAAAATGGTGCTCTCAGCATAATCCGCTGCATGAAATCATATTTTTCCATGGGGAAATTTTCTATGGAATCAATATGCTGAATCCCGGCTATATTGGCCAAATACTTGATCCCGCCATGCTTTGCCGCCTCTGACACGGCATGCTCGATATCCTCGTCTCGCGCGAGATCGGTCTTGATAAAGATCATCTCCCCGCCCATCTCCCGGGCAATAGCCCGGGTCTCCTTCCCTCCCTCTTCATCGATATCCAGACCCACGGTCATGAGCCCATTCGCCGCCGCCGCAACAGCCGCGGCCCTGCCGATCCCGCTTGAAGCGCCGGTAACAATGCAGACATTATTGGAATTGAAATTCCTATCGATCAAGAACAGTATGTCTTCCCGAACGATTTCCGGCTCCTGAATCTCAATCTCCACGTTATCTCCATCCTCCATCACTCTATATATGGTCGGGATATTCTTTAATCCAGCTGAATTATTCCCCCTCCCCCCCGATTGCGGGGGAGAGAGCCGGGGTGAGGGGGTTCCAACGCAGGGGCACAGCACGCTGTGCCCTTAAACCGCTAATAGCACATAGTTGCCTCCGGCCAAAAATTGTGAATCACGTTCAAAATAGAACTTCTGGCATCCGGAGTAAAATAGGGCTCAGGACAAATTGCAACCCCATTTTGGTACAGAGAAAAATGGACATGGGATCCTTCATTGGTGGTGTAAAGATTTCCGATAATATCCCCTTGAGAAACAATCTGCCCCAAAGATACAAACATGTTGTCAAGTTGGGTTTGCCCGTCCGCCTGATCATCAGACATAGGCTCAAAGGCGTAACTAGCTGAATAGATTGAGTTGTATGTAATCCAGACATTCACCTGCCAGTTTAAGGTGCCGGGGAGCTGCCATAGTCTGATTTCATCCACTACTCCTGAAGAAACAGCCTGAAAGGGTTTAAGGTTCCCATTCGGGGAAAAATCAACGCCGTTATGTGCAAAGCCCCAGGGAGCGCTGTCATCGGAACTGAAAGCCTGATAAATAGTTGCCATATCAGATTCATTTACATAGGGGGTTATCATGGAAATGGCTTCTTCTACAGTTATGAAAGAAGTTATCCAGAGGTAATAGGTCGTTGGATTGCCCGGCGGTGTGATCAAGAGACCAAGGTAGTGCGTCCCCGGAGGAAGTATTGATGTGGGGATATTGCTAAAAAGCGCCTCATTGATAGGACCGTTTACATTTTGCTTCCATGGTTCGACTCCCTGTGAGACTGTCTGAAAGGTATAGTCTGATTTCAGGAAATAGTAATTGTCCGGGTCAAATGCAGGAAAAAATAAAACCAGATAAACATCTACAGGACCTGAACATTGATTGAGGCTTACCCGGAGACTCAGGAAATATCCGCCTTCTGCCACTATGCCGACACCTATAGGTTCAGCCTGAGCGGGGTCCATGCTTGCAACCGGAGAAGCTGTGGGAGGATATGTAAAAACTTCCCGGCCGGCCGGCAGGGGTATGGCGGCAAAACTATTGGTGGCACTTGTCAGAGGACAAGCTGAAGATAGTAAAAGTGATAACATCATTGAGAAAGTCCCATATTTCTTTATTATGGAGCAGACCATTGAAATTCCCCCCGTTATTTCCCGCCGGTGTCATGAAAAAAGAAGTTTCGGTGAGTTTCATGTTATTATGATTTTTCAGTTTTTGTCAAAATAAAAAGCCGAAAAATTCTCGTACTTACTTGTAAAAATTAGCGAATATCATAGGGAATCTCCCTCTCAGCCTTCAGGGGGAGAGCGGGGCATTGTGGAGGGGCGCAGGTATGTATGGTGGGCTGCTGTTGCCCATCTTGCACTGCTGATTGATAAATTTGCAATAGGATTATCCTGTCAGGTCGGCAAATAAACTTTAATCCGGGCCGCCCCAACAGCATCCTTCATCTATTATTGGCGGCAATTTGACTGTAATATCGTTGGTCAATCTGTTGCTGATCAAAGTGGATAATTCTGATTTGCAATGATTATCTTGCTCTTTTCATTATACCCGTGTTACCGCACAAACCAGTTAGTGCAAGCCTCCTCCAGGGAAACCTTCCTTTTCAGCATGCCCGCTTCAAGCATCAGCTTCATTGTCAACTCCGCGCCGTCTTCTGTCAACAGCAAGTCCTCGGGCAAAAGCGGCAGGGTGTTGATCATGGCCCGCCTCAGGGCCGCCTCGGGGATTCGGGGCCAGAGCCTTTGTGCTATGGAGAAGGTATGCTCCTGTTGCTTTCGCATCAGGACAAAGCTCGCCCGCAACGCCCGCAGGAACTTCCCGGGCATCTCAGGATAGGCTTTCACCGAGTCCTCATACATGGAGACCACCAGGTAGAGAGGGGCGGGTTCCCCGGGCTCGTACCTTTCGGGCCAGACGATACGGCCCGCGCGCCTGTCCTGTATCATCTCAGCGGCAGGAGACCGGGCCGCAAGGTACTGTACGGCCCCGGATTTCAGTGCGGCCATGCCGTCAATGCCGGGGCCGACGTCGATGATCTCAAAATCTTTCCGCGCGTCCAGGCCCGCCCGTCCGGCCATCCACCGGACCCACTGGGCCCGCAGCATATCGGAGCCATCAACACCGATGCGCATCCCCCGCAACAGCGCAAACTTTTTTGCCCCGCGGAGCCGCCGGGACAACCATGCTTGCACCAGGGCAGGGTCCCGCGTCATAATCCGGAGCCCCGGTCCCTCCATACCCTTCGCTATGGCCAGCAGCGGCTCTTCTCTCTCCCTGGCCAAGAGGACCTGCTGGAAATCGTGGACACCGAAGAGACCCCGCCCCCGGATCACCGCGCGGGCGGCCTTCTCACCGCTGTCAGCTACCAACAACTGGGCATCCAGTCCATGCTGGCCCAGCAGTCCCATGGCCGCAGCCAGTTGGACGTAGCCGTGGAAGAGGTCGTCCGGGCCCAGCGCGATCTTGACGCTTTTGCGCTCTAAAAACAGCGGCCCGGCGCCCAGCCCGGAGGAGGCCAGGAGAAAAACAGCGGCAATGGCCGGCACCAGTGTCCTTTTTCGTCCCGCCATGCGCATGCTCATTTTACGTCCACCGTCATGAAAGAATTGCTCATTTTGCATTGCTAATTGATAATTTTAGTATTTGAAATTACCGGCGGGCTTACATTTCTTTCCCGATAGAAAAACTGGCGGTAAAAGATAAAGCTGATCAGCACGGGAAGAATATAGAACGAGAGGCGATAGACGGCCACCGCCACCAGGGCGCGCTCAAATGGCACCCCCAGCGCAAAGTAAACCCCGGCCACGGAGCCTTCCACAAGCCCCAGGCCGGCGGGGGTGAACGAGAAGATTGTCATGAACACCGCTACGGAAAAACCCACCAGCAGTATGATGAAGTTGATGCTATAGTTCACGCATTTAAAGGAGCCCCACAGGCACAGGATCATGGACGCCCAGTCCAGAACGGCACACAGGGCTGGCATGATCAGCTTTCTGTTGTCGGTGAAGATCATCCTCATGCCGGCGTCGAACTGGCGATAGAATTCGCGGGCCTTGGCCTCCGACACCACGCGCCTGCCCCTCAACTTCCGGTTGATAAAGGCCAGCACGCGCATGCCTAGAAGAAACAGTCTGTGGCGGAACTCTCCGCTAAGCATGATTTGAACAGTGACCCATGTGAGTAAGAATGCCAGCGCCAGGATCAACACGGCCGCAATCATCTGAGCCCATGTCATCCCCGTATGCATCAGAATGTATATGAACCCCGCATAAACCAGGAGCACCAGGACCGTGTTGGTCATAAACCCATGCACGATGGAAATGGACAGCGTCTGGCTGGGCGAAATCCTCTGACGCGCCAGCAGATACACTTTGAGGGCTATTCCGCTTAAACCGCCCAGTGACATGATATAGTTGACCGTAGTAGAAACGAACGAAATTTCGAATATAGTCCGGAAAGGCAGTGAGCACCCGATGATGCGGAGGATGGAACCCATCACCGCGGCAACGAACAGATAGCTCGCCGCTGAGAAGGCCAGAGAGAGGATGGCCCATGCCGGTTCTATCTGGGAAAGAACGACCATCAGCCGCTTCCAGTCGGCGCGGGTAAAGACGATCACTGCAATGGCCAGACCCGCGAGGAACGCGTACAGGAGTTTCCGGTTTTGTCGCTTTGGAATCTCCAATTCATATGCCATCGAATATATCCACCTCTCGAGGGACATAGTATACCATACATGGTGTGCTTGATACTAGAAAAGTTTCGGAATGGTGGAATTTAACCATTGCTTTTGCCCCAATGTTTTGTATATACTCATTTTTTACATTTCATCCATTCCCTGCATTGTGGAGAGCATTGTGGAGAACTTGATGACAGGAGGTAGCATTTATGACAATGACGTCGCGAGAGAGAGTGTTGACCGCCCTTGCACGCCGGGAGCCTGACCGCGTTCCCTGGGTGGAGAATAACGTCTCCAACGATGTTGCACGAGCCATTCTGAAGAGAGACGACTTCATCCACACCGGATACACCCAGCTTCCCGGGAGGCCTGGGGTTCTGCGGGTACCGCCGGAAGTCTGCCGGGTGCTGCCCCTGGACTCCTTCAGCATCGACTTCAGTCCGCCGCGCTATGTGGTGACAAAGGCCATGCAGACGGAGGCATCCCAACACGATGTGGCGGTGGAGGGCAGAATAAAGACCCGGGAAGACTTGAAAATAATTGATTTTCCCGATCCGGATGACGAGGACCTCTACAGGACTGTGGGAGAGATGCTTGAGCGCTTCGGCGGAGACCTGTGCCGCGTGATGTCCGTGCGCGCCGGAGTCAGCAGCACCTACCTCAGCATGGGCATTTCCCATTTCATGGTCAGCCTCGTGGAGGAGCCGGACTTGGTGGAGGAACTCCTGAACCGCTATGCGGACTGGTGCCTCCGGGCGATCCGGAACCTCCAGGAATTGCCCTTCGACTTGGTCTGGCTGCCCGAGGACCTGGCCTTCGGCCACGGCCCCATGATGTCGCCGACCCAGTTCCGCGACATAATTCTCCCCGTCATGCGGCGCGTTACCTCCGAGATCCGCAAGCCCTGGGTCTTCCACTCCGACGGCAACCTCATGCCCATCCTGGATGACCTCCTGTCTCTGGGCATGGACGGACTGGCCAACATTGAGCCGGGACCCATGGACATCGAGGCGCTGAAGCGGGACTACGGCAGCCGCATCTGCCTGGTGGGCAACATCGACCTCCATTATACGCTCACCCGCGGGACCCCCGAGGAGACCATGGATGAAGTGCGGCGCCGGATCGCGGCATGCGGACCCGGGGGCGGGTACATTCTGGCCTCCGCCAACAGCCTGGCTCCTTACGTAAAGCCGGAGAACGTCAAGGCCATGGGAGAGGCGCTTCTGCGCTACGGGCGATATCCGCTGGAGGAAGCCCCCGCCGTATCTCCGCGGTCCGCAGAGCATGTCAAGCCCGCAGAGGAGCAGCCCATTGACGTCTCATTTCCCGTCCTCTACGATGCCATCCTTCAGGGACTGGGGGCCCTGGCGGAGGGAGAAGCGCGCAGGATCATGTCCGGTGAAGGAAAAGCGGAGGACGTGGTGGAGCGCGGCCTCATCCCCGCCATGGAAGAGATCGGCCGCCGCTTCGAGGCCGGCCTCGTCTACCTGCCGGAGATGATAATGGCCGCCAAGGCCGCCCACCGCGTCCTTGGGGTCCTGCATCCCTACTTCGCCAGAACCGGGGAGAGGAGAGAAATCAGCGTGGTTCTGGGCACGGTCAAGGATGATGTGCACGACATCGGCAAAAACATCGTCTCCACCGTCCTGGAGGGAGCCGGGTTCCGCGTGGTGGACCTGGGGACCGATGTTTCGGCGGAGCGGTTCATCAACGCCGTGAAGGACTCCGGGGCGGTTGCCGTGGGAATATCCTCCCTTCTGAGCACCACCCTGTCCCGGATGGAGGAGACCGTGCAGAAAATACGGGAGAACTTCCCGGCTCAACCGCCGCTGATCCTGGTGGGAGGGGCGCCCGTGACGGATGAGTTCGCACGGGCCATCGGCGCTGATTTCCGGGGCGTGAGCGGATCGGACGCGGTGGCCTTTCTCCGCGGGCAACTGGCTCGCTCCCGGGCTGCCGGTGAATCCTGACGAAGGAATTTCGAAATTTCTCCTCTAGAATGCCGTCCATGGCGATTTGAATATGGATTTCCCTGCCGAACCGCAGGTCCGTTCCCCTGTCCTCAAGCCTTTGCAGGGCCTCCTGCCGCAGGGCGGAGAGCTGCTCGGGCGATAGCCGCGCCCGCAGGGCCTCCAGCCGCGTTCGGCGTTCTTGCTGCGCCCTGAGCTCGCGCTCCCGCTCCTCCGCCTCCCGCTTTTTCTTCTCCGCCGCGGCGGTTTCCTCCCGCGCACGGGCAATGAGGGGAGGCTCGGGGTAGTCCTCCTCTATGGCGCGGCGCAGGTATCCCGCGGGGTTGCAGGTGATAAGATGACTGTGGGCCTCCTGCAGGGCGTCGAATACGCGCAGTTGTTTCCGCACGCGCTCCGGTCCGTACCGGGCGACCAGCTCCCGGGCTGCCAGGCGGGAGATGCCCCTCCCTGCCAGCTCCTCGGACAACATGGAATTATCACGCTCACTTGCACCCGCAGGCATCACCTGCTTGCTCTCCCCTGGGAGGGGAACACCATCAGCAGGCCCGGCCGGGTTTAGTTCTTGTCGTGGAGAAAAAGAAACATCATCAATGCCGGGAGAGGAGGGGGCCTTGTGTGACGAGTTCACCTGGGCGGCTTCCCGCAGGGTTGTGTTTTGTTGATGTTCTTTTTTTCTGGTAACTATATTTTGTATGCGTATGGTTTGACAGGGGGAGGATGTCGGAATTGACGGGGGGGAGGCGTCGGCCGGGAGAGCGTCCTGTTCGGGCCGGGCGGATGGCGGCCGGTCATTGTCATATCCACCGGTGTTTTGCCTCTCCATGCGCGTATCCCGCGCCGGCGGGAGTGAGGGTAGTACCATGGTATATTTATTGGCCATGCGCCCGTTGCGGTGGTCCCAGCAGGCCTCCACCCGGATGAGGCCCCGACGTTCAAGCATCCGCAGGGCGCGCTGGATGGAGCGCTGCCCCAGGCCCACACCCTTGTCCAGGCGCTTGCCTTCCCTGGTCTGGAGACCGTCTGTCATCTGGGAGAGGGAAACCGAGTCGGCCTGCCTGCCGAAGCCCAGGGTGCGCCTGATAAGGTAGAGAAACACCTTGACCTCAGCGCCGGACAGCTCCGGGAACTCGCTGTCGAAAAGCACGTTGGGCACGCGCGTAAACCCGCCGTCGAGGCGTGTGGTGCTGTTGGTCCGGCCGGTGTTCCGACTACGTCCGTGAGGGGCTGTGCTCTGTTCCATGTGCCCTATTATGGGACCACTACAGGCCGAAAAGCAATGGTCCAATTTTCCCCCATTTTCCCTCCATTTCCCCCAGAGTAAAAAAAAATTTTCACGGTGCAGGCCGGGGCGGGTCGCGAACCGCCCCTGAAGCAACGCCGCATCATTATTTCATTTGCTTCCGAAATACCGGAAGTTTTTTCCGATATCCTGGTCCCCAGATCGGCGCATACGAGTCGTCCAACCAGGGTAATATCCTTTTAACAGCATATTATATCAACCGGCCTTCGCGGGTTACCAGGATGGCACGCTGTTCGCATTCTTTTAATCTTTAAGGAATACTGTAATGCGATTATAGTCCCTGGCGTGAAAATGTACTCCGGAGGGGAGCCATGAACAAAGGGGCCGCATGTACCCCTGTTTACCTTAACCGGTAAAACGGGGGTTTTTTTATTTCTGGAAACACAGGACATATTCATCGGAAGTTGCAACAATAATAATCAAAAGTAATAATATACCTGGGTATCGCATAGAAATATGAGTTGAATGATAAAATTTGGGTTGCAATTTCCGCCTGAAGATTGTTAATAATAATTATTAATAAGGATATGTCTCTTGTTCACGAATCATCTCCGCTTCAGTAGGGAGGTAGACCGCAGCCGTGGATGAAAGGGGCGGTTTGCGAGCCGACCTGCACATTATCAGGAGAATGAAAACATGCCCCCTGTAAAGGATAAAACAGATCTAACCAGAGTCGTTCGCGACATCTGGGAGCGTAAGAAGGAGGAGAGGACTCTGAGGGAGAGAGAAGAACGTTATCGAATGTTTTTTAACAGCAGTAATGACGCTGTGTTTGTTCATGGATTGACAGAGGAGGGTGTGCCGGGCAAATTCATCGAAGTCAATTCTGCGGCATGTCAAAGACTGGGATACACAAGAAAAGAGTTATTGCGTTTAACGCCTTTAGACCTCGTCGTTTCCCAGGAGATCGACGATGATGACGCAGTAAAAACAGAGTTGCTTACGAAGAAACATGTTTTATACGAAAGGGTGTACAGAGCCAAAGACGGCAGAAATATCCCCGTTGAGATTAATTCCAGTCTTTTCGATTTTCAAGGACAGCCGGCCGTTCTCTCTATTGCCCGCGATATCGACGAACGGAAGCGCGCGCAGGAGAAAAAAAAGAAACCTGAAGCCCAGCTTCGACACGCCCCGACGATGAAGGCAATCGGCACCTTGGCCAGCGGCATTGCCCATGATTTCAATAACCTGCTTATGGCCATCCAGGGATACGCATCCCTGATGCTTATGGATATTGATTCCAGCCACCCACATTATGAGAAATTAAAAACCATAGAAGAACAAGTGCGACGGGGAGCGGATTTAAGCAGGCAACTGGTGGGCTTTGCCGGAGGGGGAAAATATGAGGCCAGGCCCGTCAACCTGAATGAAATCGTTGAAAAGACTTCCTTGGTATTTGCCCGCACCAGAAAGGACATAACGATTTATCAAAAACATCAGAAAGACATCTGGACTGTGGAAGCTGACCAGGGGCAGATTGAGAAGGCGCTGTTGGACCTCTATAACAATGCTCGGCACTCTATGCCCGGGGGAGGCGATCTCTACGTTGAAACGAAAAACGTTGCGCTTGATGAAAATTTTATCGGGCAGTTTGGAGTGGAACCGGGCGATTATGTGAGAATATCCATTGCTGACACCGGAGTGGGAATGGATGAGGCGACCAGTCAAAGAATATTCGAGCCCTTCTTCAGCACCAGAGAGATGGGGAGGGGCACAGGATTGGGCCTGGCCTCTGTCTATGGTATTGTCACCAACCATGGCGGCATCATTACTGTTCACGGTAAAAAAGGCAAGGGGACCGAATTCAACATCTATCTGCCGGCCTCGAAAAAGGAAGCCGTAAAAGAGAGGGCATTCGAGGATGAGGCCTTGAGGGGAAGAAAAACAATTCTCATAGTTGACGATGAGGTGCCCGTCCTGGATGTCGGTATTGAAATCTTAAAGTCATTGGGCCACACGGCTCTGCGGGCCGGAAGCGGGGAGGAAGCCGTTGAGGTTTACAAGGCAAATAAAGACAAGATTGACCTGGTCATCCTGGACATGATCATGCCGGGGATAGGCGGGGGGGAAACGTACGACATTCTCAAGGCAATCAATCCGGATATAAAAGTCATACTTTACAGTGGTTATTCTATTAATGGAGAAGCAAAAAAGATATTAGACCGAGGATGCAATGCCTTTCTTCAGAAACCTTTCAGTATCAAGGAATTGTCGCAAAAGATAAGGGATGTTTTTGAAAACAAAGATACGTAATCTTCATGCAGGGGCGGCCGCGAGCCGCCCCTGTCTTTTCATTTTGCAATTGTTATTGGATCATTCATATGATCAAAGGAAAAATGGAGTAAGTCCCGCCCGGAAACCAGTTGACAACCTTCCGTGTTCTCGTCTAAGCTTACATAGACCACTGCAATTCCAAGCACGTCTCCGTGCTGTCATATATTCAAGCGATCAATAAATGCTCTTACGAAATCAAGGGGAGTGAAGCCATGCTGAAGCCGATCATGACCATATCCCGGTATATTCTGGAGCAGCAGATACAGAATCCCGGAGCAACCGGGAGGTTTTCCGGCCTTCTGACCACCATCACCCTTGCCGCCAAGGTGATCGCCAGGGAGGTCAGGAAATCGGGCCTGCTGGATATCCTGGGCAAGACAGGAGACGTCAATGTCCAGGGTGAGCAAGTAACCAAGCTGGATGAATTTTCCCACAAGGTCATCATGGACACGCTGGGACGCTCGGGCCACGTGTGCGCACTGGCTTCAGAGGAAGAGGAATCAATCATAGAGATTCCCGAAGGGTATCCTCTGGGCAGGTACGTGCTCCTGCTCGACCCCCTGGACGGGTCTTCCAACATCGATGTCAATGTCAGCGTGGGGACAATTTTCTCCATCCACCGGAGAATCACCCGGGAAGGGAAGGGGATGACAGAGGATTTTCTACAGCCGGGGCACAGGCAGGTGGGGGCCGGGTATGTTGTCTACGGGTCAAGCACCATGATGGTTTACAGTACCGGTCAAGGAGTACACGGGTTCACCCTGGATCCGGAGGTGGGAGAATTCCTGCTCTCCCATGAAAATATCCGGATGCCCGAGAAGGGAAAAATATACAGCATCAACGAGGGGTATCATGACCGGTGGGAACGGGGAGTTGATGAGTACATCCATTACCTCAAGCGAGAGGATAAAGAGACGGATCGTCCCTATTCTTCCCGCTATATCGGGACGCTGGTGGCGGATTTTCATCGCACGCTGCTCTACGGAGGCATTTTCCTGTATCCGTCGGACCGCAAGAGGCCTCACGGGAAGCTGAGGCTTCTGTACGAGGCCGCACCCATGGCCTATCTCGCGGAGCAGGCGGGCGGATTGGCCATCACAGGGCGCGAGAGAATTCTGGATATTCAGCCCACAAGCCTTCATCAACGGATTCCTCTGATCATCGGAAGCAGGCAGGATGTCCTGACGGCTGAGAAATTTATCCGTGCAGCCTCGTGAGCCATGGGGATGATCGGCCCTGGATATAGTGGAGGGTCGGTTCGCGAACCACCCCTCCACTATCGATCAGTAATGCAAGATTGGCAATTCGATGAAGTGCGGTTCTTATTGCCGCTGCGCAGCCCGGACAATACATTGTCCGGGCCACCCCGCGGATATCATGGTAATGTTTACATTATGCAGTGCAACTCTTATAATTTTAAGCTGACCGACGCCGGCAGAATGTGGAAAGAAGGAATAATGGAGTCTGAAATTCGGTTTGTTGAAAATCCTGATCTTAATGCAGAGGAGGTTGCCGCCCTGCGCAAGGCGGTGGGTTGGGACGGCAGGGTGGAGAAGCTCAAAAAGATCCTGGGGAACACTTTTATTTCCGCAGGCTGTTTCTATAACGGGAGACTGGTGGGATACGTGGACGTGGTCAGTGACGCCGTTGACGATGCGTATATCCGCAATCTGATGGTTCATCCCGAGTATCAGGGACGCGGAATCGGCTCGGAATTGATTTCCACGATCCTCCGCAGGATTAAACGTGAGGGAATCAAAATGGCAAATGTCCTCTTCGAGCCACATCTCGTTGATTTTTATCGAAAGTGCGGTTTCACCATTATGGCTGGTGGAGTGATAGATAACGAAAAGAAACAGTAAAAGAGCAGGATAATCGGTTCAAAAGAGAATTATCCACTTTCATCAGCAACATATTGATCAACGACATTGCAGCCAAATCGCCGCCAATAAATAGATGAAGGATGTTGTTGTGGTGGCAAGGACAATAAATTGTACGGCCACCCCCAGGCTCTGATACTCCACCCCGGAGCGGGAGGTTATCCCCCGGATCCACAATTACCCCTTTTCCCTTTGTAAAATTCGGGGTAACTCCTGCGGGATTGACAAGAAGGCATTTATAGAGAGAAAATAACACCCGATCCCCCCACTTTTCGATGTAGAACAGGGTTTAACCCCTTGCTTGATCGAATGTCCACCCGCAAGGTCAGGAGGGACAAGATATGAAAAGTATTAAAATATTGCTGCTGGCGGCAGTAATTATTTGTATCGGCGGCACGGCAGGCCATGCCGTGACAGTGAATCTGGTCGGATTTGGTGACGAGGATTGGGGCGAGGGAAACTCCCCCGGTATACTTGGTGATCGCTCGGATTGGGCCGAAGTTGTGGAGGTGGAAAACTATGCGACAGATTCCAGAACAGCCACATCCGGAAATTTCCAGGTATTTGATGTCGGCCCCGAACTCTGGAGCAAAGGGATTTGGCTTTTCGGCGATCCGGGCTACATAGAGGTAAACTTCACCACTCCTTCAGACAGCCTCTTCGTGCAGTTTGAGTCCGATTCCAATGACGGGCAGGCCGATTTTTATTTGGACGGGCAGCTCGTACACAGCATGAACACCAATAATGGAAGCTGGTTCGCCGTTGTATTCAGCGGCCTGGAGTTGGGAACTCACACGCTCAGAGTGGTAGCCGCGGGAACTGTTTCTCCCGATCACCTGTCCATTGACGCCATGGGATCGGGGGCTCCTGATGGAGGAGACGATGGAGGCGGAACCCAGACCAGCACTCCCTGCGCCCTCGACATGAGCGGGGCGGTGGTCAATTTCGGACATGACGGCACGACAAACACTCTTTATTGCAGCAACATTCAGTTCCTGGAGACGGCCTTCACCATCTTCTGGAAGCTCAGCCTGATCAGCGGCACCTGGGAAATCCAGGGCACCGGCGGAACGGCCTCCGGCACGGGCGGACTCATCGACTTCAGCTCCGCCACGGTGGAGTTCTCGGAGTGTTTGAACATGGTAATCCGGGACTTCCTGTTCCTGGGCCAGTCGTTTACTGCCTGCTGGGGCCTGGACATGACCAACGGCAACTTTGTGCTGGTGGGCCTGGGCGACGGGTGCGCCGATACCGGCGACGACGGGCAGACCAACGGGCGGAGCTCCACGGTTACCGTCCACGTGACAGACGCCGGCACAGGGGATGACCTTTCCGGGGCGACGGTGATGCTTCTCGGCACAGGGCAGTTCACCGATGTCACGGATGAAAACGGCATCTGCACCTTCCGGGACGTACCGTATGGCGCCTACGACATTGAGGTGATAGGGCCTACGGGATACGTAAGCTCCACGCGAAGCGAGACCATCGACGATCCTGCCGAAAATTTCCTCATTGTCCTGAGTACTATTCTGACTTCTGACCAAATTCGGATCGTGCTGACCTGGTTCCAGGTGCCGGAGGATCTGGACGCCCACCTGAGGGTGCCTTCGGATTCCGGCATTTCCGATAGTCATGTAGGCTATCAGTTGCTTGATTTCGGAATCGCGGCTGTTAACTACGGATCAGCAACATCCTATCCATGGGCCACCCTGGATGTGGATGATGTGGACGGGATGGGGCCTGAGACCATCACCATCCACCAACTAGTCCCGGGCACTTACCACTATTACGTCCACCTGTATCAAGACCCGCGCACTGCTGATCAGTTTGATGAAAGCTTGGTGCTGGTTCCCCTCAGGGATTCCGGTGCCAGGGTGGAAGTAATACGCGGCAGCACCATAATTGCATCCTATTCAATCCCCACCACGGGTGTGGGACGGATCTGGTACGTGTTCTACATGGACGGCTCCAGCGGCGGCATCGTGGATATTAATAGTATTCAGCAAAACCTTCCCTGAGTAAAACGATCCGTTTATAACCATCTTATAACCATCCATAAACGAAGCCCCTCCGTATCGGGGGGCTTTGTTTATGGATAAAGCCTCTTTCGGCCTATGTATGAAAACAGTATGACAGCGTCGGTTTATGGGGAGGCCAGGGTGTAAACGGAGTGTTCCCGGGTGGCTGGAAAATCATCAAAGCCAATGCCCGGCTGTATTGTCCAGTTTCTGACCGCTCTTTCCCAGGCCATCCAGATTATTTGGGTTTCCCCGGCGCGGGGCTGTTGCGTTGCATTGGACACGTTTCTGTTCCTACGAATGAAAACTCCGTCTTCCACCGCGCTCTGCACGAGAAGGGCCACCTGGGCGCCGCGGTCCACCATGGCGGCCGCACGAATCTTCATCTCATCGGCGCCGGTGGATCCCGTCTGCATCACACCGGTGCGTTGGTGCTCTTCCTGCCCTATCCTGAAGAAAAGCTTCCTGGGAATCTTCACCTGGAATCGTAACCTTACCGATACGTCACTGCTGAGGCCGGTCCTGGAACCCGCATAAGCGGTGGGAAAACTGTACATCAATAATGCCGTGATGATAAAAACCATGAATATTGCGGCCTGTCGCATCGTGTTCATTCCCTTCCATCGGACTTCGACCAGGAAGAGAGCGAATAGCGTGCCATTCGGAAAAAGTGCGCAGGCTTATAAGCATAATATATTGATAATATTAGTTTATAATGATTTTAGACGCATGAGCGAAGCAGTGGATGGCAGTCCGGAATGTGAAAGTTTCGGAATTTTTCTTCCGATATTTCGGAACCAGGTGAAAGGATCAAGGTGAAAGGTGAAAGGTGAAAGGTGCAAGGTGCAAGGTGCAAGGTGAAAGGTGAAAGGGCATGCGGCCTGGAGGTCGTTATGCTCTGGTGAATTTGAAAGCTTCTTTCTTCAACCCGTGCTCTTTCATCTTTTCATACAGGGTTCTCGGCGTCACCCCCATCTGACTGGCTGAGTTGGCGATGTTCCCGCGGTTGTCCCTCAGAATCCGTTCAATGTATTTCTTCTCCAGGGGGTTCACCATGTTGCGGTGAAACTCCCGCAGCGTCAGAGAGCTCAATTCCTCTTCATCGAGCAGCGGCGGCGTCCCGGGCGTTTGGGATGCCCCGCTGGGCGTGAACTCCTGGATACGGTCTCCGGGGCAGAGGATCACCGCCTTTTCGATGTAATGTTCCAGTTCGCGCACGTTCCCCGGCCATGGATACCGCATCATCGCCTTCAGCACCCCCTGATCAAGGGTGGGTTTTGGTTTTTGGAATTTTTCGGAAATTTTTTTCAGAAAATGCTCTGCAAGGGGTGGGATGTCCTCGGGCCTTTCGCGAAGGGGCGGTATGTGGATGGGGAGCACGCTCAACCGGTAGTAAAGATCCTCCCGCAGAGACCCCTCCCTGATGGCGGCAGCGGGATCGACATTGGTGGCCGCGATGATGCGTGCGTCCACTGCGATGGGTTTTGTGCCGCCCAGGCGCTCGATTATGCCCTCTTCGATGAACTGAAGAAGCTTGACCTGAAACACCAGGGGCATGGTGCCGATCTCATCCAGGAACAGGGACCCCCCCGATGCGCGCTCCGTTTTTCCCATCCTCCTTTCCACCGCACCGGTGAATGCACCCTTTTCATACCCGAACATCTCGCTCTCCAGGAGAGACTCCGGGATGGCGCCGCAATGTACGGTCACGAAAGGGCCCCTGGAGCGGGCACTGTTGAAATGGATAATCCTCGCGATGAGGCCCTTTCCCGTGCCCGTCTCGCCGGTGATGAGCACCGGAGAATCCACCCCGGAGACCTCGCGGATGAGCTTGACGGTCTCCCTCATGGGCCTGCTTTCGCCCACCAGTTGATGAATTTCGTACTGCTCCTTCACGAGAAGCGCCAGGTTCTCGTTGGCTTGCTTAAGCCTTCTATGCTCGGAGAGGAGGCGGTGTCTGGCGGTGGAACGGTCCAGGACGAGTCTGAGGTGATCCAAGTCGAGGGGCTTCAGGATGAAATCCGCTGCCCCTAATTTCATCACTTCCACCGCTGACTCGACGGAACCGTACGCGGTCATCACCACGACCTCTGTCTCGGGATATTCTTTTTTTATCCGCTCCGCCACCTCTTTTCCGTCCAGACCAGGCATACGGAGGTCGGTGAGCACCACATCAAAGGTTCTCTTCCGGCATCTCGCCAGCCCCTCCCCCCCGCTCTGGGAAACCTCCACGTAGTAATTCCAGTTGGAGATGACCCTGGAGAGCAGCGTCAATATCGGCCGTTCGTCATCAATGACCAGCACCGACGGCTGCTGGACACCCTGCTGCGCCGTGGCGGCGGTTTTATCATCCCTGAACTTTTCCCTGTCTTTTTCTTGCATGGCAAAAAAGACCCGTACACTCTTCCGGTGCAATATATGATATCATGTTACATGTATCAACGAATAAGCATAAAGTCAACTAACCATCCCTCGGGGACACCATACGTTTTTTTTGACCGGAAGCGTATCGGTGGAGCAGCGCGGCGGCGCACATGGCGGGTCGGGACGACGCCATGGTGAGGGCATCCCCCCTTCTGGAGATGGTGGGAGATTGGGGAGGATTCCTTTCCCATGATGTCGTGCAGGAGTATGTGAGGCTCCTTTGGTTCCACGAGCGCACGGGGAGGTCGAACCTTTCCCCTTGATCCTTTCCCCTTGATCCTTCCCCATGATCTTTATCCTGACCAGGGGGATACCATGTGTGTTCCGTTTCCCACTATTTTTGATGATTTTGATTGACAAAATCATTCATATATATTAAGCCATTTTCCAAAGGAAAAGGATCAGGATAATGCAAAACGCTGACAGGAAATCTTCTGATAAAACTTCGGGCGAAATGAGCGCCACCATCAGCCGTGACAGCCGTGAGCCGGGATTCTTGAGTATACTCTGGAATTGGCTTTATTCCCTGAAGCTTACCATTTTTCTTTTGATTCTCCTTGCTGTTCTCAGCATTTTGGGGACCGTCATCCCCCAGAACCAGCCCGCCGCGGAGTACCTCAAGTTTTACACACCGGTGAAATACCGGTTTTATCTGGCCATGGGGCTGCTGGACATGTACCACTCGTGGTGGTTCATCACACTGCTCGGCCTGCTGAGTCTGAACCTGACGGCCTGTTCGTGGCGAAGGATTCCCGTAGTCCTGAGGCATATGTCCGGTTCGACGCCCCTGCTGACCGACCGGCTTGCAAACTCGTGTGCTGTGAAGCACAGCTTGCACGCGCCCCGCCCCCCCGAGGGGTGCCTGTCGGAGGCGCAAACCATCCTTGGAAAGAGCTACCGGAACGTTACCATATCCGCATCAGGCGATTCCATCCACCTGGTGGCGGACCGGGGCCGGTTTGCCCGACTGGGCGTCCTCATCACACACGCCAGCGTCCTGTTCATCCTCCTGGGCGGGATGGTCGGGTCGATCTTCGGGTTTAAGGGGTTCGTGAACATTGTGGAAGGGGAGAGCGTAGATCAGGTTTTTCTGCAGAAAAGCCCGGCACCCTTGCCCCTGGGCTTCACCGTGCGCTGCGATAAGTTCGACGTGGACTTTTACGATGACGGAACACCGAAGGACTACCGCAGCGCGTTGACCGTGCTGGAGGGAGGGAAGGAAATACTCAAGCGGGACGTGCGCGTGAATCATCCCCTGGTTTACAGGGGCATTACCTTTTACCAGTCCAGCTACGGCAATGCCGGGCCGCCGCGCTTCGAGCTGGAAATCCGCAACCGTCAGGATGGTCCATCGGAAGTCAAAAGAGTAAAATTTCAGCAGACGTTTTCGCCCTCAACGGGAGACGGGGCTTTCCGCATTGTGGATTACCGAGAATCGGTCATGGGCCGGGGGCCTGCTGTGCGCATCGCCCATTTCCGGGACTCCCGGCGGGCGGGTGATTTCTGGGTTTTTCGCGGCGCTCCTACCACAAGGGATCTGGACGGAAACTCGTGGACCTTCGTGCTGAACGGGGTGCATCAACCTCGTTTCACGGGACTCCAGGTGGCCAGAGACCCGGGTGTCTGGATGGTCTGGATCGGCAGCACCCTCATGGTGATAGGGATGATGGTGGCGTTCTTCATGTCGCACCGAAAAATATGGGTGCGCATTACCCCTGAGAAGAAAGGCTCCCGCATCCTCCTGGCGGGACGGAGCACGAGAAATCCGATCTCGTTCCACAAGGAGTTCGAGAGGATTGCCGGGTTATTTTCATCAATGGCTCCCGATAAAAAGGCCCCTGAGAGGAGAAAAAAGTCATAAGTCCGTCCCGCATTGGAAAACTGTTTTGAAAGGATACCTTGAAAGCATACCATGAGAAGAAGAACGAAGAAAATACCGGTCATCCTGTTATCGTATCAAAAATAAGGAAAAACTGATGACAAGCAGTACTATTTTCAGCGTCATTACCTTTGGGTATTTACTGAGCTGGGTGCTTTACCTGTGCTATATGGTTTTTCGGCAAGAGACGTTGGGCCGGTTGGCCTCGGTGACGGCGTGGCTTTTCTGGGCGATGCAGACGGGGGGATTCGCCATCCGATGGATCGAATCCTACCGGCTGGGCATCGGCAAACCCCCCTTGACCAACTTGTACGAATCCATGGTCTTCTTTTCCTGGAGCATTATATTGCTGTACCTGCTCTTCGAGCTGCGCCATCGCACCCTGACCATGGGCGCGGTCGCGGTGCCTTTCGGCTTCGGTGCCATGGCCTATGCCTCCCTTGCCCCCAACATCAGCAATCAGATCCAGCCTCTGGTGCCGGCCTTGCAGAGCGACTGGCTGCTGGCACACGTGATCACCTGCTTCCTGGGATACGCGGCCTTCGCCATATCCTGCGGCGTGAGCATCCTGTACGTGATCCAGGAACGGAGAACCAACCCCGGCGGAAGCTCGCATATCCCGTCCCTCTCCGTCCTGGACGATTGGATTTACAAGAGCATCGCGGTGGGCTTTCCGTTGCTGACCGCGGGCATCATCACCGGGGCGGCATGGGCGTACAGCGCGTGGGGGGCTTACTGGAGCTGGGACCCCAAGGAGACCTGGTCCCTGATTACCTGGCTCATTTACGCCGCGTTTCTCCACGCCCGGTTCACCCGTGGGTGGCAGGGGAAAAAGGCCGCCTTCCTCTCCATAGTGGGCTTCCTGGCCGTCATCTTCACCTATCTCGGTGTCAACCTGATCCTCTCCGGCCTCCACAGCTATACGTGAGTGGAAATCCGCCCATACAGTCTCCTGGTGTTCGCCGTGCCGCCGTCGTACGTAGCGGCCCTCTTGATACAACACCAGGATTGCTTGTTCCATATCCTTCTCCTTGACCGTCATACCAAGTTGCATTCATTTCAGTAACACAAATCGCAGCAAATAGTTTTCTTTTGATTGCAAATCCCTCTCTTCCCTGACGCAGGGGCGGGCCTGCCCTGCTTCATGAATTTTCAAGGCTTGGCCGGTATTGAATCACAGCGTTCGGTCCAATGGGTAAGCAATAAGAATTTAATAAAAATCAAGCGATTAAAGTTTTATTGCTGTCGCACCTTACGGGGAAACCCTCTTGTAAAAGGGCCGTCCCCCGCACTTCCTTCCCAAAACTATGGCGATCCCGGGGGAGCACAGGAGGTTTTCCGCTTGACAGGGAGACACCGTTTGAAAGAAGATATCATAATGCTTTTCCCTGCCGGAGGTGAGCCGGAGGGGGAAATCGTTCGAAGACGTCGGAATGCAGTTTCCAGAGGTTCGATGACGCGTCGAATCGTATGACCTCCTATACAGAGCAATACGAGGAAACACGGTCGAACAACCTGAAGAAACGCAAGGAGGACACATCATGATACAACGTGTACAACGTATACAAATAGTGCTGCTGACGGCAGCGATGATGTTTATGGGCGCCGCGGCGGGCTTTGCCGCCACGGTAAACACCATCGGGTTCGGCGATGCGGACTGGGGGCCGGGAGACTCCCCCGGCATCCTGGGGGAACGCTCCCAGTGGTCCGAAGTGGCCGAGGTGGAAGACTATGCAACGGATGCGCGCACCACTGTATCCGGTAATTTCACGGTGTTCAATGTGGGCCCCGAGCTCTGGAACAAAGGCATCTGGGTCTTCGGCGCCCCAGGATACGTGGAGGTGTCGTTCACCACGCCCTCCGACAGCCTTTTTGTGCAGTTCGAGTCCGACTCCAACGACGGGCCCGCCGATTTTTACGTGGACGGGACGCTGGTCCACAGCCTGAACACCAACAACGGGAGCTGGTTCGCGGTGGTCATCAGCGGACTGAGTATGACGACCCACACCCTCAGGGTAGAGGCCACCGCCGGTGCCGCCGCCACGGCCGCAGTGCCGAATCACCTGGCCATCGACGCCATGGGCTCGGGCGCCCCCGACGGGGTTGGGAATTGCTACCCGGACCTGCCCGACCCGGAGCTGGCCTTCAGCGGCACGGAGGATTACACGTTCAACGGGCAGCAGTTTACACGCTACCGCCTGAGCGTGACCAACCATGCGGATTACCCGGACGAGCTGTTCGCGGCGGCGCCCGGTCTGCCGCCCTGCGGCTCCAACACCGACTCCTCGCGCACGTGGGTGGACATTTTCGACCAGAACGACACGCGCCTCTACGGGTTCTGCGCCCTGGGCGTTTCGTCGAACCTGAACCACCTCTGGATCGCGGTCCCGGATGGGACGTCGCCGCCCACGTCGGTCTATATCACTATGACCGACAGGCAGTGCAGCAACGTCTACACCTCCAACAGCGTCTCCCTGGGCGCCACCCATCCCGTGGGAGCCTGTATCCTCGACGCCAGCGGAGCCAGCGCCTCATTCGGCTACAACGGCACCACCAACACGCTGTATGTGGACAACCTCCGGTTCCTGGGGCAGCCCTTCACCATCAACTGGCTGCTCGACCTGGCCAACGGCGACTGGGAACTGTTCGGCACCGGCGGCAGAGCCTCGGGCATGGGCGGGCTTCTGGACTTCAGTGCGGCCGGGGTGGAGTTCTCGGAATGCCTGAACATGGTCATTCGCGGCTTCCGCTTCCTGGGCGAGGAGTTCGTCGCCTGCTGGCGCCTGAACCTGAACGACGGCAGGTGGACCCTCATCGGCCTGGGCGATCGGTGCGGTGGCTCCGGCAACGGCGGGGACATCAACGGGGGTGCCGACGGGCAGCTCTCCACGGTTACCGTGCATGTCATTGACGCCTTCACCGACGCGGATATCGCCGGGGCCTTTGTCACGCTCTTCGGGTCCCAGATATTCTCCGGCACCACCGGCAGCAGCGGTACCGTGGTCTTTCAGAACGTGCCTTACGACACATACGACATCGAGGTCATCGGACCAGTGGGATACGGGGCGCTCCTGCAAAGCGGCAACGTGGTGGACGACCCGGTTGAGTTTTTCGAGGTGGGTATGGACCCGGCGGCCTAGGCCCACGGCCGGGGCCGCGTGAAACCCCCGACGCCCCCTCCCCGCGGGGAGGGGGCTTTATTGCGCCGCGCTCACCTCCCAGGCATTTGGCCAGAGCAGCTCAAGGTGGTTTGGAACCTGTCCCTGTAAACCGGTTCCGAGGGGTCTGCCCTCATCTTTTGCGCAGCATCGCGGCGCACTTTCACTTACAAAGCTGGAGTTCAGTCAAGCCGAATCAAGTAAGGATTATCGGGTGAAAAGGAGTATAAAGGCTGAGATAACCTGCAGGTATGCAGCGAAGCTGTAAGCATGCCAGTTTTATTGCGTAGTTCTTCATCGATCTCCGCTGGTAGAATGTTCTCTATCATTCGAACCCCTTTGGTCCTCGTTCTGTAATCGGTGTGGCGATTGTGTTAGATACATGCTTGACGAGTTCCAGCACCGCCACCTTTGTTCGATATTATTTTTTTACCGCCCATTGTGCCCAACTACTGCATTCCTTTTCCAAGAATTTGTTCATATCATTAAGATCACCTTTATTTTTTGTTCCTTTTTTCCATTCTTTTAATAAATATCCGAAGCATTCCTCAGGAATATCTACAGCCCAATCTTTAAATTCTGATTTTGATTCTTGAACATATCGATATATTCCTTTTAAAATACCCATGCAATAAAGCTTGGCTTCTTTGGCCATCCCTAACTTTAAGTATTTAATAACTTGCTTGTTATAGGGATCCAATTCTTCCTCCATCATTTCCGCCGCCATTTCATCTGGTGAAGAATATCCGTCAGTTCTCGGCCCCGCTCGATCCCATAATTCGTGAACATCAATTCCATCCAAAACTGAAAAAACCTCTTCGCTAATTTCTTCCAAGTCGATTTTTTTAAGAAATTTTGTTGTTTCCTCTTCAATCTGTTGTGCAATATATGGATCTTTCTTTGCTAATCGCCTCAATATTTCTAATGCTTCTTCTGAAGAAATTTCGTTTAATATTTCGTCTATCATTTTTTCCACCAAACGTTGATTATATGGTTTCCGCATGATAGCCCATCTACCCCGCCGGTTAGAGGGCGACCACGGGGCTGCACACTCCCTTCCCGTTCCAGTTCAAAACATGCGTGTTTCCATTTTGGCGCTGTAGATGACCGGTCACCTATTTCCCCCATCCATTACGGAAAAAAACGTACACCTTTTAAAAAAATCTGTCAATTATTGATTTCAGGAAGTACTGCTCTGTGGGGATTTCAGCAGCTTATGAGCAAAGGATTGCCAGAATCTGACAGGTTTCTCCCTGCCCAATCGGCGGCACAGAGATTAATTTGGGCGTGCACGGCGAAGTGCAAGGCCCGTGTTATCCCCCGCGCCGCCGCCGAACCTGATGGCCCTCTTGAGACAACACCAGGATTGCTTGTTCCACATCCTTCTCCTTGACCATCACGTAGTCCGTATCGTAGGTTGACACCACGAAGGTACTGATACCCGCGCGCGCCAGCGGCGCAGCAAGTGAAGCGAGGATGCCGGTCAGAGAGAGAGCCAGCGGCCCTTCCACTCTCAGGCATTGCCATTCCCTGTCGCACGGTATCTCTTCCGGGACGCTGCTTTGAGGACACACGATGGAAAGCTCGTCGGGCGTCCGCGTGATAGAGAAAAAGCCGCCCGTGAGCGCCCAATCAGGAATCCCGGCGTCCCTGTCCAGCCTGCAGATGGCCAATGTTTCCTGCAATAGGGAAAGGATAAGCTTTGGGTTGGTCATGTCCTCTTAAACTCAGCGGCACGGCGGTTTCCAGCGCAAAAGAAGTTTGCCCAAGCCCTGTTTGGGCCGAATGCAGCGTCGCCTTTTAAACCGTCAGGCGGCATTGACAAGATAGTTCGATATTTCGATCAAATTTCCGTCCGGGTCGCGCACGTAAATCGATTCAATAGGTCCTCTTGCTCCTGTTTTCCTCGCGGGTCCCTCTAAAATCTCAACACCGCATGAACTCATGTGATCTATCACGCGCTGCAGAGGAATATCCGTTATGAAACAGATGTCTCCCGACCCGGGAGCGGAATTTAAGGCCTTTGGTTCCAGCTCTTTCCCCACTTCATGAAGGTTTATCTTCTGCTCTCCGAACAGCAGGGCCTTTCGGCCATTTCCAAATGTTATCACCTGCATCGAGAAAACACGCGAATAAAATTCACAGGTTGCCTCGATGTCATGGACCGTAAGAACAATGTGATCAATTTTATCCACCTGCATGTTTACACCTCCGCAATGTCGTCCATTGCCAATTTATGAACGCCCGGATATTACGAGTCAAGATTTTTTTTGAAAGTCCGGCAGGAGCGGCTCGCGAGCCACCCCTATCCGGGCACTGCAGGAGTGATCCCCGTTCCGATGGAATGAACCGGTGAGCGCCGGGCCGATTGAGAATAAGTATCACATTATCGCAGGCCGGGAGCAACATAGCCTTGACATTGATTTCCGGCAATGTTATGGCATTGGTGCGTGCATAAGATACGGAGGTGTTATAAAAGGATTTTCACTCATTTTGTCTGCCCAGCCTACAGGGAGGCTACAGTGATGTCGGTGCACCCCATGGATTTCAAGATATATGGTGATGATTTTGGAGACCCCCGGATCAGGGAGATCTTCTCCGAGCGGGGTGTGGTGGAGTCGTGGCTCCTGTTCGAGGCGACTCTGGCGCAGGTCCAGGGGGAGCTGGACATGATCCCGCGGGAGGCGGCGGAGGAGATAGCACGCAAGGCGAGCCTGGAGCATGTGAGCATCGAGCGGGTGGCCCATATCTACCGGGAAACCAGGCTCTCCAGCGTTTCCCTCATCCGGGCCTTGCGGGAAGCGTGCGAGGGCGGCGCCGGCGAGTACATCCACTACGGCGCCACAACTCAGGACCTCTTTGACACCAGCTTGGCCCTTCGTCTCAAAGGGGCGCTGAATATCATCGATGAGGAGGCACGGCAGCTTCACGGTCTCCTCTTGGACCTGGCCCGGCGATACCGCGACACCCTCATGGTCGGCCGCACCCACGGTCAGCATGCCCTCCCCATCACCCTGGGGTTCAAGCTCGCCGTCTGGTCCGAGGCCATACGGGAACACCTGGAGCGCTTCGGCCAGATCAAAGAGAGGCTGCTGGTGGGGAACGTCTCCGGAGCCGTGGGGAATTTCGCCTCCTTCTGCGCCATCGACGCCCCCAATGCCCTGCGCATGCAGGACATGGTCCTGGAGCGACTGGGATTGGACGTGCCGGTCATTTCCATCCAGCCGCGCACGGAGAGGCTGGCGGAGTTCATGAACCTCCTGTCCCTGGTGTCTCTGACGCTGGAAAAGATGGCCGAAGAAGTGTTTACCCTTCAGCGCACGGAGTTCGGTGAGCTGGAAGAACCATACGATACCGAAAAGCAGATCAGCTCCAGCACCATGCCCCAGAAGCGGAACCCCATTCATGCCGAGCTGATTCGGGCCCTGGTGCGCAAAATCCGTTCCAACGCCGGGGTGATGAGCGGCGCCTTCATGAAAGAAGAGCGTGACATGTCGCCATTTTACCTGGAGGACCTGATCATACCCGAAACCTGTGTGCTGGCCAGCACGGTGCTTGAGGCCGCAAAGGTCATCTTCTCCGGACTGGTGGTCAACGAAGAACGCATGCGCCGGAATCTGGATTCCACCAAGGGGCTGCTCATGGCCGAGGCGCTGATGCTGGAGCTTTCCAAAAAAACAGGGCGCAAAGAAACGGCCATGGATCTGGTTCACACGGCGGCCATGATATCGTTCGAAAAGGGGGTCCCGTTTACGCGGGCGGTCCTGGAGGATGAGGCCATCGGCCGGCACTTCAGCGCCGACGATCTGGAGAGGATACTGAGCCCGGAACACTACTTAGGGCTCACCCGCGCACTGGTGGATCGGGTTGTCTCCGGTCATGGGCAACCCTGACGGAAGTTGGCACATCGTTCGGAACACGAGGAGGGTTAGACATGACAAAGGGCCGGCTGTGATGGGAACAGGCGGGCGCCCATGGCGATGCGCCGTTACTGAAATTGCAGAAGGTTGAAAAATATTCCGGCTCGGATTATTGTATATATTGTGCTCCTTTGGAACAGAAGATTGGTTACGCGCATCATATAAACATGGGCGTATTGTGATAATCCTGCAGGCAAAACCTATCCAGGTGGCAGTTTGAATCCCTTTCTGCCCGGCGTGAAAGCAAGGGAGCTTATCCGGGTTGCTCAGCCTCCCGGCTTCATCCTCGACCGGCAGGGAGGTAGCCATTCGGTCTTTATTCGTCCCGCCGACGGGTCCAGAGTAGTTATTCCGGTGCACAAGGGGAAGGATATGATATAAAGACCCGCACCCTCCACGGATACTTTCCGACATGGGTATATATCCAGAGGAGTTCAAGAAACTCTTACGAGGATAAGCTATAATACGGGAAGCATACCAATCACACCAAACGCTGGAACACTCGGGCATGGTATGCTACTCTGGCATAAGGATATCATCTATCAATCGGAGTCCAGGAGAATGAATCAAATCGCATCACAATATGACCCCAGGGCCGTTGAGGAGGGGAAATACGCTTTTTGGGAGAGCAGTGGATTCTTCTCCCCCACAGATCACCCGGACCGGAAGAATTTTTCCATCGTCATACCGCCTCCCAACGTGACGGGTGTGCTCCACATGGGTCATGCGCTGAACAACACTCTGCAGGACGTACTGGTGCGCTGGCGCCGGATGGCGGGAGACAACGTGCTCTGGGTACCGGGGACCGACCACGCGGGCATCGCCACCCAGGTGGTGGTGGAGCGGGAGCTGGCCAGGGAGGGACTGACCAAGGAGGCGCTGGGGCGGGAGAAGTTCCTTGAGCGCGTATGGCAGTGGCGGCGGGAGTCAGGGGACACCATCCTGGTGCAGCTCAAAAGCCTGGGGTGCTCCTGCGCGTGGGATTATCTCTGCTTCACCATGGATGAGAAGTTGAGCCGGGCCGTGCTGGAAACGTTCATCCAGTTGTACGAGGAGGGACTGATCTACCGCGACAAGTATCTGGTCAACTGGTGTCCCAGGTGCCAGACGGCTCTCAGCGACCTGGAATCGCCCGGCAAGGAGACCGCCGGAGCGTTTTATACGATCCGCTACCCCCTGGAAGAAGACGGGCATCTGGATATCGCCACCACGCGGCCCGAGACCATGCTGGGTGATACAGCCGTGGCTGTCCATCCCGAGGACGAGCGCTACCGGCACCTGGTGGGCAGGAGGGCCGTTCTCCCCCTGGTGGGGAGGAAGCTTCCCATCATCGCCGAAGCTTACGTTGATCCCACATTCGGAACCGGATGCCTCAAAGTTACGCCGGCGCACGACCTGAACGACTACCGCATCGGGCTTCGCCACGGACTGGAGCAGGTCAATATCCTGACCCCAGACGGCCGGATCAATGAGAACGGCCTCCAGTTCGCCGGCCTGACAGTGGAGGAAGGCCGCAAGAAGGTGGTGGAGGAGTTGAAGGAAAAGGGCCACCTCATCAAGATCGAGCCATACCGGCACAGCGTGCCGCACTGCTTCCGCTGCGGGACCATGGCGGAGCCGTACCTGTCCACCCAGTGGTTTGTGCGCACAAAGCAGCTTGCCGAGCCGGCCATCAAGGCCGTGCGCGAGGGGCGCACGCGCATCGTACCGAAACAGTACGAGAACTGGTACCTTGACTGGATGGAAAACATCATGGACTGGTGCATCTCGCGCCAAATCTGGTGGGGCCACCGCATCCCGGCATGGTATTGCCAGGCGTGCGACGAACTCCATGTGGGCCGCAGGGCTCCCACCGCCTGCGCAAAGTGCGGCGACAGCGAATTCCGCGAGGAGACCGATGTGCTGGACACCTGGTACAGCTCGGCCCTCTGGCCCTTCTCCACCATGGGGTGGCCCGACCGGACCGCGGAGCTGGAGCGGTTCTATCCCACCGGCGTGCTGGCGACCGCGTTCGATATCATCAACTTCTGGGTTGCGCGGATGATGATGATGGGGCTCCACTTTATGAAGGACGTGCCGTTTCACGATGTTTACATCCACGGGCTGATCCGCGATGCCATGCGCCGGAAGATCAGCAAAACCCTGGGCAACGTTATCGATCCCGTGGATCTCATGGAGAAGTACGGCACGGATGCCCTGAGGTTCACCCTTACGGCCCTGTGTGTCCAGGGACGGGATATCGCCCTGCGGGACGAAGTGCTGGAGGGTTACAAGCACTTCATGAACAAGATATGGAACGCATCCCGCCTTGTTCTGTCGAACATGGAAGGGCTGGACCTCTCCGGCCCGGATATCGACAAAGGGGAGCTCTCCCTGGAGGATACATGGATCCTGGGGAGGTTGAGCGAATTGACCAGTTCCACCCAGAAAGCGCTGGAGGAGTTTCGGTTCAACGATTATGCCCTGGATCTCTATCACTTTTTCTGGCACGAGTACTGCGACTGGTACCTGGAGGCCAAGAAGCTGGACTTTTATTCCAGCGATGCGGCGCGCAAGCGCCGAGGCTCTCTTCTGGCCGGATACGTGCTGGAAATTCTGCTCCGGCTGCTCCACCCGGCGATTCCCTTCATCACCGAGGAGATCTGGCAGCGCCTGACACAGGGCCGCTCGGGCGCCAGCATCATGGTGGCCCCATGGCCGGAGGCGCCTTCCCGCCCTGTGGTTCAGGAAGAGATCGGGGGGTTTGAGTTCATCAAGGAGATCATCTCCGCTGTTCGCAACATGAAGTCCGAGCTGGGCATCCCGGTGGCCCGCAAAGGCACTCTGGTGCTGCGGGGCGGCGAGGACGGCCTGCTTGAGCGCGTGCGGAAAAATGAGCCTCTGGTGCTGCAACTGGCGCAGATGAATGCCATACAATACAGCGAGCGGCAGGTGAGCGGGGTCTATGCAGGGAGCATGGTCCAGGGGGTTGAAATAATCATGCTGCTGGAGGGACTCATGGACGTGGAGGCCGAGCGGGAGCGGCTCAACCGCGAACTCCAGAAAATGTCCAGGGACAAAGTCAAATTCATGGAAAAGCTAAAAAACCCTCAGTTCCTGGAAAGGGCGCCCGAGGAAGTGATTCAAAAGACCCGCAGCGCCCTGCAGCAGTTCGAGGAGAAGGAGAACCATCTGCAAAAAAGCTACCAGAGGATTTCAGCCTTGATGGATACGAAGGAATAAATTGATGATCCGTTCCCGGGCCTCTCAGGCTTGGGCTATAGTAAAGCAGGGCGGGCTGTGCCCATCATTGACAATAAAAGCGAGATGTTCCTGTCTGGTGGGCACAGCCCGCCCTGCAACTGACAGGAGGTTTTCCATGATCAAGGTCAAGACGTTCACTTCCGAACTTCGGATCTTCAAGACCATGAAGGAACTGGAGGACCTGGACATGCAGGTCAACCAGTTTCTGGCGGAAAATAAAATCGAGAGGGTCATCAGCGTCAGCGACACCACCACCGCGGACAACAGCGGCGCCAGCATGGGCCTCATCCGGGTGCTGACCTACGAGGAGCCGGAGTAGGCTTGTCGTTTGCGTCGAGTGATTGCTATTCCTTTCATGAAACCTGAATGACGTTAAGGTTTGGCCGGTATAGGATAATCCTATTTTACAATGAATTTTCGATGAGGGGGACTGGTTTATCACCGCCCCTGCATCACGTTGCATAATTCCTCGAATTACTTATTTGACCGCACTTGGTATTACAAGGTATCTTCCGGAGCGAAACTATTCCCGGAACAGCAAAAGGAATCCTTCACTTGACCAATATCCAACGACTTCAGGTATAGGCTTTCCAGACATCGTAAAAAATTATTCCGCCGGAAAAAACACGAATTTCACGATTAAGGGACTACTCGGCCTCCGATAATGAGGACGCAATGGACTCCAGGGTCTTCATCCGGCCAATGGCCTCCCGGGCCCTCTCCAGCATCTCCCGCGCCCGCTGGAGTTGGGCAGTATCCTCTGCCGATCCCATGGCCAGAAAGTCAGCGTATAGCTCCAGGGCCTCTTCGAGTTCACCCTCGCGGAGCTTATCTTCAGCCCGTTGATACATATTCAAAGCATAATTCTGGACATATGAATCCATCTCCTTCTGGAGCCGCGGGATTACCCGGTCCAGCAGGCGTTGCTTGAATTCTCCTTCGGTGGGCAAATCCAGGGATTTTCCCGGAAAACCCGCCTCGAAAATCGGATCGATGGCTTCATCGCTCACAGTAAATTCTTCTCTTACATCCCTGCTCCAGACTTCCTTCAAAGTGCGAACGTCGAACACCCGGAAGGCTGCCACTGCAGTCCCGATCAGTTTGTGGGTCTGAATTTTTTTGTTGGCTTTCCCGGGGCTCATCACTTCCATGACAGGCGATATCCCCTCCAGTTCACCCTCCAGTTGATCGATTTTTTGTTTAAGCTCTGCGGCAGATTCGGATCTGGGGCCTTCCGCAAGGAGAACGGCCTGGAATCGCTCATACAGGAGTCGCCGCTCCTCCTGAAGTTGGAAGTAACGGGGATTGAGGGCCTTTTCCTTGATCGTGTATTCCATCGGCTCAAAGGACGTGGAGACGGAATGCCGGACATTCAGAGATTCCAGCCAGCCGCATACGGCCATTCCACCGGAAATCCCATCGATCAACTCCAGCAGCTCTTCCAGCCCTCGGGGAGGGGCCCCGGCCTCTGTTACAACGGGTTCCAAGGCGGCCGGCGCGCGGCTTTTCAAGGCTTCAAACAGCCTGTTGTTCCATCCTTTCAGCGGCCCGGGCCCGGGCACTTCGCTGAAGAAGGGGATGAAGGTCATCCTGGCGCGCACACGCCCCCGCACCTTCTGCCACTGCTCCGTTACCTGCGCTTGCGAATCCAGGTATTCGGGTATCTGTTCCGCCACAGATCGAAAATGGAGCCAGGCATTGGCGTGAAATCCATGGGACGCATAATAAAGCCCTTTCCGGTACAGCTCATCAGCCCATAGTGTCAGGGCCCGGGCGGCCAGGTCCAGCGTTTCACCTCCGGCCGGGGAGACTTCTTCCAACCGATGAGATACGCGGCGGGCATCCAGGAACTGGCCCCGCTCAATGAAATAGAGAATCCGGGAGTAGAGTCTTTTTTCCAGCTCACTGCGGACTTGCTCAAGGTGCTCGCGGGCGGCAGGGTCCCCCGGCTTCAGAACTTCCACTGCGCGGAACTCCTCGAATGCCTTCTCCCATTCCTCACGGGCTTCGTGCTGGATTCCGCGCTGGTAATGTTTGAGCGCCATGGCCGTGTTGACGCGGCGCTGCACGGCGTCGCAGAACGGTATTTTTGCCGGTGTGAAGCGGCTTATCGCCTCTTTCATGCGCTCCAGGGCCTCTTCGGGCTCCCCTTTGTCCAGCAGTTCCGCCGCATCCTTGCACTTCGACAGCGCCTCTGTCGCCTTGCGGCTCTTCTCCAGTTTCTCCCGCGTTCCGGGGTCTGGACTCAGGTTCATGGTCAGCTCGTAAGCCTGCAGGGCGGCTGTCCAATCGCCCCTGCGTTCGTAAGAACGGGCCGCCTCCAGGTATTGCTGTTTGCCTTCCCGGACTACACGATCCATGCTGATCCGAGCCTCGGCATCCTCCCTGTTGGCATTGATGACCCGGGCAAGAAGATCCCTCGCCTCGATGTAATCCCCGTCTTGAAGCGCCAGATGGGCCTGGTATTTCAGCGATTCAAGTCGGATGAGGGACTCCCGAAGTTCCCTCTCGATCTGTGGCGAAGGTGGGTTTTCGGCCAGAAGAGAGCGATGTCGTTCCACGAGCTTGAGGGCCGATTGCAAACGCCTCTCTTTCATCGCCTGACGCACCTGGTCATTGAAGGAGCGAGCCAGCATTTGCCGCAGCCGGTGGAGTTTTTCGCGGATTTCTCGGTTTTCAGGTTCCCGCCGGAGTATATCGCGGTAAACGGCAAGGAGCTCCTCCTGCCTGTTCTCCCGCTCCAGCAGGAGAGATCGCTGCATCAGGGGGTCGGGCTGCTCCTGGACAGCGCACGAGACCCCCAAAATGACGGCGCACAACGAGAAGAGTGTTATTAATAACCTTCGTTTCGGATGCACTACGCTCATCATCTCATCAGGGGGTTTTTTGATATGACGAACCCTTCGGTGTATGATCCCCGAATCGCCAGCGCCTGATCACGGCCTGTTTGGCCGGCGCGGTTTTTCATATAAGACCACGTCTCATGGATGTTGATGAGTCCGTCACGGTTACGGTCCCCTTTTCCCTGAAGCACTTTGCAAAGGTAAGGGGAAAATACGCCTCGCTCCATACTCTTGAGTTTTCCGGCCGGCATGGCTTTGGTGGAGGCTGTAATAAAGACCGTTTCCCTCTCATCGGCCGAGGAAAAGAAGTCGCTCAATGTGGATGCGCCCCGGGTGCTCGCCGGGCTGTGGCGGCTATCAACAAAAACAGCCAGGCGTCGGGCCTGAATGCGGGTCAGGAAGTTGGCAATAACGGGGCCGGAAAGGCCCGTGGTCTGGATCCGATCCAGGAGGGTGTCGTGGGTGAGCCAATAGGCGGTTTTGTCCTCCCATGCGGTGCGGCCGGTGAAATAGATCATGACCAGGTCCGCTGCCTTTTCCCCCAACTGCCGTAGTTCCTTCCGGATGGCGGAGGTTGTTGCCTGCCGGTCCAGCAGAACAACGACATTTTTACCGGGAAAGAGACTGTAGCGGGGGTTGCCCAGCGCCTCATCGATGCAGAGGGCATCATGAACGGGGTGGGTGAGTTGGGCGATTCCCCTGTCCCGGTACCGCCCGATGCCGATGATAAGGGCATGAGCCCTGGTTGGTTTTTCCGGCGTCTGTTTGGGGGGGCAGGCGAGTTTCCTTCCGGCCGCGCGGGCTTCGGCCAGAAATTCCAGGAGGCGATAATCGCGGGGGTCCCTCTTGAATGCCCGGCAGAACTCCGCGCGGGCTTTCTTAAATTCGCCGCGGGCGGAGAGGAGCATAGCGGTCGGCCCTGCAAGGTTTTCCCGGTTCCCCGGTTTGATGGACTTCAGGAGCGCCCAGGCCTCATCCCGTTGACCCATGCGGTAGCGGTAATACATGAGGTCAGCCGTCACGGCGTCCGTATCCAGGTTCAACCCCCATTGGGCCCTGCGCCGCAACTTCTCCTCGCTCAATCGGGCTGCGAGCGCGTAATACGATTGTGCTTTATCAGTCCGCTCGAGCTTACGGTAAGCATCTGCGGCAGCCCCGGCCGCCAGGGAAAATTCGGGATTTTTCTCCAGCAGTGCCTCAAAGATGGAGGCGGCTTGCGCCCATTGCCCCGCCCTGTACAGGGTGATGCCGCGGAAATATTCTGCCAGGCGGGAATCCATCTGAGCAGCCGCGGACGAAGTGGCCGCAAGCTGATGAAAAATCCGATGTGCTGTCAGGCCATGGGACCCCATCGGACCAATCCCCTGCAAAAGAAAGCAGATGATCAGGACGACCATTGGGAGCCAGAGATACTTGATAGTTTTATTCCGCCCTATTGATCCCATTACCTTTTTGATAGTACCCACTATCGATCAATGACCGAATGTGCCGGCACGATCCTGATCCCTGTTTGCTGACAGGGAAATCTTTATTGGAGGCACTGCGGGTTAAAAAAGAGACGGCCCCTCGGTTAATCCCCACCTCTTCATGCCAAGCAGAGTCTCTCACTATAGTTATTCAAGCGAAATGAGGCTTCTAACCCCCCTTTTCCGATGAGGGCGGCCTCTCTGCCTGCACTGTTTTTTGCCCTTGCCGTCCACAGGAACTTCCAGAAGGATGACGGAGACGACTTATGTTCGGAGTCGGAACGTTACTCTCGCACCTTTCGAACATATGGGTGGCCGCCTTTGCAGGGAGATGATTGGGTTACGAAACTCCCGTCAATGCGCCTCGTCCCAGTTGCGGCCGCGGTGGACATCCACCACCAGGGGCACCTTCAGCGGCATAACATTTTCCATATCTTCACGGACTGCGGCCTCCAGGGCATCGATCTCTTCAGGAGGAGACTCGAAGACCAATTCATCGTGGACCTGCAGGAGCATCCGTGATTTCCATCCTTCCTTCCGAATCCGGGGGGCAATGCGGATCATGACCAGTTTGATCAGGTCGGCAGCCGTCCCCTGGAGTGGCGTGTTCGTGGCCACCCGTTCGGCCGCCTCCCGAGCCACGCGATTGGGGCTGCGAATTTCCGGCACCATTCTGCGCCTGCCCAGCAACGTTGTTACAAACCCATGCTCCTGCGCCTGGAGAATTACTTTCTCACGATACCTCCGAACTCCGGGATACCGATCGAAATAACGGTCGATGATATCCTGCGCCTCGCGGGTAGAAATCCCCAGCTCCCGCGAAAGGCCGAAACCCTTCTGACCGTAAATGATACCGAAGTTGACCGCCTTGGCCCTGTGTCGCAGTTCGGCTGAAACCTCCTGGAGGTCAACGCCGAAGACATCTGCAGCGGTCCGGGCGTGAATGTCTTCGCCCTCATAAAAAGCCCGGCAGAGGGTTTCGTCTTCCGAGAGGTGCGCAAGAAGCCGCAGCTCGATTTGTGAATAGTCGGCGGAAAGCATCACCCATCCTTCCTGGGGAATGAAAACCTGTCGGATATGACGCCCTTCCTCGGTGCGGATGGGTATGTTTTGCAAGTTGGGATTGCTGGAACTCAGACGTCCGGTTGCCGCCACGGTCTGATTATAAGATGTGTGAATGCGGCCGGTCTCGGGATGGATCATTTCCAGGAGAGCATCCACATATGTCGACTTCAGCTTGGCCAGGGATCGATACTCCAGCACCGCGCCGGGCAGGGGATGCTGCGGGGACAATTGCTCCAGCACTTCCACATCTGTGGAATAGCCCGTCTTTTTCTGCGTTTTTTTCACGGCCGGGAGATTGAGCTTCACGAAGAGTATCCGGCCCAGTTGCTGGTGGGAGTTGATGAGAAACCGCTCCCCGGCCAGCTCATAGATGCGTTCTTCCAGGCTGCTCATGCGGTTTTCCATATCCAGAGAGAGCTCTCGGAGCCGCATTTTATCGACACGAACGCCGCGCATTTCCATTTCGGCCAGCACTTCCAACAGTGGCATTTCCACCTCGGCGAACAGCTTCCGAAGCCCGGCCTGATCAAGCTGAGGAAGGAGTATTCCGGCGAGACGAAGGGTGGCGTCCGCATCCTCACAACTGTAATTCATGGCGGTGGTCACATCCACGCTGGAGAACGAGACAGCTTTTTGCCCCGTGCCCACCACGTCCTTATATGCGGTCATTCGATGGCCCAAGAGGTCCATGCTCAAATCCTCCAGGCCATGGCTCCGGCGGGAAGGGTCCAGAACATACGAGGCGATCATTGTATCGCACTCAATCCCTTTGAGCTCAAAGCCGTGTCGATGCAGTATAATGAGATCGTATTTGATATTCTGGCCTATCTTGGCGATGGACTCGTCGGCAAGAATGGGGCCGAGCTTCTTCTTCAGCGTCTCCAGGCTCAACTGTTTGGGAGCTCCATCGTACCGGTGGCCTACGGGCACGTAATAGGCTTCTCCAATGCCGCAGGCCACTGAAATGCCCACCAACTCTGCCTTCATGGGATCCAGCGAAGTGGTCTCCGTATCCAGCGCAAATTCCGCTACAGCCCTCAGTCGGCCGGTCAGGGCATCAAGCGCAGATTCATCATTGGCCAGCCGGTAAGCATCGTATGATATCTCCTTCTTTTGCGTCAGCTCCCTGCGGAGTTGTGTGAATTCGAGCTCTCGAAACACCGCATCCAGACCCTGAAGATCGGCCTCTCCCTGTTTCAACTCCTTCGGTCTCAGCTCCAGGGGCGCTTCCGTATCAATGCGCACAAGGCGCTTGCTGAGCAGGGCGTCCTCGGCGTGGGCTTCCAGATTCTCCCGCATCTTTCCTTTAAGGTCGTGCAAGTGCGCCAACAGGTTCTCCACTGACCCGAACTTCTGTATGAGGTCGCCGGCCTTTTTCTCCCCGATCCCCGGCACTCCGGAGATGTTGTCCGACTTGTCTCCGGCCAGCGCCATGACTTCCGTTACTTGGTGGGGCGGCACGCCAAAGCGCCGTTTTACTCCTTCTGCGTCGTAGCGGATATCTTTTTGCGGCATGGTGTCCCACATGATGACGTGGGGCCCCACCAGTTGCATGAGGTCCTTGTCCCCCGATACGATGACGACGTCCATATTTTCCTGTTCGGCTTTTCGTGTCATGGTGCCGATGATGTCGTCCGCTTCCCAACCGGGCAACTCAAGTGAAGGTATGCAAAGAGACTCAACGATTTTCCGAATATAGGGAATCTGTACCTGCAGTTCTTCCGGCATTTCAGGCCTGTTTGCCTTATAGTCAGAGAAAATATCGTGACGGAAGGTGGGACCGCGCGCATCCCAGGCGATGGCCACGTGGGTGGGCTTGCCCTCGCGTATGACTTTCATCAGCATACGGACAAAACCGTAAATGGCATTAGTGGGCATACCGTCGGAGGAGCGCGACAATCCCCTGATGGCGTGGAACGCTCGATAAAAATATGAACTTCCATCGATTAGAAACAAAGTAGGGCGTTCGTTCATGATTCAACCCGAGCCGGAGCACCCGACGACCAACCAAAAGAACCAATCATGACCCGCCGTCGGGATGACCGAAGATTAAGGGGCATCAAATCCACAAAAAATGCATTATTTAGGTGCCATCGGCTGGTGTGTCCGTTGACTGCAAAACTGGAAATCAATTAATTGTATGCTTTTTTGCCGGCACTTTCAACCTGAATTTTTCCAGTTCGAAAAGTCTCTCCAGAATTCCTTTTTTACGTACTGATGAATGCAAGGGATTACCATTCAAGGCATTTTGATAAATTTGTGTGGATTATTGGGGAAACTACCGGATTTATCGGGTTGGGGGATGACCGGACTTGGCATCTCAGAGAACGGGCTTAGCGAGGATTCTCCGCTCTGCATATTTATCTTCACGAAGCTGGTGGAAAGTCCTCTTCTTCAAGGGAGGTCCTGATTTTCCCGCTGTTCGGGTATTTCTTTTTTTCCCCGATCTCGATCAGGTAAAAAGGGAAGGATCTGAATCTGGATCTTATTCATAAAGCTGCCCAGCGACTTTCTCTCGCGGGGAGAGAAAACCTGCCAGATAACGGAATGGGAGAGTTCGCGCTCCCTCTCGCGCACCGGCAGCTTGCGGATCCTCTCCACCTGTAAGATGAGATATTGTTGCTTGGAATTGGGCATTTTTTGCCACAGTGTGTGAAGCCGGCGAATCTGGACCCGTTTGATCGGGTCGAGATTTTTATAGAATTTGTATTTTTTCTTTAAGATTTCCTGTTGTTCCGGAGCAAGACTCCTAAAGAAGAGGTGCCGCCGCTCCAACTCGCGTCGGGCTTGGGGGGGCATGCTTTTAAATATGTTATATCTATGACGCAGCATCTGCTGCTGAGCAGGACTCATTCGCATCCAGCGGAGGAGATTATTTTCTCGGGCCGGCCCCGGGTCTGCACTTCCTTTTTTCCCCTCACTCTTTAACCATTTTAACCTTAACCCTGAAAATATGCTGTCCAAGATGCCCGCGTTCGTCTGGCCCGAAGCGCAAAGTGAAAATAAAAGCGTGAGAACGATGATTCGAAAGACGTATCTCTTCATGGTATTAGCGACTCACATTGCGTCTGATGGAATCATCGGCCATTCTGCTGCCCATCACCGTCAAAACTTCAAGATTGCAAATGACATCCAGGTTGCGCATCATATCCATATTCTCTAAAAAGGCCATTTGATGGATTACTTCTCGATCCGTCGAGCTAATTACTGCTTCCACGGCATCCGGGGACAATGATGGGACTGCCTGGCGGGTCGATTGAGCAAGCGGCCACTGCTGAGTATATATCCAAAGGCAAAGGAAGAAAGAAAAGGCCAGTGCCATGGTGGGTACCAGCACACCATCGGGCCTCAGGAAGTCCAGTAAGCGTTGCCGCCATCCGGGTGAGGTCGGCAGCCGGGCTGCGCGCTGCCAGAATTCCTCCACAAAATCGGGGGAAGGCTCCAGGCCCGGCCATTTTTGAAGCAATGCCCACAGTTTTTGTTCATCTTCTAATAATTTCATGCACGATGGACATTCCTCCACGTGCATCTCAAGGCGACGAGCCTGATCATAAGGAAGTTCACCGTCAAGATAGGGTGTGATCTGTTGTTCAATTTTTCGACACTTCATATTTCCAGGATCTCCCGGCAGGCTTTCAAGAGAGTCTCCCTTGCTCGGTGGAGATAGGATTTCACAGCGCCCTCAGAACATTGCATTATTTCCGCTACCTCCTTGTAGCTAAGCCCCTGATATTTAGACAGGACCACCGCTGTTTTTTGTCGAGGCGGCAAATCATCAATAGCCTTTCGTATCACCCGGCCGTGCTCTATCTGCGCAACCGCCTCGAACGGGCTCTGGATGGACCGATCAGGCAAATTGATCGGTTCTTCCTCTCCCCCTCCGGTCTCAAGGGATTCCTGAAAGCGGTTTCTCCTGCGCCTCAACTCATTGAGGCACAGGTTGGTGGCGATTCTGTATATCCAGGTGGAAAATTTCGCTGTTGGTCTATACTTTCGGGCTGAGGAGTATATTCTAAGAAATATCTCCTGGGCCACATCCTCTGCCTCATTCTGATCGTGTAAAAATCGATACGCAAAGTTAATCAGCGGTCGTTGATACTTCCGGACCAATCTTTCAAAAGCGCTTATGTCGCCATTTTGGAACTTGCGCATCAACTCCACATCGGGATCATCGATGGCTTTTCTGTTGTTCATCAAATATAACCCCGACATGCGGGAAAAGTTGCGTGCTTCGGTGAATTTTCTTCCCAAAACCCCTTTTTTACCTGATCGCAATTCAGATAATTCCGCATTGTCCTTGCAGGGCCCATGTCTTGAATTCCACGGGGTGGTGGTGCAGCGAAACAAAGTGGAATCGATTCATTTGCCTTGAGGTAATCCGTGTCTTGGGGTCTTGGGCAGTGAGAGTGGCACAAGTCCCTTCTCGGTTTAAAAATCGAATTGGACCTTAATCTTAAATGTTCGCAAAGATGGGAGATTCACAATTTCCTTCACCCCTGTCCGTTCCCGCACTTCCTCCAGAAATTCCTCGATCTCTTCCAGCGATTCGGCTGTAAGAGTGAACCAGACATTGTAGGTATGATTGCGCCGGTAGTTGTGGGTCACGCCGGGGTGGGAATTGACCACACCCACAAAATGTTTCACACGGTTCTCCGGCACACGCGCAGCGCAAAGTGAACCCACCATACCGAGGCGCCTGCTGTTCATGGAGGCGCCGATGCGGTGGATAACGTTCAGAGTTTTGAGCCTCCTGATACGCTGAATCACCTCTTCCTCGGCCAGACCCATCTGCTGGCCTATCCGGGCGAATGGCTCCGGTGTCAGAGGGAAGTTGCGCTGAATGAGGTTGAGCAATTTACGATCAATGCCATCCATAATCCCATGATCCTGATGCGTTTGTCTCACTCCTTATGAAGACGGCCCGCGGGTCGGCTGGTACACGCAGTAGGGCTCTTCGGCAAGGTAGTTTCCCGTGATGGAGTAAGCTCGTGCGCGGCACCCGCCACACACGTGCCGAAATTCACAATAACCGCATTTACCCTCGTAACCGTCCACGTCTCGAAGCTTCCGGAAAACGGGAGACTCCTCCCAGATTCGCTGGAACGCTTCATTCCGCACGTTGCCGCAATCCAGCTCCAGGTAGCCGCACGGCTGGACCTTGCCAACATGGGAAATGAAGCAGAAGGATATTCCGCCCAGACATCCGCGTGTGACTGCATCCAGGCCGTACGCCTCGGTGTTCACCTCTTTGCCTTCTTGCCTGGCCCGCTGGCGAAGGATTCGATAATAATGAGGCGCACACGTGGCCTTCAAAGCCAGCGGGAAGCGATCCCGCTGTTCGTAAAACCAGTGGAGCGTTTTCTCGTAATCCTGGGGAGACAACTCCTGGTCCTTCATTTCCTCTGCCCGCCCTGTGGGCACCAGGAGAAAGATATGCAGTGCCGCGGCTCCCATCTCCACGGCCATTCTCAGGATCTCCTTTATCTGGTCATGATTGATCCGGGTTATGGTGCTGTTGATTTGAAACGGGAGCCCCGCCTCCTTGGCGGCCCGAATGCCTGCGATGGCCCCCTGAAAAGCGCCGGGCACTCCGCGGAAAGAATCATGTTTGTCTGCGCTCGCCGCATCGAGGCTGATACTGATGCGTTGAATGCCGACTTCCACCATCCGGCGGGCGATCTCCGGTGTGACCAGTGTCCCGTTGGGCGCCATTACCATACGCAGGCCCAGGTGAGACCCATGGGCGGCGATTTCGAATATGTCCCCGCGCACAAGGGGTTCTCCCCCTGTCAGAATAATGGTGGGCTGCGCAAAAACCGTTACCCTCTTCAGCAACTCCTTGCACTCCTCGGTGCTGAGTTCGTTGGGGTAAGGTCCTCGTTCGGCCGACGCGCGGCAGTGCACGCATGCAAGGTTGCAGGAGCGCGTAACCTCCCATGCTATCATTCTAAGAACTGCTTTTTGCATTTTCTTTTCAGCTCACCTGTGGGGCTTCCACTGCCCTTAAAAAATTTCTCGTCCAGGCTTGCAGGGATTTACCAAGACCGGATGTCCTCGCTCCCCGGCAAGGATGCGTGGAAGAGAAGAGTAGGTGGGCGATACAACCTCAGGTTGACCGCAAGAGCCGGGCGATCTCGCAAGCGGCATACGTGATAATAATATCGGCCCCTGCCCGGCGAATGGAAGTGATCGCTTCCATCATGGTCCTCTCTCCATCGAGCCACCCCATCTGGGCGGCGGCACGAATCATGGCAAATTCGCCGCTCACCTGGTATGCGGCCAAAGGCAGGTCGAACTCATCCCGCACCCTCCGAATAATATCCAGATAGGGCATGGCTGGTTTAACCATGACTATATCGGCACCTTCTGCAATATCAAGGGAGACCTCTCGCATCGCCTCGCGGCTGTTGGCCGGGTCCATCTGGTACGAGCGGCGATCTCCGAACTGAGGTGCTGACTCCGCTGCCTCTCGGAAGGGCCCGTAAAAGGATGAGGCAAATTTAGCCGCATAGGCCATGATGGGAATTTCGTTAAAGCCCTCCTGATCGAGCGCCCTTCGTATGGCCTGAATACGCCCATCCATCATGTCTGAGGGAGCCACTATGTCAGCACCGGCAACAGCATGGGAAACAGCGGTTTTGGCCAGTAAGTCCAGGGTGGCATCGTTGTCTACGTCGTCACCTTTCATTATTCCGCAATGGCCATGACTGGTGTACTCGCACAGGCACACGTCGGTGATTACAAGGATCTCCGGCACACGTTCCTTGATTGATTGGATGGCCCGCTGAATTATTCCATCACCGGCAAAAGCCTCTGAGGCCAGTTCATCTTTTTTTTCAGGGATGCCGAAAAGCAACACCGCCGGAATTCCTAGTTTCTTGGCCTCGCCGCATTCCTGCACCAGGTAATCGACAGAGAATTGGGAAATTCCGGGCATAGAACTGATGGGTCGTTTCACCCCTTCTCCCGGAACAACGAACAGCGGATAAATAAGCTGATCCACCCACAGGTGCGTCTCCCTAATCATTCTCCTGAAATTTTCGTTTTTCCGGAGTCTGCGGGGTCGATACACGGGAAATTGCATGGAATTTCCTCCTCACGTTACAACTTGACGGACATTCGGATTAGAGCCCTTCAAGCGGATATGCGTGTTTATATGGGGATTATTCCTCCTGAAATTGAAACAGGATAACAGGATAGACACGAGTTTATTAAATCTTTTTATCCTGTTATCCCGCAAACAAGCTCTTTTTTGCGATAATTTCCACTCCCTTGAATGTTGTTTAGCATATCACAAGTAATAATTCAACCGATTAGCTCTCCGGAAATTACCCTCAAAATTTCCAGGGAAAAAAGGAATAATTGTGGATATGAGAGATCGTTTCCCGTTCCTGGGTGGGGTAACGGAGCCCATGCGCGTCCCGGACAATTTATCGTCCGGGCCACCCTCCCTTTTCGAAAACTCTCTCCAGAATTTTTTTCTACGTATGTATGAATGCAAGGGATCAACATTCAAAGCATTTTGACAGATCCGTTTGAATTTTTTGGGAAAGTCCTGATCAGCTCTCAGGTCATTGTCCGTTTAACGCATTATAAAAAGCAGATACTTTCTTGTGAAATTTGTTTCCGTGGGTAACAGGTGCGGGTTACAGCAGAAACCGCGAGCCGAGAGCGTTAATACAAATGCAGATAAGGGTGGCAAACCCTCAAACATGGATCGGGGGACTGATTCTGAATCAGGATTTTTCCTCTCTCCACTCCACCCGCGCACCGCCCTTTTTCTTGGCCAGGTACATCCTGTGGTCAGCGGCGCTGATCAGCTCGTCAGCCGAACGTATCTTCGGATGGGGACACACGGCCACCCCAATGCTGGCGCTAATCTTTTGAAGCCGGCCCTCGGTCCGGAATTCTGCGGCTTTTAACCGGCGGATAATATTTCGTAATGCATGAACGGCATTCTGCAGGTCGGTTGAAGGGAAAAGGATCAAAAATTCATCTCCGCCCGTTCGAATGACGGCATCGGCTTTTCTGACGCTGGTGCGCAGGGTGTCGGCCACGCACCGCAAAAGTCTGTCGCCCTCGGCGTGCCCGAACTGGTCGTTGACATTCTTCAGTCCGTCCAGATCGATCACCGCACATGACAGTGGATGATTGTAACGCTCAACGCGCTGGAATTCGGCATTAATCTTGTCATTTAGATAATGCCGATTGTAAAGGCCGGTAAGCATGTCGCGTACGGCCATTTGCTCCAACTGTTGATGGGCAATGGTGTTCTTCAGGCCGATGGCCACCATTGTTCCAAGCCTCTTGAGAAGCATTGTTTGATTTCCGGGTTCATAGCGTTTGGGCGATCGGCTTCCCAGGCAAAGACAGCCTAGTAATTTCTCTTTCTCTCGCAATGGTATCACGGCCATGGACTTCAACTTTCTATGATCCTTGCCAAAAAAATATTCTTTCCACTCTCCCGGGGGATCAGAAGCCAGGACCGGGCCTTCGCGAACGGAAAGGTAACGTGTCAGCTCTTTTTCCTCTAACAAACTGAGGTTTCGGACGTTTGGACCCAGCAGTTGGGTTAGACTCCAGAAGGTGTTTTTCAAATAATCGGTCAGCCTGACCTGTACGTACTCCAATCCGAAACGCTTCCGGATCTCTTTGGTAAAAACCCTCAGGAGCTCCTGTATCGTCTGGCTTGACAGGACGATTTTTTCAATCTCGTCAAAGTTAGCCATGATGTTTTCATTATATTTGGCGTTCTCCATAAACTGGGCCAGCCGATGCTTGAGTTCTTTGTTTTCATGGGAGAGCTTCCGGATAATCCTGTCACGGGCATCGGCAATTTTGTCGGTCGATGGGGGCATGGTATTATTCTCCTCTTGATAAGGACGGGGATCATCTCGAAGGGTCGATTCTTACTAATGGCGCCATAAAAAAGACAGGGACATCATGGCAGGACGTTCGTCTTTGTGCTTTCGCCATAGCAGAGCCATTCGTATCAGATCCCCCGGCTGCTCCATCTGTCTCAGGCGATTCGTTTGCACCTATAATACGAGTGCTCCCAGGGAAGATACGACTTTTCGGAGAGCAGTCATTTAATTACCGGATCGTAACTTTTTGCGCTTTCGCCGGTTTTTCAGCCGGGCGTCGGGCCAGACCCTCTATCCGCCGCAGATCCTTCTCGATGAGGGCCTTGAACCCGAGCAATATCTCCTTTTTTGCAGCCATAAAATGTTGACCCGCCTCAGATTCCATGAGGATCCTCAGGGGACATATCTGGCAGATTGCTTCTTTTTGGTCTTGGCTCATCCTTCTGTCTCCCGAATCGAATGCTCAATGTTTGTTCTTTGAATGTTGCTTCCAGCAATTTTGCGGAGACCAACTTACGGGGGAGCACCAGGTTTCGCCGGAAATTTCTGAACTTGACCACCAGTTCGTCTCCATGAATAAATAGTTCCATATCTTCTTTGCGGGCGGTGGGCAGATGAAACAGCAGTTCATACTCCCCCTGATTTTCAGAAATCTCGACGACCTTGCCTTGGTAAAAAATGCGGGTTGGATCCTCCGCGCCGTAAATTTCCCTGCCCACCCGGGCGAGCATCGGTATGCCGACCACCTCCCGGTCCCACAGCTTGCACGACATGATGGGAAGCGGGCTGAACGATTCTTCAGCCAGGCCCATGTTTTCGCACTGTATCTCTTTCCACTTTCCGTAATACGGGTCCCTGATTTCATGCGGGAGAACGCGGTTGGCGATTACCGCATCGATTGGAAAGTTGAAAAGGTTTAAAAACGCGTACGTACGCTGCGTTTCCTTGATGACCATTTTTTCGAGGTTGAAAACCACCCGCATGGAGGTAACATCGCCGTTGAGGAGCAGTTCCTTCATGCCAATCACTTTGCCGTAAAGCATTTCAATGTTCTGGAACACCTCGTCCTCGGGCAGAGGTATCTCCATCAGCCGTTTTGCCACCGGACGGACTGCCTTCATCACCTGTCGCTCGATATTAAAAAATTTTTCCATGTACCACTTGAAGATATCCGGTATGGTCAGCAGCCGGGCAGTGTCGCTGGTGGGCGCGCAGTCAATGACGATGACGTCATACAGTCCCGATTCATAATGATTCAGGACTTCCAGGAGATTGAAGATCTCCTCCATGCCCGGGAAAATGGCCAACTCTTCGGCCACTACGTTGCCGAACCCGCGGTTTTGTAAAAACTTCTGAAAGAATTGATGTATGGGTCCCCAGTTTTTGACAATCTGCTGAGTGACATCAATCTCCTGGCCGTACAGGTTCTCCATTATCTTTGTCGGCTCAAAGCCGATGGAGGCGTCGAAGCTGTCCTGCAAGCTGTGAGCCGCATCGGTGCTCAGCGAGAGGGTACGGTATCCCAGCTCGGCACAGTGCGCCGCCGTGGCGGCGGAGATGGTGGTTTTCCCGACCCCCCCCTTGCCAGTGAAGAGGATGACCCGTGTTTTTTTCTTTCCGGTTTCGTCCATTGCCGGCACGCCTGTGAAAGTTGTTAAATGTTTCCTGTCTTTTTAATCAATATACCACAGAACAGAGAGAGAAAAAAATTGTTTTCGTAAAAGGCCTTTTTCTTGACATTCGATTTCTTTCCGGCCCAGTCTCATAAAGAACAGGAATTTCCCCAATAATTCACATGGATTTATCAAAATACTTTGAATGTTAATCCCTTGCATTCATCAGTACTTGAAAAAGGAATTTTGGAGAAATTTTTTGGGAAGGGAGGGTGGATGAGAAGGTGAAGTTCCCGGCCCACTGGGGCGGAGGGTCCTGCTGGTTGACACCGAATAGGGTGTTTCCGGAATTTTCCATTGAGGACAGGGCCTATGATAAGGTGGCGGGCATACTGCCTGAGTGTAAGAGATGGTCTTAAGTTCCGGTGTTGCATGTCTTTTCTGAAAGCGCAGGTATAAGCAGAGAGATCCACGCTCAATTAAAAGAGCTTAAAGGAAAAATGAGAGTAATGAATTGTTGGGTAACGCTCAAACCAAGTCGCAATCCCCATCTTGGTTCATCATATTGATAAACGATTTTCATGCTCCACGGGTGCAGTCCTTGCATGACAGTTATGTAGAAAATAAAGTTGTTGCATTACATATTGAGGGCTGATAGAAAGCATGTCAATATGTAGATAGAATGATTTTCATGCTCCACGGGTGCAGCCCCTGAATGACAATTATTACTTAAAAGAAATAAGGAGGCGTAACGATGGTTTGCTTATCCGATTCATACCTGCACAAGGTTGCTTATCACATTTTCAAGGGTGCCGGGGTGCCGCCTGAAGAGGCCCATATAGTGGCTGATCACCTGGTTGCCGCAAATCTGGCCGGTCATGACTCTCACGGGGTCATACGAATCAGCTCTTACATCGAGCGCATCCGAAAGGGGCAACTGAAACCGGGCGCCGCCATCCGGGTCCAGGCGGAGAGCCCGACCACGGCACGCATCGACGGGAATTGGGGTTTCGGCTATGTGGTGAGCACGCGGGCCGTGGAAATGGCAATCCGGAAAGCCCGGACCAACAACGTAGCCGCGCTCAGCATTCTACATCAGGGCCATGTTGGAAGGCTCACCGATTACACTGTCGCCCTGGCACAAGAGGGGATGATAGGCCTGATGGCCACCGACTCCGGCCGGACTTCTAAAAAAGTGGTGCCTTTCGGGGGCCGTGTCCCCTGCCTGGGAACCAATCCTGTGTCCATAGCCATACCCAGCAACCAGAAAGGCCCCGTTTTTATTGACTTTGCCACAAGCATGGTCGCCGCCGGCAAGATCGATGTGGCGAAAAGCAGGGGAGAACAGGTGCCCGCGGGATGGCTCATCGACTCCGATGGCAAGTCTACCACCGACCCCAACAACTTCTTCGGTATTTTACCCCTGGGCGGCCATCAGGGACACAAAGGCTATGGCCTCTCCTTCATGGTAGAGATATTTGCGGGACTCCTCACGGGTATCGGCTTTGGTGTCGACCCGTCCGGATGGCACAATGACGGCGCTCTCATGATAGCAATAAAAGTGGATGCCTTCCGGCCCCTGGAGGAATTCAAGAGGGATGTGGATGATTTTATATCGCTGGTTAAGAGCACCCCTCCGGCGCCGGGATTCCAGGAGGTCCTGTACCCCGGCGAGCCCGAGTGGCGCACTTCAGAGAAGCGCGCCCGTGAGGGCATCTTCATCGAGGATGGCACATGGGAAGCCCTCCGGAGCCTGATGGAGGATCTCGGCATCACTGATAAAGTGGGCCGGCCTTAGAGAAGCGCATGGGGTTGTTCTCTGAATTTTCATACCCGCACACCATGAAAGGAAAAAAGGTTCAAGGTTCAAGGAAAAAAGAAAAGAGAAAGAAACCGTACGTATGCTCTCCATGCTTCTTTCCTGTCCATTTTCTTTAACCTTTAACCTTGATCCTTGATCCTTGATCCTTGATCCGTTAACCGTTAACCTTTAACCTTATAAATTTTACTCGTTTGACGACACCCTTGTATTACCCGTATTACCCGTATTACCCGGTGTATTACCCGAAGTATTACCCGAAGAAAAGGAGTTTTTTTATGAGGAACAATTCCCTGAAGAAACGGATTCGGGGCGGAGAGCGCCTTCTGGGCACTTTCCTTCGGATCAACAGCCCCGAGTTGGTTGAGATCATGGGGTTCGCCGGCTTCGATTTCGTGATCGTTGACACCGAGCACGGCCCCTTTGGTATTGAATCGGCAGCCCACCTGGTACGGGCTGCCGAGGCAGCCTCTATATCCCCCCTGATCCGCGTGGCCGAAAACCGTGATAATGATATTTTTAAGGCTCTGGACACCGGGGCGGAAGGAATCATCGTTCCTCGAACCTGCACGCGTGAAGAAGCCCGGAAAGCAGTGGCTGCGGCCAAGTTCTCGCCCATGGGGATTCGGGGGGCCTGCCCGCGGGTTCGCGCCGCACGCTATACGGCCATCCCGGCCGCCCGATATTACTCGTCCGCTAATGAAGACACGGTCGTGATCCTCCTGGTGGAAAGCCCTGAAGGAGTGACCGAGTTGCCCGGCATGCTGGAGGTGCCCGGTGTGGATGTCGTCATGGTGGGAGCCACTGATCTATCCCACGCCCTGGGAGTGCCGGGGCAATACGAGCATCCCGCCGTCCAGGCCGAGATCGACAGGGTCATCAAAGAGGCGGAAATTCGCCGCATAGCCGTGGGAATGGTGGCCCGGGGGCTGGAAGAGGCCCGGTCGCTTCTCAGCCGGGGAGTGAGGTTTATCGTCTTTTCGGGCGATGAGACCATCTTCTATCAGGCCTGCCGCCAGGCACGGGAAGCGCTTACATCCGATCTCGGCCATTGAGGTCAAAGGTCCGTTTGACTGGAAAATGTCTCATGACTGTGACATGGGCTGTGTCCGAAATGCTATTGAATTATTGCCCCCTCGCCTCCTCTTGAGGGAGGCTGTCGAAAATAGCAGGAATTTAACCATATTGACCGGGCAACTCGTTGATTTTACAATGGCCGAATTCAGGTAAACCTCATTTATCGACACCCTCGATGGAGAGGGAGACAACATAGGGGCACAGCGCGCTGTGCCCTTACAAAATCCCTATCCACCTCCACCCTTTCCCCTCTGAAATGGGAAGAGGGAGGCGGTGAAGTTCCGTAGGCCATCACAATTTTCATGCTCCGCGGGTGCAGCCCCTGAATGACAATTACAATGAATTTTCATGAAAAAAACCGGCATGATGAATAGGGACGCGCCGCGTATAGACGGGCGGACAGCCCGGCGAATCAACCTCCTGGTTGGCGCCAGCCATGGGTTCACCCATGTGTACCAGCTCGTTCTTCCGCCGCTCTATCCAGTGCTCGGCAGCGAGCTGGATTTGACGTACACCGAGCTGGGAATGCTGACCTCGGCCATGGCCTTATCCTTCGGGCTTTCCCAGATCGTTATGGGGCCGCTGTCGGATCGGTTCGGCCGCAAGTGGCTGATCCTGGGAGGACAGTTCCTCTTCGCAACGGCCACCGCCATGTGCGGGCTGGCGAGCACGTTTGGGGCACTGCTTTTATTACAGGTCCTGGGCGGAATGGGCGGCAGTGTGCTTCATCCGGTGGGAGTGGCGCTCATCACCGATGTCACCCGTGCCGATCAGAGGGGCAAGGCCATGGGCATCCACGGCAGTGGCGGCATGCTGGGCACAGCGTTCGCCCCGATCACCATGGTTTACCTGACGGTGTTTGTCAACTGGCGGTTCGCCATGATCGTTGTCGGCCTGCTAGGAATGATCTTTGTTCCGCTGATTGCGCGCTATCTGGTGGAACCCCCACGTGAAGAAACAGGAAGGTCAGAAGAGTCCGGGACAAAGGAAAACCATGTTTACCCCTTCAGTGCCATGGTTCTGATCATGCTTCTGGCCGTGTGGATAACCCGCTCCGTATCCAACAGGGCGTATCAGGCTTTTCTCCCTACATTTTTGGTGAGTCGCTATGAGCTCAGCCTCGAGCTCAGCGGAGTTTTTGTCACTCTGTTCTGGATATTCGCGGCTGTTGCCTGGCTGATAGGCGGGTATCTCACCGACCGGTACAACCACTATGCCATCCTCTGGCTATCGTATCTTTTCACTGCGGTTTCGCTGGCGGTCATGCTCTTTGCCCGGCCCGGCAGCGCCGACATCATCATTTATGCCAATTTTTTCCTGCTGGGGATGTTCAGCTTTTTGGGCGCCCCCGCTTTTTTCGCTATTTACTCCGAGGGGATACAAAAGGCCCGCAGCGGCACCTTTTATTCCCTGGGTTTTACTGTGGCTTTCACGGTCTCATCTGTAGTCCCGGGGGCCATGGGCTGGATCACGGATCACTTCAATGCCGCCGCCTCGTTTTATCCTGCCCTGGTTCTGGTGATAACCGCTCTGATAATCGTGCCGATACTGCGGAGAGTGCGCTCCCGCGCCTAGACCCGGGAAGGGGCGGCAGCGGATAAGGGGCTGTTTCCCTCATCAAACGGCAATATGGGGAAACAGCCCCAATGACATATTTTCTGCGGGCCTTAATGAAAGCATTCTTTACAATACCGAACACTACAGTAAGAGGAGGTTCCATCTTGGCGGGAAAAGAAAAAATAGTGAGTGAGGGCCGGTTGACGGAGTTTTGTCAACAGGCGTTTCAGAGGGCCGGAATGACCGCAGGTGATGCACGGACAGCGGCGGATGCGGTTGTTACGGCCAATCTTCGGGGTGTAGACTCCCATGGTGTCATGCGTGTTCCGCCGTATATCCGGAGGCTTCTGGACGGCGGGGCCAACGCGAACCCGCAGATTCGGACCGTCAGACGCGGCCCCGCCTTTGTCCGGCTGGACGGCGATCGCGGTCTTGGGCTGGTGGTAAGCACATATGCTATGAAAGAAGCCATCAAACTCGCCTCGGCGACCGGCGTGGGCGTGGCTTCCGTGTCCAACAGCGACCATTTCGGCGCGGCTGCCTATTATGCCATGATGGCGGCCAACCATGACATGATCGGCGTGGCGATGACCAACGGTTCCGTTGTCATGTCTGTCTGGGGCGGAAAGGGCGCATTCATGGGAAATAATCCCATCGCGGTGGCCGTTCCATCCGGTATCGAGGTTCCCGTGGTGCTGGACATGGCCGTGAGCAAAGTGGCCGGCGGAAAGGTCCGCCTGGCGGTGAAAAAAGGAATAAACATCCCCCTTGACTGGATCAACGACAAGGATGGAATTCCCACGGACGATCCCAGAGCACTGGAGGCGGGAGGAACTCTGTTGCCCCTGGGCTACAAAGGATACGGACTGGGCGTGATAGGAGAGGTTTTATGCGGAATCCTCTCCGGGGCGAGGATACTGGACGAGATTCCCCTGTGGTTCGCGAAAACTACTGAACCGGTGGAATTGGGCCATTTCTTTATGGCCATTAATGTTGATGCGTTCATCCCTGTCCAGGATTTTAAAAAGAGGGTTGATCAATTGGTGCAGAAAATTCATTCGGCTCCCCGCGCCCGGGACGTGGAGCGAATATATCTCCCGGGTGAGATCGAGCATCTCTCCGAACAAAAAAGGAGAGCTGAAGGCATTCCTCTCCCCGAGACCGTGTATCAGGATCTTGTCAAGATCGGACGCGAACTGAACATCGCCGCCGAACTATGAGGATGATAGAGAGATCTGTTTCTCTCTGGCACTTACTGGAGACGTATTGACCGGGGCTTCTTTATGGCCGGTGTGTCAATAGGGCTGAAAAACACGAGTATTGCTTGATTTTTATTAAATTCTTATTACTTTCCCCTTGGACCGAAAGCTGTGATTCAATACCGGCCAAACCTTAATGGTATTCAGGTTCCATGCGAAGTGGCCCGGGCGATTTATTGTCCGGGCTGCGCAGCAGCAAGAGGCAGTACATGGCTCGTTTAATGGTTTTCGGGCGCGAGGTGCACCGGGCAACATCTCTTGTCGCTTCGCGACCCGGACGACTTGTCGTCCGGGCCACCCCGACAACATTTTTCATCTATAATTGGCGGCGATTTGACTGTACTATCGTTGATCAATATGTTGCTGATCAAAGTCGATAATTCTATGAATTTTTCAACTGTCGAAGATGAGTTTAAGAGTTACCTGTGTTTTATATCACAATAGATCGTTAAAATATTTCCATTATTTTGAAAATTGACTATAATATATCTCAGTACTTTTTTTGTTTATACACGTGTAGAATCCATCGGGGTGTCAATGTGGCGATAGATATGAAAAACATGATGATTGAGCTCAATCCGAAAGAAAAATTTATCATCAATTATCTGCGGTTTGATCCGGGAAAGACTACCTCAGAGATCGTTAATGCACTTTCTTTAAAGAGGGCGAATTCATATAATATTCTTTCAAAGCTTCACAAACAAGGATTTCTCGTTTGCCGTAAAACTCAGACAACTAACGGAGAGCGCGGTCGCAACCCGGAGCGATGGTACATAAACTCAACATATGCTTATGTGATTGGTGTTGAGTTTTGGAATTGGTGGATCGCAGTGGGTTTGCTTGATTTTTCAGGTAATATAGTCATCTATAAAAACACCCGGTGTCCCATTGGATCTTTAACTGGTAATCAGGACGGTTTGGCCAGCAAGATCACTGATTTTATTCACGACGTCATCGTAGAATCCGGGCTTGATCGGGAAAAAATCTTAGGAATCGGCTTCGTTGCGCCGGGTGTGGTGGACCTGACAACAAAAGAAGGGATTTTTTATTCGCATCAAAAGGGTTTATATCGAAGCGCTTTACCAAGAACAGTGGAGAATTTTTTTGGTCTTCCCGTCATTTTCCAACACAACCAGATTACTTATGCAATGGCCGAGTATCGTTTTGGAGGAGGGAGAGGAATCTCCAATCAGCTTACAATTTTGTGGCGCTCCGAGATCGGAGCGGCAGCCGTCCAGAAAGATCAACTCTTTTTTTCAGATCCGACACGCCATCTCAAGTTTGGACACATGATAATCGATTTCCGGGGATCTCCCTGCCGATGCGGGCAGCGAGGGTGTCTGGGAAACTATGTGTCAGAATCTTTTATAATCAGCGAAATCAGCCGGCTTGCAGAATCAGAAGGTTCCATTCTTGGAGGTTATTCGGAAATCAACCTGGATATGGTGAGCGAAGCGATCGGCAAAGGAGATAAATTGTGTATTCGCGTTGTTTTTGAAGCGGGTAATAAAGTGGGGGTAGGAGTCTTGAACCTGATGAAACTGCTGGATCTGGAACTCATTAACGTGATAGGGTATACCGATGATCTCGCAGCAACCTTGTCAGCGGGCATTCGTGAAACCCTCGACGAGATGGCCCCTCCAAATGTTCAAAAGCCGACAATCAAGCATAAAGGATATGACCCTTTCGTGGGTTTACGCGGAGCTGGAGAAACATTTTTGGCGCAGTTTTTTAATAATTCACCACTTAAATGACGGCAAGTAACTGGCCGGGTCAAGTTTGCACCACGCAGCCAATTTCAGATGCTTTGCACTTATATTTTACACCTGCGCACCTTTTGGGAGATGGATTATTCATGCAGGTTTGAGCTCGTACTACCCGCCGGGCTCGTTTTATGGGGATAAACGGCGGAGGTCAAACCGCAGCAGGCCCGCAAACCTTTGATACTGCAACAGGCTATCGGCTCTCAACCTTGCGGATGAGGGCACCCAGTGCTTCTTACCATCTGCTCTCTCGAACATTCTCCAGGATTTCATCCAAGAAGATTACATTACTCACGTGCCTCGGTCAGTCGGAGACAGTACAGAGCTTATATCATATCTTTTAAATCCATTGAATATAAATTTAAATTAATTTACCATGTTATTATTTCGTTATTTATTTAATATATTTAATAAATCAAATATTTCTTGACATTGGAAAATTACCGTGCTATCAATGAAAATCCAAATTTTTCAGTAGGGTCTGGGGGGAATGAATGGAAATTCGAGGAAATAGAGTGTTGATCACCGGAGGATGTGGCGGAATAGGAACGGCTATCGCAAGGGAATTCCTGAAATTAAATACAAAAGTCATCCTCTGTGATCTGAATATTGAAACAGGATTGGAACTGGCAAAAAGACATGATGGTGTCGTTTGTTTGCAGATGGATTTGGGCGATACACAAGAAATTGATCGTCATCTTAAACCGCTGATCGAATCAGATGATGCCCCGGATATACTCGTTAATAATGTGGGTATTTCTCCAAAAAAGGATACCGCCGGAAAGGCCTACAATACATGGGAAATGCCCCTGGAACAGTGGAATAGAGTCATGGCGGTGAACCTGACGTCTTATTTTTATTGTTCCAAACTGGTGGTGCCGGCCATGAAGGAAAAAGGCGGCGGAAGGATCATTAATATAGATTCTCTGGCGGTGCGCACCGGAGGATATGTGGCCCCTGTGCACTATGTAGTGAGCAAGTCCGGTGTCCTCGGACTTACAAAAGTCCTGGCGAAAGAAGTCGCACAATTTGGTATTAATGTAAACGCGATCAACCCCGGGCGGATTGACACTCCTATGATTCATGACGTGCCGGATGAGGTGAACCAATCCTATATTGAAAGGATTCCTGCGGGAAGATTGGGGCTTCCGGAGGATGTGGCGAAAGTGGTTGTCTTTTTAACTTCTGATCTGTCGGATTATATTACGGGTACAGCCATTGAGGTAAACGGCGGGCTTTTTATGGGTTGATAGGAGAAAAACATGAAATTTACCGGCGGCGAGGCCATTGTGGAAATTCTCAAGCGCTTTCATGTCCAATACATGTTCGGCTTGCCAGGGGACCAGACTCACATACATGATGCCATTTACAGAAATTCAGATATCAGGCACATCCTCGTCCGACATGAACAAGCCGCGGCTCATATGGCGGATGCCTACGCGCGAGCCAGCGGGAAAGTGGGTGTCTGCGACGCCACCGTGGGACCGGGGGCAACGAACTTGATTTCAGGAATAGCAGAGGCATTTACCTCTTCCATCCCAGTGCTCGCCCTTGCGTCTGAGATTCGATCCGACTGGCGCGGCCGGGGCTGCCTCCAGGAAATCCAGCAGTTGGAAGTCTTTAAACCCATTACCAAATTTGCCTTCCGGGTGGACGCGACCTCCAGGATACCGGAGATTATGAAGAGGGCTTTTCAAATCGCGACCACCGGGAAACCAGGGCCGATATTTTTAAGCATTCCCCTTGACATTCTGAAGGGCGAGGCTGATTTTACGGAGGAGGACTTTCGGGTTCACGAGAAGTTCGGCCAGTTTCCCGCCGTACGGGTTTTGCCGCCTGAAGAAGAAATCGTTGAAGCGCTGGACATGTTCATGAACTCCAGGAAGCCGATCCTGATGTGTGGAGGAGGCGTTATCTCCTCGGGTGCCTGGCCTCAAGTGCAAGAGCTGGCTGAAACCCTCCGAGTCCCTGTTGTTACCACTTTCATGGGGAAGGGTTCCGTGCCCGAGAACCATCCGCTGTGCCTGGGACCATTCGGGCTTCTTGGCAGGCCTGAGACCAACGATCGGGTACAGGATTCCGATTTCATACTGGCCGTGGGAACAAGGTTTACAAACATAGACACGGCAGGCTGGAATATCCCCAGGCCGGGCGTGCCCATTGTCCAGGTGGATATCGATCCTGAAGAAATCGGAAAAAACTATTACGTAAAGAGGGGACTTGTGGGGGACGCGAGGAGCGTTTTGTCCGTCATGATAGGGCTTTTGGAAAACAAAAAAGATGAGAGCAAGAGGAAATTTTATCGAGAGAGCGAGATCGAGGAGGTGCGTCGTAAATGGCTTGCGGAGAAGGGTATTGAAAGCTCCCTGGCAAAAAAGAACTCCTCGCCTGTTCATCCTTTACAGGTGATCAGAGGTCTCCGGCATTACATGGGGCCTGACGATATCATTATATGCGATTCGGGATTCAATCAGATCTGGGGCGGACAATACTTCGAGGTCAACTCGCCCGGAAGGACCTACATGGGTCCGCGCGGATTCGGGGTGATGGGCTTTTCACTGCCCGCAGCAATCGGGGCGAAACTTGCCTGCCCGGATCGCAAGGTTGTCGCGCTTTGCGGAGACGGCGGTTTTGCCATGACACTGCAGGAACTGGAAACAGCAAAACGTATAGGTACTCCCATTATTGCGTGCATCATGAACAATAAAAATTTGGAATACGTCAAAGCTAATCAAAGGAACCTTTATGGCTCCCGGTTCATTTCCGTGGATTTTACCGACATTAATTTCGCAAAAGTGGCACAGGCTTTCGGATGCGACGGGTTCAGAGTCGAGGACGGAATCCATCTGGATGAAGCTTTCAAGCAGGCATTTCAAAGCGCTTTACCATTCGTGGTAGACATTCGCACGCTTGAATCAGCGGAGCCGGACAGGATAAGCGTCCAGACATTACCAAAATCCGACAGCGGCTCCCAGGATCGGAAAGAGGATTAGCATGACGAGAAACTACAAGGAAGACTATCGCCGGTTGGCTCGCAACGTGTGCTGGGCGACCCTTACTACACCTTTTAAAGAAAACGGGGAAGTCGATGAAATCGGCCTCCGAAAAAACGTTCAAGCGTATATTGATAAGAGCACATCCGAATATCCGATCGGGCTCCAGGCTTGCGGAACGTATGGCGAATCACTGTATATGACCGATGACGAAAGAAAAAGAGTGACCAGGATTACCCTTGAAGAAGGGCGCGGGAAAGTGCCGGTTGCAGCCGTCGTTCTTAACGGCGACGGCTGTCTGAAAAGAACGGCGGAAATGGCTCATTACTGCCAGGAGCTCGGAGCTGACGCCATTAATGTAGCGCCCCCCTCCTATTATTTCCACCCCGAGCCTGAGGGAATCTTTCAGTGGTTCAAAGCATTAGCCGATGAAGTTGAGGTCGGGATCGTCATTTACAACCTTGCCGCCCGTTTTAATTTCTACATGGATGTGGCCTTCATAAGACGGCTCGCTGAAGAAATCCCTCAAATAGTGGGGATGAAGCACGCCCCGACGGGCCTTGACAAGCGCCTGGAAATGCTCCGGGAGCTGGGAGACATTATTGGGGTGATTGAAGGCGCTGAAGCGTATGCTCCCTATACTCTTCCTCTCGGCAGCCCGGGTTACATGTCAAGCTCCGTGCTTTTCGCGCCCGATCTTATCCAGAGATGGACCAGGGCCATCGTCGAGAAGGACCAGGAAACAGTGCAGGAAATCAATCAAAAATTCCAGGCCTACCGCAGTCTCCAAGCCCGAATTCCCGCCCAGCCTCCAATAGTTTTAAAAGCCGCCATGGATATGGTCGGGCTGGCCGGTGGCTACCTGAGACTCCCCTTGCAACCTTTGGGGAAAACCCACCGCCGGGAGTTGCATCTCGCCCTTGTTGAACTGGGGCTTGAGCTTGTGTAATAACCTATAAGAATAGAGGTTTCATAGGTTGTATTAGAGTTCGGGAGCCGATCAAGTATACAAACACTTGTTCGCTTTTCAGCACGATGCGATGTGCAGGATATGATCAAATTATGATCCATTAAAGGAGGTCTATTATGACAAAAAGAGCAAAGGTTATGTGGGCTGTAATTATCATTGCCGTTTTTACCCTGTCCGGTCCTCTTGTCCAGCAAGCCATGGCGAAGAAACTCGTAATCAAATTTGGCCATGGTGGCGCGGCCTCAGAGCGAGGTGGATTTCACAATTTTGCCATACCATTTATTAAAATTGCTGCCGATTACTCCAATAATGAAATAGAAGTCAGAGAATTTCCTGCCAACCAATTGGGGACCGAGCAAACCCTATTCCAAAAAATCCGGCTTCAGGATAACATGATGGCCTTAGGAGCTGTTAACAACATGGCTCCTTTCGCACCATCCGTGGGTGTCTTTACTCTCCCTTACCTTTTCACGAGTACGGAAGAGGTCTTAAAGCTAATTAACGGTCCCTTTAGAGAAGTTCTTAATGAGAGGATAATTAAGGAGTCGGGGGCTAGGGTTCTGGCATATGTCACCATGGGATTTCGGGTACTCAGCAATTCCAAGAAACCCGTTTGCACTCTTGATGAGCTTCAGGGCCTGAAAATACGCGTTCCAAAAAATCCTTTAATGATTGCTGCATATAAATCGTGGGGAATCAACCCCATTCCCATGGCATGGTCCGAGGTTTTCACTGCTCTCCAGCAGCGGGTCATCGACGGACAGGATAATCCATATATTTCCATTTATGCCAATAAGTTCTACGAGGTTCAAAAGCATATCACTGAGATCCATTACTTCCAATTTACCGGACCTGTGGCAATTGGCGAAAAGTTTTATCAAAGCCTGTCCCCCGATGTTCAGAAAACTCTGCAAAAGGCCGCCATGGACGCCGCACTGGTCCAGCAAAAATGGGCGGCGGGAAATCGGGATACAGCCAAGGCTGGGCTCATAAAAGAAGGGATGTCCATATGTGTTCCAGAGGATGAGGAAGAATGGATAAAACGTGCGCGTGGTACATGGCCCAAATTCTATGACAAAGTTGGCGGCAAGCAGGTCATAGACATGGCTATTGAGTATATGAAAAAGTAAACCTCAATGAGAATGGGGACTTAGGAAGGAGAAATAAGAACATGAATCCCAGGGAAAGGATTCTTACAGTTCTTAAGCATGGAGAGCCTGACCGTGTCCCCATCGATCTCGGTGGAACTTCAACCGGGATCGAGGTGGAAGCATACAACAAGCTAAAAATACTTCTTGGTTTTGAAGGCGAAACAAAAACATTTGTGAGGGATCATGTAGAGGTAGATGAACCGATTCTTGAGAGATTCAATGTGGACACGAGGTACATTCGGATAAAACCCCCGGGAGGGTTTAAGCCCAAAATCGAGAAAGATAACTCATATGTGGATTTCTGGGGTATCAGGTGGAAAAAACCTCCTTCCAGTCATTATTGGGACATGGTAGATCACCCCATTAAGGAGCCGACTATTGATGCATTAAAAAGCTACCAATGGCCTGATCCGGATGACCCCGCGAGAATCCAGGGTCTCAGAGTAAGGGCTAAGGAGCTGTATGAGAAGACAGAATACGCCATTGTTATGGATGTGTTAGGCTCCGGGGTCTTTGGGCAGGCATGGAATCTTCGTGGACTGGAGAACTTTCTCTTGGATCTTGTTTTGAACCAAGAGTTTGCAGAGGCCCTTTTGCACCGAGTTGCCGACTACCAGATCTCCCTCTGGGATCATGTCCTGGATGAGGTTGGAGAGTACATACAGGTGGCGAGTGTCTCAGACGATTTGGGGATTCAAAATGGCCTGATGATCTCTCCGGAGCTTTATCGGAAGCTCATTAAACCAGCACAGAAGAGGGTATGGCAGTTCATCAAGAACAAGACAAAAGCTTTTTTATTTTACCATACCTGCGGGTCTGTTCGTAAATTGATCCCTGATTTCATTGGAATGGGAGTCGACATCCTTAACCCAGTTCAGGTGTCAGCTAAGGATATGGATCCAAAAGAATTAAAATCGGAGTTCGGAAAAGATCTGACCTTCTGGGGCGGGGGTTGCGATACCCAGAGGGTGCTTATTTTCGGGACTCCGGATGATGTCGAAGAAGAGGTCAAAAAGAGGATTTTGGCAATGGCCCCGGGTGGAGGTTTTGTATTCAACCAGGTTCACAATATCCAGCCACAGGTGCCGCCGGAAAATATTCTCAGGATGTTTGAAACGGTCATTGAGTTCGGTGCCTATCCAATAAGAACATGAATCCTTATAGATACGAAAAAGCATTTTTTTATACGTTGACCTGTCTTGAGTTTTTATGATAGAGAAGTATTTTTTAAACTGAAAGGAGGCAATACATTAAATTACACGGAAACAGGATTTTTCGTTCATACTGTTTTATTTAGAGACAGAAAAGGAGGTTACCATGACAAAAAGAGCAAAAGTTGTGTGGGCTATGATCGTGCTTGCAATTCTTACGTTAGCTGGCCCACTGAGTCATGAAGCAGCAGCGAAACTGGTGATAAAATTACCTCACGGCGGCGCTGCCACAAAGAAAGGGTTTATTCACAATTTCGGCTTCAAGTTTGTTGAGCTGGCAGCCAAGTACTCCAACAATGAAATAGAAATTAGGGAATTCCCTGCCCGCCAACTGGGAACTGATCAAACTTTATTCCAGAAAGTCCGTTTTCAGGATGATTGGATAGTTGTTGGTGGCTCTAACAACTTGGCCCCTTTCGCACCCTCCGTAGGTGTTCTTACCCTTCCTTACCTTTTTACAAGCCTTGATGATGTCTACAAGCTGATCAACGGCCCCTTTGTTGAAGTCCTTAACGAAAAGCTCATCAAGGAGGCAGGGATAAGAGCCCTGGGGTATATTACCGGCGGTTTCAGGCATCTCACCAATTCCAAGAGACCTGTGTGTTCTCTGGAAGATCTCAAAGGGTTGAAAATTCGTGTTCCAAAAAATGCTTTAATGATAGCTGCTTACAAGTCCTGGGGGATCAACCCGGTTCCAATGGCCTGGTCCGAGGTCTTTACTGCCCTCCAGCAACAGGTCATCGACGGACAGGATAACCCCTATATATCCATTCATGCAAACAAGTTCTATGAGGTGCAAAAGTATATTACCGAGATCCAATACTTACAATGGAGCGGGCCTATAGTAATTTCAGAGAGGTATTATCAAGGTTTATCCCCCGATATTCGGAAAACATTGGAAAAGGCTGCTATTGATGCCGCTTTATATCAGCAGAAATGGGTGGAGGAGAATCGCGATATAGCTAAAGCCAAGCTGATGAAGAAAGGGATGTCGATTTGTGTGCCTAAGGATGGTGAGGAATGGATAAAACGTGCACGAGCCACATGGCCTCAGTTCTATGATAAGGTCGGTGGTAAGGCTAATGCCGATTTAGCTTTAGAATATATGAAGAAATAAACCGCAATGCGGGAGTATATTATTGGACATAAGATTGATTAAGGTTGAATGCGGAATATGAAAGAAATTCAGGACAGAGGCCCGATTTCATTTCCTCGGGAAAGGTACCGGGTCTCTTTTTTCATCTACTGGCGGCAAATTGAAAAGTAAAATGAGAACACTATTAAAATTAATGGACAACATGGACGGTTACGTTGCAGTTGTTGCCCTTGCTATTACTATCATTCTCTTAAGTCTTCAAGTCTTTTTTAGGTACGTATTGAACGCCTCTCTTACATGGAGTGAGGAGGTATCGCGCTTCACTTATGTGTGGTTTGTTTATCTGGGTGTCAGCATGGCGGTGAGATCCAAAGAGCACGTGAGGGTGGTTGCTCATCTAAAGTATTTCTTTCCAAGGTTCTATAATAAGATATTGTTTTTTTCGGATGTTTTATGGCTCTGTTACAGCGTATTGCTGTTGTGGGAGAGTGTCAAATTCATCAAATCCATGTTCCGCTTCAAGTTTCTCTCTCCATCATTGGGAGTGTCGATGGTCTGGGTTTATATGATTATTCCATTGCTTTTCATCCTGATGATCGTTCGCTTGGTTCAGGTTCACTATCTTGAATTCAGGAAGAAGGAAAACGGGAAAGCCGGGGAGAGTGGGACCGCTCTATAGATCTCTGCGGGGAATCAAACCATGAGTCTTGTTCTGATTATGTTCGGCATTTTTTTTCTTTGCGCGATTTTGGGTATGCCGGTGGCGATCTCTGCAGGTATTGCCTCAATCGTCGGCTTGTTAATTCAGGGCGAATCTCTCCAGGGCATGGTGCAATTAGTATATACCTCTGTAGACAGCTACCCGCTTATCGCTGTTCCCTGCTTTATTTTGGCGGGTACTTTAATGGATAGAGGCGGCTTAGCGGTGCGTCTTACCAATCTAGCCAATTCAATGGTTGGCAGCATGTACGGCGGATTGGCTTGGGTGGCAATCATTGCCTGTGCATTTTTTGCCGCCCTTACCGGCTCTGGACCGGCAACCACTGCGGCCATAGGTTCCATCATGGTCCCAGCCATGAAGAAGGAGAACTACGACCCAGCTTACGCTGGTGCAGTAGTGGCCTGTTCCGGCGGCCTGGGCGTCATCATCCCTCCCAGCATTCCTCTCATAATTTATGGTGTCATTGGAGAGGTTTCCATCACACAGTTATTCCTTGCGGGATTTATACCAGGTATATTGCTGGCTTTTTTATTGGGCGGTGCAAATTATTTCCACGCCCGCACGTTGAAATATCGTTCAACCGGCCGTGAGATAAAACTGAAAAATATTTTAAAGAGCGTCGAAGAAGCCAAATGGGCTTTATTGGCTCCGGTTATCATTCTCGGAGGCATATACAGCGGAGTTTTTACACCCACCGAGGCTTCTATTGTGGCCATTAATTACTCCTTATTGGTGGGATTTTTAATTTATCGTCACCTGAAGTTGAAAGATGTTCTGGAATCGCTGATGCTGACGGCCAAATTGACCGGGATCGCCTTCATACTTCTTTTCAACACTATTATGTTCGGGGAGATTCTCACTGTAAACCAGATCCCTCAAAAATTGGCCCAAGCTTTACTATCTCTGACTGACAGTTGGATTCTAGTGTTGTTGCTTATCGATGTGTTTCTTCTGTTTTTGGGTATGTTTGTGGGCGTGATCGCGATGCTTGTGCTTCTAGTCCCCATATTATTGCCCATTATTCAAGAGTTTGGAATCAGCCCT